>SKSJ01000177.1 GCA_007123055.1 Wenzhouxiangella sp. | reverse complement strand
TTGCCAGATCCAGGCCCTGAACATCGAACAGGCTGTCCGTGCCGTCCGTGGGGCGAAGCTGACGGATGCCGGCGCCCAGAGTCAGGTAATCGGCGGCTTCGGCACGGATGATGGCGGTATCTGGTGCGAACACGCCGCCCTCCAGACCGTCGAGCAGGCGATTGGCCACGGCGCGTTCGATGAATCCCTGGGCAGGATGGCCCTGGATGTCATCGAGTCCCTCGAAACCGTCGACCTGCATGAAACTGATCTGGGCATTGATCTCGCCCGGAACGGCGGTGCCATTGGTCAGGCCCAGTGGATCGAGTGCGACTCCGGACACCGCGCCGATACCGCTTACCTCAATGGTCCACTCGCCGGGCACGGCCGGAGCGCTCACGGCAATGCTGGGGCCGAGCAGCGGAAGCGAAATGCCTGAACCATAGCGATTGCCGTTGGGGTCGGTCAGCACCAGGGCGACGGTGTTGTCGGAAACGTTGGCCCGTGCGATCACAGTGGAAAGACCCTCGGCAACGTCGAATGTCTCGCTTTCGGGTTCGCCGATGGGACTGAAGAACAGGTCGACATTCGGGCCGCCGATGCGGCTCTCGTTGACTACTGCATTGAACTCGCGATCCACGGTCTGGGTCAGGCCGTAGTCATCGCGTTGGTCGGCAGACATTGTGACGGCAGCATGCACATTGACGTATCCAGCGCCCACTTCCCAGGCCTCGTGACCGGGCATGTTCGTGGCCGTGGTCTCGAGAATGTCGATGACTTCCGACCAGTGAAGGGTCGGATCGGCCTCGAGCATCAGGGCGACGACGCCGGAGATGTGCGGTGCGGCCATCGAGGTGCCGCTTTTGGAGGTATAGAACGCATCGATATTGTCATCGACCAGAGCCAGGGGATCGGACTTGGCCTGGGCGGAGATGACGTCGACACCCGGGGCTACGATGTTGGGACGATCGACCCATTCGAAGGTCTCGCCGTTGATCGTCACCTCGCCCCCGCCGCCGCGGAGGCCGCGCGAGGAGAAGCCGGCCAGGTTGCCGTTGCTGTCGCCGGCCCCCACCGTGATGACCCAGGGGGCCTTCTTGAAGTTGCCGGTGATCGTGTCTTCACCCGGACCGGAGTTGCCGGCCGAGAAAACGACCACGATGTTACGATCAGCCAGGCGCTTGGTTGCGATGTTGGTCGGGTGGTCGGGATCAAACGGTGTTCCGGTATCCGACGGACTGCCGAAGGAATTGGAAACGACCCGGATGTTGTACCGGAACTGGTTGACCAGCGCGTAATCGAATCCGCCCAGCGTATCGAGAATGAACAGGCCGGCGCCGGAGCCGTAGCCGATGATGTCGGCACCGGGTGCCACACCTTCGAACATGCCGCCGGAGGCCGCACCGGTTCCACCCACGGTACCGGCAACATGCGTGCCGTGACCGCCGGCGATGTCGGTATCGGGGATATCTTCCAGATAGGTAATCGGAAGCAGCGGCGAGGTGCTGTTCAGGTTGGTCTGGGCGGCGACATTCTGGACCACTTTCTCGGGGAATGTCAGATCGGGATGATTACCGTCGATGCCCGAGTCATTGACCAGTACGGCAATTCCCTTGCCCGAATAGGGCAGGCCGAGGTCGGTACGCAGGTTGGGGTCGGCCCGCATGCGGTCGACACCGCTGATGGCTGTGCTGCGATCATTGTCGTACTCGAGCTTTTCGTTCAGCCAGAGCGAACGAACGCCGTCGACGCCGGCCAGTTTGTCGATGTTGGCTGCCAGAACGAGCACGCCGGCCATTGGCAGCTCTTCGAAGTACAGACCGCCGAGTGCGAGCGATTCCAGGTTGATGACCTGGTCGGTCGTCAGTGGACCGTCCTGGTCGAAGCTGACAATGACTTCGACGGTGTCCAGTGGTCCGAGCGTATCCAGTTTCTGGCTCAGTGTTTCGCCGATCACTGCGGCCATCAGTGTGGCCGGCAGCCCTGTTCCAGCGAGCAGTAGCAGCGCGATGGCCAGGCGGCGGGGGGCGGGGAAGAGGAATCTCATGTCCGTTTGCTCCATGGGGTTAATGTTCATTCCCCATTGGAGCAGTCGGAGCCCGAGGAGGGTAGAGGTGAAACTGCTCATTCCGCACTGGGGAAAACCCCCAGGGATTTGCCGACGAGACAAGGAGAGGTCAAGATAGCAGGTCGAATGTCCCCGACAGAGCAGGGAGAAGCCATAATGAGTACCGTGCGATGGTTACTGGCCTGGCTGGCCGCGGTAGTGGTTGCCACGATACTGGGCAGCATCATCCAGACCCAGTTCAACCTGGCGCGAATTGTCGCGCTGGATATCCCCATACCACTCTCGCGGAGGCTGGAAACCACGTTGTTCGACCTGATGAGCTTTGCCCCGTTGTGGGCGGTCATCGTCGCACTTGGATTACTGATCGCGCTGGTGGTGGCCTTGCCGGTGGCCAGGCGGCTGCCGCGGATGCGCACGGGGGTGTTCGTGCTGGCCGGTTTTCTGGCCGTCGGCACGGCGCTGGTGGTGATGAACGCGATGTTGCCGGTCACGCCGGTGGGTGCGGCGCGTACCTTGACCGGCATCGTGTCGATCAGCCTGGCCGGTGCGCTTGCCGGCTGGGTTTATGCGCGATTGCTTTTCGGCATAAGGATTTGGGCCGGCTGAAACGTTCCGGTTCAGCGGCAGAACGGCCAGAACTGCCAGAAACGGCGGCAACGCAGATCGGACTCGCAGGATGGTAGCTGCCGGCTGTAGGTCTGGGCGCGCTGATCGACACGGCTGGCGATCTGTCTCAGTTGACCGTTGTTGCGCCAGCCGCCGCGCTGGAACCCGGTATGTCCGTCGTGATAGGCGAGGTAAAGATGGAAAGCGTCGTTCTTCGCCAGCCCCAGGCGTCGATGACTGACGTCGTTGTACCAGCCGATGAAGTCCAGGGCGTCGGCCATGTTGCTGCGCCGCGCTCGCCGCCTGCCCGTGGCCTGCTGGTAATCCTGCCAGGCCGGATCCTGGGCCTGGGCGTAGCCACGCGCGCTGGACGGACGTCGTCCGGGAAAGATGCCCAGGAAACGGTTACGTTCCGGCCGTGCGCGCGCGCGAAACGAGGACTCCTGCTGCACGAAAGCCATCTGGACGGCAATGGGGACTCCCCAGCGTTTTTCCGAGTCGCTGGCGTAGTCATACCAGCGCGGGTGATGATCGAAGATGTCGCAGACGTTGTCCTGCCGGGGAGGGGGGCTGGAGGCGCAGCCGACGAGGAACAGCGCCGCGAACACCATGGTGCCCATGCGCAGGGAGGATGCCGATAAACGCTTCATGAGCGTCAAGTCTAAACCAAGTGTGCCGTGTTGTTTGACGGGTTGTACGCACAACATGGGTGGCTGCATTCGGGCTGTCCGGGCCTGCAGGCCGACCCTGACCGACGCGATACGCTATTCTGGCGCCAGTCACGCGAACACAAGGCAGCGAATTGATGCTCTGGCAAGCACTCAGCGCGGCACGCGATCTCGGCCGCATGCAGGACATCGCCTCGGTACTCATCCGATACGGCTTCGGAGACGTGGTCCAGCGCATCGGCATGGCGGGTGCACTGGAGCGTGCCGGCAAGGTGCTCCACTGGAAAGAGGCAGAGGAACTGGCTCGGCTCAAGCCGCCGGCCAGGGCGCGACGGGTCATGGAGGAGCTGGGCCCGACCTTCGTCAAACTCGGCCAGGTCCTGGCCACGCGTGTCGATCTGTTCGGTCCGGAGTGGCTGGAGGAGTTCGGCAAACTTCAGGATCATGCACCGGCGGTGGACTGGTCGGAGATCGAGCCGCAATTGATCGAAGACCTCGGCGGCAACCCCGATGAAATCTTTGCCAATGTCGACCCGGAACCGCTGGCCGCCGCCTCCCTTGCCCAGGTCCATCGCGCGACCTTGCAAGACGGCACGCAAGTCATTCTCAAGATACGTCGACCGGGCATTCGCCCCGTGATCGAGGCCGATTTACGACTGCTCAGACGCCTGGCCGAGGTCATTGAATCGGAAGCGCCCGATCTGCAGCACTATCGGCCGCGCCTGCTGGTGAGGCAGTTTTCGCAGTCGCTTCGGCGCGAGCTGGATTTCGTCGCCGAGTGCCGCAATGCCGAGCGAATCGCGCTGGCACTCGAGGAAGATTCCGGGATCGTCATTCCCGGCATTCACTGGGACTGGAGCGGGGAACGTCTCAATGTGCAGGATTTCCTGGAAGGGATCCCGGGGAGGGATCTCGACGCGGTCAGGAAGGCCGGGCTGGATGGCCACAAGATCGCCGTGCGTGGGACGCGTGCCATTTTGAAAATGATCCTGGAAGAGGGGTTTTTCCACGCCGACCCGCATCCCGGCAACGTGCTGTATCTGCCGGATCATCGCATCGCTTTGCTGGATTTCGGCATGGTCGGCCGACTGTCGGAAGAGCGGCGCCACCAGGTGGCTGAATTGCTGATGGGCCTGGTCTCGCGCGATGCCGACCTGGTGGCCCGCATCCTGCTCGACTGGAGCGAGGACGCGCGGGTCGACGAGGATCGGCTGCGTGACGACGTGGTCGAGTTCATCGACCATTACCATGGTGTCCCGCTAAGCCAGCTCGATGTCTCGGCCATGATCGGCGAGATTACCGGCGTATTGCGACATCACCACCTCGTGCTGCCGGCAGACCTTGTCCTCATGCTCAAGGCCTTCATCACGCTGGAGGGGATGGGACGTTCGCTGGATCCGGACTTCGATATGGCCGGCGAGGCTGCTCCGGTGATCGAGGGCGTGTTGCGCAAGCATTACTCGCCGGTCAACATGGCCCGGCGGATGCAGAAGGGCGTGGCCGAAACACTGAAGATGCTCGGCACGTTGCCGTCCGATCTCAGCCGCCTGATGAAGATGGCGCGCAAGGGCCGCATCGAGGTCCATGTCGACATCACCGATCTCAGAGAAGTCGGTAATCGTCTCGACCGCGCTGCCAGTCGACTCACCCTGGGCGTCGTGACTGCCGCGCTGATCATCGGCTCGGCCATTGTTCTGAATGTGCAAAGCGACCGGGAGGCTTTCGGCCTGCCGCTATTCGGCCTGCTCGGATTCATCGGCGCCGCGCTGGGCGGCGTCTGGCTGCTGTTCTCGATCTGGCGCAGTGGGCGTGACGACTGATCGGCGAGTCGATCGTTGTCCTGATTACCTGAGCAGGTTGCCGGTGTTGAAGATGGCACGGATGCCGATTCCGGCAATATTTTCAGTGCCGCCAGTATCACGTGTCAGGCGCCGCAAGCCGGCATGGGCAGTCACGTTTCGGGCCAGGTGGTAGCGCGCGGCAACGGCACTGTAGCGACCGTCGTCGTCATTGATGCTGTCGTCGCTGAAGCGGCCGTGGCTGGCAGTGAATGACCAGTCCTGCCAGCGATACGCAGTGGTCAGGAACATGAAATCGCCGTCTTCCAGGCCTTCGCCGCGAATCTCGTAATGCCCGGCAATGGTCCATGGGCCCTCGCTGTAGCGTGCGCCGAACTTGGTGCCGGTACGCTTGTCGGGACCGTCGTCGAACTCGCTAGCGTCGATGTGGGACACGATAAGCTCAACCGGCCCGACCGGCATCGCCAGAGACGCAGACCACAACGGGCGCTCGGACGTGGTCTCGGAGTCTTCATCCAGTGCGGCCATCGCGCGCAGGCTGACCGGCCCGAACTGGTGCGAGTATTCCAGACCATTGTTGATGTAGCTGGCGTGACCGAAGGCACCGCCGCTGCGACCAATGTTGCCGCGGGCCTGGAATGCGGTGCCGTTGAGCGGATCCCAGCCAAGTGCGGCTTGTTTGTATGGGGTTTCAAGTCGGCCGGCAACCAGTTGTCCGTAGTCGCTCGCCAGTCCGACATAGAGTTCGCGCTGCTGTGCCGAGCCTTCGGCCAGCCCTTCGGTGTTGATGTTGAGACCAAAGCGGCCCACGGCACGCAGTCCATCGCTCAGGCGGTGTTCGCCGTCGATGAACAGGGCACCGAAGTTCATGCGGTTCTTGTTGCCACCGGCCCAGCCGTCGGTGAGGTACCAGCCGTCGGCATCGCGCGCTTCGGCAGCGCTGCCATCGACATGAACCAGTTCAGCTTGCAGACGCAGCAGGATGCTGAAGTTGTTTTCCGGGTTGTCGGTAGCCTGGGAGAGCGCAGGCAATGTCGGTAGCACCAGCGTCGCCGCCAGTAAAGCGTTGTTGATCTTCATGCAATATCCGTGATCGAAGAGTTATCAGCGAGGTGAGTGATTGGGACTCAAGCTGTTGGGCGCCGCAGCAGGGCCAGGGGTGGCCAGACCAGGAGCATGGCCACCACTCCCAAACCGGCCGAGGCTCCGACCAGTGACAGCCAGTCGAGTATGCCGGCCAGGTTGCCATGGCTTGCGCCGGTCAGCCATGGGGCGAACAACAAGCCGGCGATGAAACCGATCACGCCGATGGGCATGGTCGATTTCAGGGCGCCGAGTGTACTCGACAGACCGCTCTTGCGCATGGCGACGGCCAGCAACACCAGTTCGATGATGATGACGGCCACGAAAACCGGCAGAAATGGCCGGATGAACTCGAGCAGTACGGCGAAGATGCCGAAAATGGAAAATGCCATGGAAACTCTCCTCTCAGACGCGACCGCGCAGCATGGCGTTATACGCTGCTTTCAGGAACTTGTCCTTCATGATCCAAGGTACCCAGTGTTCGCGATACGGGCTGATGAATGGGAAGGACGGCACCATGTCGAGGTTGTAATCGAACTCGACCAGGATGGCCTGACCGCGTGACGTGATCAGCGGGCAGGATGTGTAGCCGTCATAACGGGCCATCGGCTCCGCCCCGGCGATGACGCTGACCAGGTTCTCGACAGCGACCGGCACCTGTGCCTTGACGCTGGCCGCGGTCTTGCCGATGGGGGTGCCGACGCAGTCACCGGCACCGAAAACGTTCGGGTAGCGCGGGTGCTGCATGCTGTGACGGTCGACCTCCATCCAGTTGCCATCATCGGCGAATCCACCCTCCTGCCAGGCCAGCGGGCTGTTTCCGAGCGCATCGGGTGCACGCATCGGCGGCACGACGTGAATGAAGTCGTAATCGAGCCGAACCGGTCCGTCCGGTGTATCAAACGTGGCTCGGTGCTGTTCGGGCTCGATGCCGATCAGTCGATGATGCCAGTTGATGTCGATGTCGCGGCGCGGAAATTCCTCCTTGAGAAACTGATCCATATCCGGCTGCGAAAACAGGCCTGCACTGGGCGAGTTGTAGATCATCTGCAGTCGATCGCGAGTGCCGCGGCGCTGGGCCAGGTCTTCGGTCAGCATGATGACTTTCAGCGGCGCGCCGGCACACTTGATGCCGCCGGGGCCGCGGGTGAACAGGCCGACACCTCCTTGTGTCGTGTAACGATCGACCATTTCCCAGGTGCGGCTGGCGTTCTCGGGATTGTCGTAAACGCAGCCGATGCCCTCGCGGCCGATGAGTTCGGGGCTCATTCCCTCGATGGCATCGAAATCCAGGTGCAGGCCGGTCGTCACGACGAGATAGTCGTAGTCCACCCGCTGTCCGGTATCGGTGACGACCTGGTTGACGTCGGGGTCGAACTCACTGACCGAGGCATGGATCCAGTCGACATTGCGTGGCACATATCGCTGGTTGCTGTCGATGACCGTACCGGCTTTCCAGAGTCCGGTGGCGATCAGTGTCAGGCCCGGCTGGTAGAGGTGACGTTCGCGCCGGTCGATCAGGGTAATGCTTGCGCCGTCGAGAGCAGACGAGAGTCTGTTGGCCGTGGCGAGTCCGGCGGCACCGGCGCCCACGATGACGATTCGGGCATTGGTGGCGAGCGCTCGGGCGGGTGTGCTGGCGATGATCCCCGCACCGGCCAGGCTCATCGAGCCAAGCCCCAGTCCGGCTGCCTTGAGCAATCGGCGGCGGCCCGGATCGACGATCGAATCAACCCGTTCCGCTTGGCTGTCATTCCTGCGTTTCATGGGCAATTTCCTTTGAGTGGTCCAGCGATGGACACGTTGTCCTCGTGAAATAGTATTAGGAAATACGAATGTAAGCAAGTGTTAGCGTCTATGCCCCCGAT
>SKSJ01000175.1 GCA_007123055.1 Wenzhouxiangella sp. | reverse complement strand
TGGCCAACGGCGAGAATGTCGCCATTGGCCACCTTGCGCAGGGTCGAAGGCAAGGCGCCATTCCCCGTTTTACGTTTCCCGTTTCACGATTCCAAGTTCGGTGTGAGCACCACGCTCCCGAGTACCTACTTCGGTCACGGCGCCGCAAGCGGTATGGTCAGATTTTCACCTTCCCCATCCGCACGAACGGCGGCTTGACCACGTTCGCGGTGAGACGCCGGCCGCGCAACTCGACCTCGACCTCATCGAAATCGCCGGCCGGGATGCGCGCCAGGGCCACCGGGCATTCGGTCGTCGGACCAAAGGTGCCGCTGGTGATGCGGCCTTCGCCGGACGGTGTATGCACAACCGTACCGGTCCGCGGGATCCCGCCGCGCCCCAGCACCAGTCCGACGAGGCGACGTTCGACGCCATCGTTTTTCTGTTTTTCCAGCGCCCCGCGCCCGATGAAATCGCGATCGCCGGGCTCGAAGGCGACCGTCCAGCCGAGATTGGACTCCAGGGGCGTGGTCGTGGTGTCCATGTCCTGACCATAGAGGTTGAGACCGGCTTCCAGCCTGAGACTGTCACGCGCGCCGAGTCCGCAGGGCTGCACACCGGCATCGACCAGGCATTGCCAGAAGCCGGCGGCTTCCGATGTCGGCATCAGCACCTCGAAACCATCCTCACCGCTATAGCCGGTGCGGGCGATGAAATAGTCGCCATGGCTGATGGCACGAAATGGCTTGAGCGACTCGGCTGCGGCGACATTGAGCAACTCGATGACCCGCTTACGAGCCTCGGGCCCCTGCACCGCCACCATGGCGAGATCGTCGCGCTCGACGATTTCCACGTCGAACTCCCGCGACTGCTCACGCATCCACGCCAGGTCGTTCTCACGCGTGGCGGCATTGACCACGGTTCGGTAAAAGTCGTCGCCCAGGTAATAGGTGATGAGGTCATCAAGCACGCCACCGTCATCGTCGAGCATGCAGCCGTAAAGCGCCTGACCGACCTCGCTCAGCTTGGCGACGTCATTGGCCAGCAGGTAGCGAAGATAATCCCGCGCACCCGAGCCCTGGATATCGACCACGGTCATGTGCGAGACATCGAACATGCCGGCGGTACGGCGCACCGCATGATGCTCCTCGATCTGCGAGCCGTAATGAATCGGCAGCTCCCAGCCGGCGAAATCCACCATCTTGCCGCCGGCGGCGACATGGGCGTCGTAGAGGGGGGTCTTGTTGGGCATGTCAATCTCAGTGTGTCGGACGGGGATAGTCTAAAGGTTTAGGGTTTCAGGTTTCAGAGTTCCGGGTAAACGGATGCGCCACCTTTCACCTCACCGCAACACCGCTGCCCGCCGAATCAGCACCACCACCGGAATGGCACCGAGTACGACCAGCACCAGCGACGGTACGGCAGCCATCTCCCACTGCCCTTCCGTGGTCAGTTCGTAGATGCGCACCGCCAGCGTGTCCCAGCCGAAGGGTCTGAGCAGCAGCGTGGCCGGCATCTCCTTGGCGATCTCGACCAGCGCCAGCAAAAAGGCGGTGACCAGGCCCGGCCAGATCAGCGGCAGGTTGACCCGCCACAGGCGTTCGTACTTGGGCACGCCCAGGCTGCGTGCCACCTCGACGTACTCGGGCCGGATGCGCGAGGCCACCCCATCGAGCGGGCCCCAGGTCACGCGCAGGAAACGGATCAGGTAGGCAAGAATGAGCGCTCCCAGCCCACCGGCCAGCGCGGTACCGGCGAACTCGTCGAACCGGATGAAGGCGAGCATGATGGCTACCGCCAGCACCGTACCGGGAATGGCATACCCGACCGCGGCGATCTCGCCGAACAGCGTCTGCCGGCTGGAGGTGCGATGCGTGGCAAACAGCAGCAAAACACCACCGCACAATACGGCGATGGCACCGGCCAGGCCCAGCACCATGGTATTGCCGATCACCCTGAGCATGCCCGCCGAAACGATGTCGGGCAGACCGGGCCAGGCCCAGACCAGTAGTTGCACCAGCGGTACGACGACTGCCACCAGCACGACCGCTGCCTGGAAAAGCGTTGCCGCCCAGCCCCAGCCGCCGTCAAGTCGAATGCGGTGTCCCGTGGGACGCCGCTCCGGCCGGCTGCCCTGCGGCGAGCGGCTGAAACGCTCGGCGGCCAGCAACACCAGCACGAACAGCATCAGGATCGATGCCAGCTGCACGGCGGCAGTGAGATTGAACATCCCCAGCCAGGTGCGGTAGATCGCGGTGGTGAATGTATCGAAGCCGTAGATCGCCACTGCGCCGAAGTCGGCCAGCGACTCCATCAACGCCAGCGCCAGACCGGCCACCAGCGCCGGGCGGGCCATCGGTAGGCTGACGCGCAGGAAGGTTCGTAACGGTCCCTGGCCGAGACTTCGCGAGGCCTCGAACGCGGCCAGCCCCCCGCCTATGAACGAAGCACGTGCAAGCAGGTAGACGTAGGGGTAGAAGGCCAGTACCAGGATCAACAGGACGCCACCGGGCTGGCTGAGCGCCTGCAGCAACCCCGGCGAAGCATCGAACCAGTCTCGCCACTGGCTCTGCAATGGACCGCTGTAGTCGAGCACGCCCAGGTACACGAACGCCAGCACGTAAGTGGGAAAGGCCAGCGGCAACACCAGCAGTGGGTCGAGAACCCGGCGCAATGGATATTCGCAGCAGGCCGACAGCCAGGCCAGCGCCACCCCCAGAAGCGCCACACCCAGCCCCACCACCACCAGCATCAGGACGGTGTGGCGCACCAGGCGCGGCATGAGGTGGGCGGACAGATGCGACCAGATCTCGGGCTGGGGGTAGAGCCACGCGACCAGCAGCATGAACAGGGGCAAGCCTACCAGCCCCAGCAGGGGCCAGACCAGCCAGCGGCGATTGGCGCGCGGCCACCGCCATGGAATCACTTGATCAACGGTAACCTGCACGATCCATCAAGCGAACTGCCTGAGCCTGGCGCTCACCGGCTACCGTCAGCGGTGTGTCGTCGGCGCGGTACTCGCCCCAGGAGGCCACCAGCCCGCGCGACTCGATGACCGGATTGGCCGGAAACTCGAGGTTGCGTTCGGCAAACTCCGCCTGTGCCTCCTCCGAGGCGAGCCACTCCAGCAGGGCACGTGCCTGGTCGGGACGAGGTGCGTGGCGCGTGATGCCGGCGCCTGAGATATTGACGTGCACGCCTGTGCTGCCCTGGTTGGCCCAGAACAATTCAACCGGGTAATCCGGGTCGTCGGCCAGCTTGCGGCCGAGGTAGTAGCTGTTGACGATGGCCACGTCGCACTGTCCGGCGGCCACGGCTTCAATGGTCTGGGTATCGGATGAGTACGGGTTGGTGGCCAGATTGGCGACCCACCCGCGCACGACCTCCTCGGCCCGCTCCTCGCCGTGGTGTTCGATCAACAGTGCGACCAGCGACTGGTTGTAGACCTTGCGCGAGGTACGCAGGCACAGACGACCGGCCCAGCGCTCATCGGCCAGATCCTCGTAACTGGACAATTCGGAAGAATCGACACGATCCGGGTGGTAGACGATGGTTCGTGCCCGCACCGACAGCCCGTACCAACGTGCCTGGTCGTCGGCCAGCGCAGCGGGAATTCGCTTGGTCAGCGCGTCGGAACCGGCCGGCTGGAGCAGCCCACGCTCGGCGGCGTGCCAGAGGTTGCCGGCATCAACGGTCATGAACAGATCGGCCTGGGTGCGCTCCCCCTCGGCGGCAATGCGCTCGATCAACGATGCCTCGTTGTCGCTGGCAAAGTCGATGGCCACGCCGGTGCGTGCCGTGTAGCGCTCGAACAGGGGCTCGATCAGGTAAGGCTGGCGCGAGGTGTAGACCACGACCCGGGCCTGGCCAGCTTCGGTCTCGTTCGCAGGCGTGCCGGTCTGGTCACCGCAGGCGGTCAGAACCAGCAAACACAGGGCTGGCACCAATCTTGTCATGGGATATTTCTCGGTCGTCCTTAAGGAGGTTAATTGTAACGAGAACGATTTGCATTTGCAATGGAGCTTGCACCCTGCACAACATACACATCAATCAACGAACCGGCCTTGACCGGCATCAAATCCGTCGCTCCCGCATACATGCCGCCGACTTCGGTAGAATTCCGGGGACTCACGCGCTCGGAGAACCGTTCAGTGAAATCAGGCTCCAATCGCCAGGCGACGACCGGGGCCGCTGCCCACGCCAGCCTCATTCAGCCCCCCGGAAGCCAGATATCGTGAGTAGCGGCCAGGCCACATCGGGAGCCAGGCTGTGGTCACAGTTTTTCGACACCCTCCTGCACTCCGTGCGCAACCTGCTGCCCATCGTGGTGGTGGTGGGCGTGTTCCAGTTCATGGTCCTGCAGCAGATGCCCGACGGACTGGGTTCGATGATCATCGGGCTGGGCATCGTGATTCTGGGCGTCGCGCTTTTCCTCCAGGGACTGGAGATGGGTATCTTCCCGATCGGGCACAGCCTGTCCGACGAGTTCGCGGCCAAGGGGTCACTGCCCTGGCTGATGATTTTCGGCTTTTTCATGGGTTTCTCGGCGGTGATCGCCGAGCCGGCCCTGATCGCCGTGGCCGAGCAGGCCGAGACCATCAGCGAGGGGCGCATCGATCCCTTCGTACTGCGCGTTCTGGTCGCCTCTTCCGTCGGCGCCGTGATAGCCGTGGGCGTATTGCGCATCATCCTCGGCCTGCCACTGCACTGGATGATGATCGGCGGCTACCTGACCGTGGTCGGGGTCACTTTCTTTGCACCCGAGGAAATCGTTGGCCTGGCCTACGACTCCGGCGGGGTGACCACCAACATCGTCACCGTGCCACTGATCGCCGCTCTCGGGTTGGGGCTGGCCGCTTCCATTCGCGGCCGCAACCCGTTGACCGACGGCTTCGGCCTGGTCGCTCTTGCCGTCATGGTGCCGATGATTACCGTGCAGCTCTACGGCGTGGTCGTGTTCACCTTCGGCGACGGCGCCCCGGCCGTGGACAACGGCGTGACCGGTCTCGCCGCCGGGGACGATGTCGACATCCCAACCTCGGCGACTTCCCTGCTGGCCGACCTGGCCGGCATGGTACGCGACGTCGCTCCCATCATCCTGGTCATCCTGTTCTTCCAGTTCGCCGTCATCCGCAAGCGCATTCCGCGCCTGCCGATGGTGGTATTCGGTTTCGTCCTGGTCATCGTCGGACTGTATGCCTTCGTCGTCGGGCTCAAACTCGGACTGTTTCCAATCGGCGAATCCATGGCCGAGCAGCTCATCGCCCACGACCGCATCGTGTGGATCTACCTGTTCGCCTTCGCCATCGGTTTCGCCACCACCCTGGCCGAACCCGCCCTGATCGCGGTGGGCAAGAAGGCCGAGGAAGCCGCCAGCGGCCGCATCCGCGGCAATGTCATCCGCATCGTCGTCGCGCTGGGCGTGGCGGCCGGCATCACCATCGGCGTGCACCGGATCATCTCGGGCGATTCGATCCACATGTACATCATCGCCGGCTACACGCTGGTCATCATTCTCACCGCACTGTCGCCGAAGTACATCATTGCGCTCGCCTTCGACCTGGGCGGGGTGACCACTTCCGAAGTCACCGTACCCCTGATCACAGCGCTGGGAATCGGCCTGGCCACCCACATCGAGGGGCGCAACATTCTCATCGACGGTTTCGGACTGATCGCGTTTGCCTCGATCTTTCCGATCGTCAGTGTCATGCTCTACGCCATTATTTCCGAATTCATCGCCAAGCGAGGTCGTTCATCATGAAATTCTCCGTACTCGTCGCCATCCTCGCCGAGGAAATGGAAGACAAGGCCATCGACATCGCCCGCGACAGCGGCGCCGGTGCCGCCACCATCCTCAACGCCCGCGGCCTGACCGCCGACTCGAAGAAGACCTTCTTCGGCCTGACCTACGAAGGGGCACAATCTGTGGTGATGTTCGTGCTCGAGAAAAAGCTCTCGGTCAAGGTACTCAAGTGCCTGACCAAGGAGCTGGATCTGGATAACGACGACCGCGGCATTGCCTTTACCATACCCCTGGAACACCTGGGCGGCATCGACACCCGCGACGTGGACCAATTCACCCGAAAACTGGAAGATGAACTCTAAGCGCTATCAACCAGAGGCTTTCAACCATGAGCAATGAAGATTCCCGCCGGCTGGTCAGGGAACTGATGATCAGCAATGTCGTCACCATCGGCCCGATGGCCAATCTGCGCGAGGCCATGCACATGATGCGCAAGAACCGCGTCAAGTCGCTGGTGGTCGATAAGCGCTCCGAAGGCGACGCTTTCGGCATCCTCACCTACACGACGCTGTTGAGAACCATCATCGCCGAAGAAGGCGACATCGATCTCCTCAACGTCTACGACATCGCCACCAAGCCGGCGCTGAGCGTTCCCGAGGCACTGGAGGTGCGGCACGCCGTCAAGCTGATGCTGCAGTTCGACATCAAGCGCCTGGTCGTGGCCTCCGACAACGAACTGAAAGGCATCCTGACGATGAACGATATCGTTACCGCCATTCTCGAGAAGCTCGAAGACGAGGGCTGATAAAGCCCTTACCGCACCACCCGCTCGCGGCCGGCGTAGCGAGCCCGCTCGCCCAGTCGGGCTTGAATACGCAGCAACTGGTTGTACTTGGCTACCCGGTCGGAACGGCACAGCGATCCGGTCTTGATCTGCCCGGCGTCGGTGGCCACGGCCAGGTCGGCAATGGTGACGTCCTCGGTCTCACCGGAGCGATGGGAGATGATGGTGCCGAAACCGGCCTCGCGCGCCATGTCGATGGCATCGATCGTCTCGGTCAACGTACCGATCTGGTTGGGCTTGATCAGGATGGCGTTGCCGATACCCTCGTCGACACCGCGCTTGAGAATCGAGGTATTGGTCACGAACAGGTCGTCGCCGACCAGCTGTACCTGCTCGCCGATGCGTTCGGTCAACACCTTCCAGCCTTCCCAATCATCCTCGTCCATCCCGTCCTCGATGGAAATGATGGGATAGCGGCCCACCAGCTCGGACAGGTAGTCGGCGAAACCGGCCGAATCGAAGGCCCGGCCCTCGGCATCGAGCACGTACTGTCCATCACGAAAGAACTCGCTGGAGGCCACGTCCAATGCCAGCGCGATCTCGTCGCCGGCGGCGTAGCCGGCCTCGGCGATCGCCGTCATCAGCAACTCGAGTGCCGCTTCGTTGGACGACAGATCGGGGGCAAAGCCGCCCTCGTCACCGACTGCGGTGTTGAGCCCGCGCTGGCGCAGGATGGACTTGAGCGCGTGGAAGACCTCGGTACCGGCCTGCAGTGCCGACGGAAAATCGGGCAACCCCACCGGCATGATCATGAATTCCTGGATGTCGACGCGGTTGTCGGCATGCGCCCCGCCGTTGAGGATGTTCATCATCGGTACCGGCAGGCTGGGCGTGCGGCCCGTTGTCTCGACCAGGTGCTCCCACAACCAGCGCCCCTGGCCGTGGGCGGCGGCATGGGCGCAGGCCAGGGAGACGCCGAGCAGCGCGTTGGCGCCGAGCTTCGACTTGTTGTCGGTGCCGTCGATCTCGATGAGCAGGCGGTCGATCGCCTGCTGGTCGCTCACGTCCATGCCCTTGAGCGCATCGGCAATCGGACCATTGACGTTGGCCACCGCCTGGCGAACCCCCTTGCCGAGGTAACGATCCCCACCGTCGCGCAGTTCCACCGCCTCGCGCGCGCCGGTCGAGGCACCGGAAGGTACCGCCGTCCGGCCCAGGCAACCGCCGTCGGTATGCACTTCGGCTTCCAGCGTGGGATTGCCGCGTGAGTCGAGAATCTCGATGGCTCGGATGTCTGTGATCTTCATGATTAGGCTCGTTGTCAGTTGATTGCGAAAAACACTTTGAACACGAAGGGCACGAAGAAGTCACGAAGGACACGAAGAAAGCAAATCAATTCAGAATCTTATGTTCTTCGTGCGCTTCGTGCCTTACTTCGTTTCCTTCGTGTTATTCAATCCGGCGCCCCGATAGCCTTGACCGCCTGATCGATGGCGACCAGGGTCTCGAGCAGCGCTTCCATCTCCGACAGGCGCATGGAGTTGGGGCCGTCGCACAGGGCTTTTTCCGGTTC
>SKSJ01000244.1 GCA_007123055.1 Wenzhouxiangella sp. | reverse complement strand
GGCGGCCCGGGCCGATCTGGCCAGCCGCTTCGGTGCACTGGCCCGTCGCCGCGGGGCGCGCTGGTTGCTCAACGGTCCGCCCGACCTGGCGATGAAAGCCCGGGCCGACGGCGTTCACCTCTCAGGCCTGGCGCTCGCCGAGGCCCGCTCGCGTCCGCTGCCGCAGGACTGGCTGGTCATCGCTTCCTGTCACGATCGGGACGACCTGGCCCGTGCCGGCAGGATTGGTGCCGACCTGGTCTGCCTGTCGCCGGTGGGTCGCACTGACTCGCATCCCGAAGTCAAGGCGCTGGGGTGGGAGGGGTTCGAGGCGCTGGTCAGTCATGCCACGGTGCCCGTGTTTGCACTCGGTGGCATGGCGCCCTCCGGACTGAAGCGCGCCCGGCAACACGGGGCATTCGGTGTGGCTGGTATTTCCGCATTTGCCGGCCGATGACATGAACATCCTTTCGCGCGCCTACCTGCCCCTCAAGGCACGACCAATACCTTCGACGGGGACGGTCGAATTGTGGCTGATCGCATTGCAGCAACTGCCACTGGAGTCCGTGCCTGCCGGACATGATCGTGCCGATTGGTTGCGCGGCCAGCGCATCCGGCAACGGTTCATGTTGCGCCTGCTGCTGGGCAGTTACCTGGGTTGCCCGGGCCGCGACCTGGAATTGACGCGCGGTGAGCGGGGCAAGCCGATGCTGGGTAAGCGTCATGCCGAGAGCGCCTTGTCGTTCAATATCTCCCACAGCGGTGAATGGCTGGCCGTGGCCGTTGGTCGTGGCTGTCCCGTGGGCGTGGATATTGAAATGGAACGTAGCATGCCCCGCGCCGCGGCACTGGCCAGGCGCTATTTCCCGGGCAGCGAGGCCCAGGCGCTGACTGGCCTGGATGAACCCTTTCGTTCGCGCACCTTCCTGCAGCACTGGACCGCGCGCGAAGCACTGGTGAAGGCGCGCGGCTGTGGCCTGGCAGGAACGATGGATCGAATCGAACTCGATGGCAGTCCGCCGGCCATCGCTGGATTGCCGCAAGGCTGGCCGCGGGCCGATCGCTGGTCTCTGGTCATGCCGCCCCTGCCCGAAGGGCTGGTCGGGCATGTGGCGGCACGGCGTCCGGGTGTCGGGGTCGATGCACGAGTGCTGGAAGCTGCCTTTCCGGAGTAAGCCGATGAGGGTGCTTTGGGTACCGTTGCTGGTTCTTGCGCTGGGAGCATGCAGCCTCTCGCCAGAGCGCCGGGCCGAAATCGATGCGCTTGTCGAGCAACAGCGCGGCAGCGCGACGCTGGTTCCGTACGCGACCCCAGTGGAACTGAATTCACCGCTGGACACACTCGTCCCGCATGAAGGCCACCACCTGCTGCTGCTTGAGCAGGGCAGCGATGCCCTGGCAATGCGCATCCACCTCATTCGCTCCGCGCGTGAGCGCATCGAGCTGATGAACTACATTTTTCACGATGACGAGTCAGGTCAGCTGCTCCTGGCCGAACTGATCGATGCCGCCCGCCGCGGCGTTTCGGTCCGGGTGCTGGTCGACAGCCTGTTTTCGCTCGACGACATCGAGCTGCTTGCCGGCCTGGAGCTGCTTGATGCCGGTATCGAGATCAGATTCTACAACCCGATCTTCGGTCGGGCGTCGCTTGGTGATCTGGCTTTTTCCAGTGCGGTGATCTGTTGCTTCAGGCAGCTCAACAACCGCCTTCATCACAAGCTGTTGGCCGTTGATGGTCGCCACGGAATGGTCGGAGGACGCAACAGCGCGGATCGTTACTTCGATCTCGATACCCGCATGAATTTCCTCGATATGGAGGTGGTGGTCTCTGGAGGCGTCGTTGCGGAAATGAGCGCGGACTTCGACCGCTTCTGGCGACATACCACCAGCCTGCCGACGCGACATGCCCGGGACGTGGCCGCGGTCATCGAGAAGCGCCCGCCCGAATCCATTATGCTTGAGCGCGACAATCGCGCGGCCTATGCAATCGATATGGTCGACAACCCGCGGTGGCTGCCCGAGCTGCTCAGTACGGCCGGCTTCCCCGTGGGGGCGGTGCGCTACTTCTCCGACCCGCCGGACAAGACATGGCATCGGGAAAGCGAGGTCAGCACCCGGGCATTGCATGAACTGATTGCCGGGGCCAGGGAGAGAGTGCTGATCCAGACGCCGTACTTTGTCCTCTCTCGCGACTTCGAGCGCCTGCTTGCCGATCTCGATGATTCGGTCGAGATCGTGGTCTCGAGCAATTCATTGGCTTCAACCGATGCCTGGCCGGTTTATGCCATTTCGCGCCGACAGCGATATCGAATGATCAATGGCCTGGGCGTGCGCCTGCATGAGGCCAAACCGTTTCCAGCGGATATCGAGCGCTTCAATCGTCGCTATGAGCAACTGGTGATCGATCGTGCACTGGGCATTACCAGTCCGATGCGTATCGATCCGCCCAGCGCGACGCCCGACAGGCCGGGACCACGTATCAGCGTGCATGGCAAGATTCTGGTCATCGATAACCGCATTGCGGTGGTGACCTCGCACAACTTCGATCCGCGCTCGGAATTATTCAATACGGAAAACGGCATCATCGTCGAGGACGAGGCCTTCGCCCGCGCATTGAGCGACTACATCGAAACGGTCGCGGCGCCGCGCAACAGTTGGCAGGTGGCCGTGCGTCCCGAGGGTCCGCCGCTGATCGGACCGATCAACCGGGGCATGGCCCGCATGTCGAGACGTCTTCCCACTCTTGATCTGTGGCCGTGGTACCTCACCGAGAACTACCGCGTCGACGAAAAAGCGACGGATGTCGGCCCCCTGCACCCGGATTTCCACGATTACCACGAGGCCGTGGGCCTGATGCCTGAAGTGGTGTTGCTGCGCCGTATCTTCTCCACCGGACTGGTCAGCCGCATGTTCGGTTTTCTCAGACCGATCATGTAGGAAGGGCGGGATTCCCGGGGCCGCTCTGGCGCCCTCCAACGCAAAAATGCGTAATTGAGAACAAGCCCGAAATATCGGGCGCTGTTCATCAAGAGGGAATAACAACATGTCGACCTGCCGATTTGCGTCCTATGGACTTCTTTCAGTGTTGCTCCTTCTTCCCGGTGCGCTGCTTGCGCGGGGCTGGGAGCTGGGTCACGAAATCAGCCATCGAAGTGCGGATCTATCGATGGCGGCCAACCGGGTCTGGAGGGTGGAGCCGGTTGCCGACACTTTTGCTCGCGAGGTGGAGAGGCTTGAACTGCCGATAGGCGTGCGTGATGTCATGGTGGTCGAGCGGGAGCGACAATTCAATCGGGCCCCGGATGACTTTACCTGGGTTGGCAAAGGCGACCATGGAGAGCTTGCTGTACTGACCATCAAGGGTCAGGCGCTGGCCGGCAAGGTCTACGCGGGTGACCGCACTCTCGAGATCCGCCCCGATGCGCAATACGGTACGGTCATGATCGAGCTCGATCCTTCGCGTTTTCCCTCCTGCAGCGGCGGTATCGATCCGGGGGATCATGATTACGAGATTCATCGACATGATCATTCGAGGCTGATGCAGGATTCCGGGATTCAAGTCGATGGCGCCCGGACGAACGATGACGCTATTCGCATCGATACACTGTTTGCCTTTACGCCGACCGTGGCCGATCGCCTCGGCAGCGAGGACCAGCGCTGGGCCGTTGCCCTGCTGGCCGTCGACATGACCAACCTGGCATTCGCCAACAGTGATGTCGATGTGTTCATGCGGGTCAATCACGTTGATGTGGTTGCCTCCCAGGAATCGGACAGCTGTGTCGGCTCGGACGGGGATCTCGGTGCGGCCGCAAGCAATTCCGACCTGCAGAATCTCCGTGACGCGCATGATGCCGACCTGGTGGCAATGATCACCGACGGAGGGTACTGCGGTTGTGCCTACGTCCAGCGCAACCCGGGCTCAGGTTTCGCCCCTTCCGCCTACCAGGCGACCTCCATGGGCTGTGCCATCGGTGGCCTGGTGGTCGCCCACGAGTTTGGCCACAACCTCGGGATGGAGCACGACCCGGCCAATAGCAACGCCTATCCCGATGGCGCCTCGTATGACTGGTCTTTCGGGCATTTCGTCGAGGGCCACTTTCGCACCGTGATGTCTTATTCCACCGAGTGTGATTCCTGCCCCCGGCAGCCGCACTTTTCCAACCCGGATATCGACTTCGAGGGCGTGCCGACCGGCATCGCGGATCAGCGCGACAATGCGCGTACGGCCCGGGCAATCGCACCGATCGCCAGCGAATTCCGTATTGCGCCCGACGAGGCCATGCCCATGCCGTTACTGAGCCCGTCGCCGGTTTCACTGGCGCTTCAGCCCGACCAGTCGGATGTATACACCATTGAGCTCGCCAACCAGGGCGATGATCCGTTTGAATGGGTGATCGATGAGACCGTGGTTGAGTCTTCCGCAGCGGATCGTTCAAGCCACGATCCGGCACTGGATGAACACTTCGACCATCCAGAGTTTATCGTGACTGGCGGGGATGATGAGGGTGAGACCAGTTGGGAGGTCTTCCCTTACGCGGGCGGCTATGCAACGACGGGGGAAGTCGTTGGGGTCAGTTTCCAGGGAGATGTGGCGCTGCAAGAGCAAGATGACCTTGCATCCAACCTCCGCATGGTGCTGTTGGGCCCTGACGAAAACTTCCACTTTTTTGGCTCGAGAACGTCACGACCTTGGGAGTTCGGGAGTGCCGATGAAGATGGTTTTTATGCCACTTCGTTCCACGATGTATTCAACGCTGACCCGTTGCCCGACAAGGGGCGCTGGCTGGTCTGGTTTACAAACGATACTGATGAGGAAGAAGAGCAGATTTGGTCCAATGTGCGTGTGACCCTGCACAAGACGCCGCTTCCGGCCGGTTGCCAAGCGCCTTCTACCGTAGCCTGGCTGACCGGTGTGTCACCGCAAGGTGGCGTGCTTGATTCCGGCAGCAATCAGTCAATCGAATTGTCAGTTGACAGCACGGGCCTTGCGCCGGGCAGCTACCAGGCGGCCCTGTGCCTGAAGATCAATGATCCGCGTATTGAAACCATGGTGGCCGATGTCGAACTGATGGTCAGTGACGACGCCCCGGAAATTTTCCAGGACCGTTTTGAGGACGAACCCTAGATCAGTTGCGCCAGGTGCTCGCGACCGCGCCGGTCAGTAAACCGAAGCCCAGGGCAATGGCACCACCGAGTTGGTAGCCGGCGGTCAGCAGAATGCTGCCGCCGATGACCAGTGAGGCGGCGAATATGCCGCTGGCCAGGCGCTTGTTACGGCGGTCGATGCTTTGATACAGGCGCGAGAATTCATCGGGGTCAATTCGTGGACGCAGCTCGCCGCTGGTTGCCTTCTTGAGGTAGTCGTGGACCAGTAGCGGTAACTCCGGCGAGCGGGCCAGCCAGCCCGGCAGTTCGCGGCCGATGCGGCGGGCGGTGCGGGGCAGGCCGTAGCGCTCGGCGAAGATGCCTTCCAGTTCCGGTTTGGCCACTTCCCAGATGTTGAGTTGCGGGTAGAGGTCGCGCGCCATGCCTTCGATGTTGAGCAGGGTTTTCTGCAGCATGATCAGCTGCGGCTGCAGGGTCAGCTTGAAGCGCCGGGCGACCGCGAACAGCGCCAGTACCATTTCGGCGAAGGAGACTTCTTCCAGCGGCCGGGTGAAATTGGGCTCGCACACCGTCCGGGCGGCCGCTTCCAGTTCTTCGATGCGGGTGTCGGCAGGCACCCAGCCGGCCTCGACGTGCAGCTCGGCCACGCGTCGGTAGTCGCGGTTGAAGATGGCCAGGAAGTTCTCACCGATGTAGTGCAGGTCCTCCGGCGCCATGGTCTCGACGATTCCGAAGTCCAGCGCAATGATGGTCGGGTCGGTCGGATCGCTGGTGTCGATGAGGATGTTGCCGGGATGCAGGTCGGCGTGGAACAGGTTGTCGCGAAAGACCTGGGTGTAGAAGATGCGGATGCCGCGCCGGGCGAGCTTCTCCAGGTCGACATTGCGGCGCCTGAGCTCGTCGAGGTCCTTGACCGGCACGCCGTTGACGCGCTCCATGGTCAGCACGCGTTTCGCCGAGTGACTCCAGTGAATGGCGGGGATGTAGAGCTCGTGCGAGTCCTCGAAGTTGCGTCGCAGTAACGAGGCGTTGGCACCTTCGGCCTGCATGTCGAGTTCGCGCGTGATGACGCGCTGGAATTCGGCGACGATGTCGTCAGGGCGGATGCGATCGCCCTCGGGATGGTGGCGTCGAACCAGGCGCGCCATGGCCTTGAGCAGCTCGAGGTCGCGCTCGATCTGGCGTTCGATACCGGGGCGGACGACCTTGACCACCACCGATTCGCCGGACTTGAGCCGGGCGGCATGGACCTGGGCGATGGACGCCGAGGCCAGGGCGTCGTGCCCGAACTCGCCGAACAATTCGTGGATGGGCGCATGAAGCTCTTCCTCGACGATGCGGCGGGCGTCGTCGCCGGGAAAGGGGGGCACGGCATCCTGCAGCCGGGCCAGTTCGTCGGCGATGTCCGGCGGCAACAGGTCCCTGCGCGTCGACAGGATCTGGCCAAACTTGACGTAGATCGGACCCAGTTCCTGCAGGGCCAGGCGCAGGCGCTCGCCGTGCGGCAGTTCGCGCACGTGCCTGCGGCCCCAGGGCAGCAGACGAACCAGCCGGGCAATCTTCAATGGCGGCATGCCGACGACCATTTCGTCGAGCCGGTAGCGCGCCAGCGTCAGCATGATGCTGGCCAGTCGGAAAGCCCGGCGAATCATCGGCGCTGGCTCCGGCGCAGTCGGGCCTCGAGGCGATCGGCCGCCTCCCTCAATTCATCCACCTGGTGGTTGAACTCATCGACTTCCTCACGAGTGACCAGCAGGCCGCTTTCCTCGCGCAGGAAGCGAGCGGCCTGGTCGGCGGCAGTCGAGGTCGCGTGGCGTCCGGCTCGCATGCTGTCGTTGATCATGCGCCAGACCTGGTGGCCCCAGACCGGGCCGAGATGTTCGACCAGCAGCGCTTCCCAGTCCGGATCGAGTTGTCTCAGCAGTTTCTCCAGGGCCTGGGCGGCGCCGGCATCGCCCTGGATCTGTACGCCGCTGCCCGGTGCACGCCAATCGGGTACGGCCATGGCGAGCAGTGCCGCCGGCGTGCCGCTGATGGTGGTCTCGGGGTCGATTTGACACTCGGCATCGACAGCCAGGCGCTCTTCCATGCCGCGAAAGTACAGGTCGATGCCCAGCCCCCTGAGCTCCAGGCGCACGGTCTTTTCCTTCATAGCCGCCAGTCGGGTTGCGGCTTTCTCGTCCAGCTGAATGGCCCGGTTGAGGGCGGTGTCGACGGCACTGGCCAGCAGGCCGGGCAGGGGGGTGAGGTAGCGGCTCATGGTTTGTTACCCATCGTTCGTTACCCTCTCGACGTCACACGCGGGCGCCGCGGTGAATGGCGCAGATCCCCGACGACAGGTTGGTCCAGCTCACCCGCTCGAAACCGGCCTCGCCAAGCAGTCCGGCCAGGGTCTCCTGATCGGGGAAGCGGCGGATGGATTCGGCCAGGTACTGGTAGCTCTCGGCATCCCCGGCGATCTGCTCGCCGAGTTTCGGCAAGACCTTGAACGACCAGGTGTCGTAGAGTTTCTCCAGTGCCGGCAGACCCACCTTGGAAAACTCGAGGATGTGCACTCGGCCGCCGGGTCGCAGCACCCGGTACATCTCGGCCAGCGCCTGGTCGCGCCAGGTCACGTTTCTCAGCCCGAAAGCGATGGTCACGTGGTCGAAACTGCCGTCGGCAAACGGCAGGGCCTCGGCGTTGACCTGAGTCCAGTCGAAGCCCTTGACCGCGCCGCGCGCGTCCATGCGCGAACGTCCAACCGACAGCATGGCGTGGTTGATGTCGGCCACGGTCACATCCGCGCCCTTGCCGCGGGCCAGCCAGGCGATGTCACCGGTGCCGCCGGCCAGGTCGAGCAGCTTTTCGCCGCGGCGGATGCCGCAGGTGGCGACGAAATGGCGCTTCCACAGCCGATGAATCCCCAGGCTCATCAGGTCGTTCATCAGGTCGTACTTCTGCGCCACGGAGGTGAACACCCGCCCGACCAGCCGGGTCTTCTCCTCGGGTGCCACTTCGCGG
>SKSJ01000131.1 GCA_007123055.1 Wenzhouxiangella sp. | reverse complement strand
TTCCTGCGCGACCTGGCCGAACGCGCACGCCCCAAGGCATGCGAACAACTCGAGGAACTGACCGCTTTCGCTGCCCGGCACGGCGCCCCCACGCCACTGGCCCCCTGGGACATCGGCTACTGGAGCGAGAAGCTGCGCGACGAGAAACTCGGCATCAACCAGGAAAAGCTCAAGCCCTGGTTCGAGCTCGAGCGCGTGTTCGACGGCCTGTTCACCACGGCCGGCGAACTGTTCGGGCTCGGCTTCAAGGCCGACGAAACCGTCGAGACCTGGCATGAGGATGTGCGCTTCTTCCATGTCACCGACCGCGACGGCCAGCCGCTGGCCGGTCTCTACCTCGATCTCTACGCCCGGGCGCGAAAGTCCGGCGGCGCGTGGATGGACGTGTGCCGGACCCGCCTGTCCATGGCCGGGCGCGAACAACTGCCGGTGGCCTACCTGACCTGCAACTTCGCCCCGCCGTCCGAAGGCCACCCCAGCCTGCTCACCCACGACGATGTCGTCACCATCTTCCACGAGTTCGGTCACTGCCTGCATCACATGCTCACCCGGGTGCCGATTCCCTCCGTTGGCGGCATCAGCGGCGTGGAATGGGATGCGGTGGAACTGCCCAGCCAGCTCATGGAGGGCTGGGCCTGGGCCGAAGACGCGCTGGCCCGTTATGCCCGCCATGTCGAGACCGACGAGCCGCTTCCGGCCGACCTGCTTGCCGGCCTGAAGGCCGACCAGCAGTTCCACGGCGCCATGGCCCTGGTGCGTCAGGTCGAGTTCGCCCTGACCGACATGACCCTGCACATCGAACCCGATGCCGACCCGGTCGAGGTGATGCGTCGGATCAACAAGGAGGTGGCGGTGATTCGCGCCCCCGACTTCAATCGCTTCCTGATGAGCTTCTCGCACCTGTTCGACGGCGGCTACGCGGCCGGCTACTACAGCTACCTCTGGGCCGAGCGCCTGGCGAGGGATGCCTTCGAGCTGTTTCTCGAACAGGGGCTGTTCGACCCCGGTTGCGGAGAGAAACTGGCGCACGAGATTCTCGAGGTCGGCGCCAGCCGGCCGATGACCGAGTCGTGGCAGGCCTTTCGCGGACGCGAACCACGCCTGGAACCACTGCTGGAAAGCTACGGCATCGCTGCCTGACGGTACCCGGGATGCGACCGGCGTCCCGGACCGGACGATGCGGAGCGGCAACGGAGAGGCCCCTGCCGCCGGCGTGGATCTTCAACGAATGCGGTTGCGGCCGGAAGACTTGGCCTGGTAGAGGCGACTGTCGGCCAGTCGCAGCAGGTCACTCATGTCGCCGAGTTCGTTCGACCACGAAGCGATCCCGCCTGACAGCGTTACGCTGCGCTGCTGCCCGCCCACGACAAAGGTTTCGGCCTCGATCGACTGGCGCATCGACTCGCCGATGGTGCGGGCATCGTCGGCGGTGGTGTCGGGCAGGATGACGGCGAATTCCTCCCCACCGATACGAGCGAGGGTGTCGGAGGCGCGCACGCGTTCCTCCGCGATGCGTGCCACCTTCTTGAGGACACCGTCGCCGGCCAGGTGACCGAACTCATCGTTGATTTCCTTGAAAAAGTCGAGATCCAGGATCATGATGGCCAGATCCCGATGCTCGTCACGGCGCGCCTTGGCCACCTCGGTCTTGAGCACGGCCATCGCGTGGCGCCGGTTGTACAGGCCGGTCAGCGCGTCACGAATCGTGCTCTCGTGCAGCTCGGAGTGATACCCGGCCTCGATATTGCCCTCGTCGACGAACTTCAGAACGGTCTGGCTGAGGCGAACATGATCGCCGTCGCGCAGTGGCGTGCATTCAATCTGTTCGTCGTTGAGGAACGTGTGATTGGTCGATCCGAGATCCTCGAGCCAGAAGCGTCCATCGTCCTGAAACACACGACAATGCCGCCGGGAGATGCTGCGGTCGGAAATCTGGAAGTCGACTTCGATGCTGCGGCCAATGACGACCGGCTTGTCGCCCAGCACGATTCGTGAGCCCAGACGCGCACCGCGAATGATGACAAGACAGGCGTCGTGGTTATCCCGGGTCTGCTGACGACTGCCGGCCAGCAGCGTTTCCTGGTCTGTCGAACGATCCCGTTGCGTATCTTCACCCAAGTTTCACGATCCCGTCTTTCGCCAGCGACGCGCCATTGCCTGGGCACGCCTTCACCAACAGTGTAACCGCAATGCCGGACAACCGGCATTCAGTCTGCATCGGCTACCTCCCACTCGGCAAGTGCCGATGCAAGCGCCTCCCGGGCTTCTTCGGTGCGCTCGTGTTCGCTGCCGACCGCTTCGCTGAGCAGGCTGACGGCCTGCTCAAGCAGCGTAACGGCACGCTCGGCGTTGCCGACGCCCAATTCACTCTTCCCGAGTCCATAACGCATCCAGCCCAGCGCGTAGGTATTGTCCGGCATGGTCTGTTCGGCCAGCGGTATCGCCTCCCGGTGCAGTTCGACTGCCCGCTCGTAGTCATCCAGATCCTGGTAACCATTCCCCAGATTGAACTTTGCAATCGCCACCCGGGGATGCTCCTGACCGTAGACGTCGATCGACAATGCGATGGCCTGCCGGTAATACGGCAGTGCCTGGTCGACCTTTCCCTGCTGACGCAGGCTGCCCCCCAGGTTATTGATGGCAATGATCATGCGTGGATGTTTTTCGCCGTAGAGGCGCGCTTGCCCTTCGATGGCCTTCTTGAGCAGCGGCTCTGCTTCGGCATACTTCCTGGCCCGCAAAAAAGCAACGGCATGATCATTGAGTACCGACAGGCGCATACTGCGGGCAGCCGGTGACTCCCATCCCTCGAGCGCATCCTGCAATTTGCGATAGACCGCATCGGCCTGATCGGTTTCCATCCGGTCGGAGTGAATCTGGCCAAGTGTTCGCAACGCCTCGAAGTAGGTGCGCTCGAGCGCCGGGTCCTGCCGGTCCTCCGAGTGCGCGATGACTTCAAGTACATGTTCCTCGGCGGCATCCGGACGGCTGAGCTGCTGGAGCAGCGTGGCACGGCTCAGGGACATTTCCAGCCACATGACGTGGTCTTCCGGATAATCCCCGGCGACCCGCTCCAGCAGTGCATCGATCCGCTCGAGCCCTTGCTCGGCCTCGCCGACTTCTCCCTCGATGTCGGCGAGAAGGCGATGCGCTTGGGCATTCAGGTCTGCCAGCCCTTCGACGCCCTCCGTGATCGTGATCACCCGTTCGAGGTGCTCCCTGGCCGGCTCGAACTCGGCAATGGCCCGGTAGGCACGTCCGATGGTGGACTCGATATCGGCCAGCACCATCGGCTGATCGGCCAGTTCGAGCTCGGCACGCTGCGCAGCATCATCGAGCACGCGCAGCATCAGTTCCGTATCGGCGCCATCGGCATACTCCGGATCGATGGAATCGAGCATACCGGTCACGAAGCCGGCGGTCTGTTCCGCCCGCTCGGCCGCGGCACGGGCATGGTCACGCTCGACCTGAACCTGCACAAGGGACCACAACGCGACAACCAGTCCCGCAACAAGCGAAATACTGATCAACGAGCCGGCCACCAAAGGAAAACGATGCTTCCACAACAGCTTGCGCCAGCGGTAACGGCGAGTCTGCGGAACAGCAGCCACCATCTCACCTTCGACAAAGCGCTCGAGGTCGCGCGCCAGCTCTGCCGGAGATTCATAGCGGTTCTCCCGTTCCGGTGCCAGTGCCTTCGCCAGAATGAAGCGCAGTTCAGCGGCCAGATTCGAGGCCGAATCCAGCGCCTTGCGAATTGAATCTGAATGCCTTGCGTCAGCGGGCGGCAAGTGACGCCACGAGGTGGTCAGGGAATGGCAGAACGAGTCCAGCGCATCGCGCTGTGTCGATTCCGGCGGCCGGCGCCGGGTCAGCAGTTCGAACAGAATCACGCCAAGCGAATAGACGTCCGTGCGCGTATCGAGCTCCACGGAGTTGCCCGCGCCCTGTTCCGGGCTCATGTAGGCGAGCGTACCGGCGTGGTTACTGATCGTGGCCATGCGGCCGGTCCCGTCATCCACCACACTGGTCGCGACACCGAAGTCGATGATCTTCGGGTGCGGATCGCCATCGACCTCGGTGACCAGCACGTTGGCAGGCTTGAGATCGCGGTGAATGATCCCGCGATGGTGAGCATGCTGTACTCCCTGACAGATCCGGCAGAACAAACGGATGCGTGCGGTGCGATCCAGGGCATTCTGCTCGCAATACCGGGTGACCGGCTGACCCGTGACCAGTTCCATGGCAAACCAGGGCCGGCCCTCGTCGGTGGTGCCGGCATCATAGACCTGTGCGATAGACGGATGCTGCATCCTGGCCAGCATCTGGCGCTCGACCTCGAAAAATGCGCTGGCCACCCCTTTGCCGCTCGTCCCGCTGATCAGTTTGAGAGCAACCTGGCGCTGGACCGGCTCGAGCTGTTCGGCCAGATAGACCGCCCCCATGCCGCCGCGGCCGAGCAGACGAACCAGCCGGTAGGGCCCGATCCGCGCCAACTCATCGGCAGCCCGGTCACTTCCCGTGCCGTCAACCTGGGCTCGATCTTCTTCGGCCCCGATCTCCACGCGGGTGCGATCATCGTCACCGGAACGCTGATTGCTCATATTCTCGTTATCGTTGGCGGCGTCCGATGCATTCTGGCGCAAACCGGGCGCCCCGGCAAAGTGCCCGCGTCACTCCCAGGCCCGCTCGATCGATACGAACACGCTTCGGCCAGGACCGGGAAAATAACGGAAGTTGCCGAATGCGAAATCGGCTCGTTCGGCATAACGGCGATCGAGCAGGTTGCGAACACGCAGACTGGCGGTCCAACGCTGATCGAGATCATGCGCGACAAACCCGTGGACCAGCGTGTGACCATCGTAGCGGCGGGTATTTTCAGCGTCGAGCCAGTATCCGCCGTTGTGTTCGACGGCCAGTTGCGCCATCCAGCCATCGCCCGGGCGCCAGGTCAGGTCGGCACTGGCCAGCTTGCGCGGGGCCGATGAAATATCCCGGCCGGACACGATCCGCTCTCCGCCGAGGTCACGATCAAAGCGGTACCAGTGGATGGCGTAAGTGCCGCGTGCGGCCGCGCTGAGTGTGTCGGTCAGGCGCTGACGGAAGGAGAACTCCAGGCCGCGGTGGCCGGTTTTTCCATCACTGACGTTGAAGCCGTCGGCATCACGAAAAATGAAGTTGCGCTTGCGCTGGTAGAAGCCCACCAGCTCCCACTCCAGCGGCAGGTTGCCGCGCAGACCCACTTCGACGGCATCGAGCGTCTCGGCATCGAGATCGGCCACATCCTGGCCACGCTGCAAACGGTAGAGTTCGGTCGCCTGCGGTGCCCGGAACCCCCGCGCCAGCCGCAACCAGCCCATGCCGTCTTCAAATTGCCTGCTGACGGTCAGCTCGGGCGCGACCTCGAGGTAATCATCGCTGCGGTCAGCCGGTCGGTTGTAGAGGCAACCGCCGAACTCGCAGGCACTGCCGTCTTCGGCCAGGTTGCCATCGGCCATCAGATTGTCGTAGTCATAGCGAATCCAGTCGGCGTGCAAACCGGTACGGATGCGCCAACTGGCTGCCGGTTGCTGCTCGAACGCCAGGTATCCCCCGAGTCGCTGACCATCAACCTCGTAATCGTAATGGCGCCCGGGTGGCCGGATGCCGGCCACCGGCGGCGGAGCAGCGGCCTCACTGTCCTGGGCCTGGGAGAGGAAGCCACCGAACAACTCCGCGTCCACGCCCCACTGCAGCGCACCGAGCGGCACCGCCCTGTCCTGGTCGAACTGAAGACCGGCCGAAACCTGGCCATTTCGCTCCAGGGGTTGCCCGGGCAGAAAGTGCTGGAGGAAGGTCATCCGCGACCGCCGAGCGAAGCCGGTGAGACGGTTCTCGACGCCGGCATCGTCCAGCCACTGGGCACGACTGATCAGGCGGACGGCCGAGCCTGTCCGGAAGGCTTCCGGGTTGAGGTTGGCCCGCCGCAGGTCGGGGTCCGCATAAGCGCGCTCGCCCAGGATGAATCCGGCGGTGTCCTGGTCCAGGCTTGCACCCGAGAGCACCGTCTCCCATTGCCCCCACGCCGTGGGTTGCGCGTGGTGCAGGGTCAGGAAATGGTGATCGTAGCCTTCACCCTCGCGGAAGCTGCCGGCATCGACCAGCGAGGCATCCATGGCGATGGCACCCTCACCCACCTCGCCCGTCAGTCGCACCTCGCCGCGATAGAAATCATCGCTGCCGGCTTCCACGCGAATCGCGTTGAGCGGCTCGGCCAGGGGCGACCGGCTGCGCACGTCGATGACACCGTGCAGTCCGCCGGAGGCATGGCCAAGACCGCCGGGGCCACGCAGCACGCTCACACCCGCGGCCTGGTGCACGTTGACCTCGAACAGGTTGTTGACGTTACAGAACCCCGGCGGGCGGATCGGGACGCCCTCTTCCAGGATCAGCAAGGCGCCGCAGCCGCCGGCGCCGGCCAGCAAGGGCGAGCGGATCGCACTGAGATGTTCCTGACCGCTGCCGCGGGTCACCCAGGAGCCCGGCAACCGGGCGAAGACTTCCGATGGATGCGTGGGGCGGATCGGTTCCAGCTCGGCGCCGGTCAGTCGGGCGGTGGCCTGCTCGGTTTGCGGGGCGATGTCGCGCCCGCGCACCACCAATCGATCGACCACGGCCGCCTCACCGGCCAGCGCCAGCACCAGCAGTCCTTCGAGCATGATTCAGCTTCCTCCTTGTTCGCGTCGACGCAGTCTGGCCAGGACAACGAAAGTAACGGCACCGCCAAGGGTAAGCGTGAACGGGAACACCAGCACCCAGTGTCCGAGTCCGGTCGACACCCCTTCCAGGTACTGGTACAGAGCCACGCCGGCCAGCGGGGCAATCAGGCCGCGAATGCCGGTCAGGGTAACGTGAATGCCCATGTAGAGCGTGGACTGGTCGTCGCTGGCAAAGTCGTTGTGACCCAGGTTCCAGCCCAGCTTGCCGCCGGCCGAGGCCATGCCAAGCGCCACCGCACCCGGCCAGAACAGCAGTTTCCAGCCCGTCGCCGAGGCCAGCGCAAACAGAAACAGCGCAATGACGAACATCCAGCCCTGGCGTGCGCGGTAGTCGAGTATGTGTACGGCATCGAGCCGGCGCGCCCAGATCGGTGTAAAGAAGGCCAACGTGATCAGGGGAATGGTCGTGGTGATCAGCACCTGCTCGAAACGGGCGAAACCGAATTGCTCGTTGAGCAGGATGACCAGCAGCGCGATCACCATCAGGTTGCCGCTGCCGAAGGCGAACATGGTCAACATGTAGCGCCGGTACCAGCGATCGCTTTTCAGGATCTCCAGGCTGGCACGCAACTGCCCGCCAACCCGCTCGCGGCGTTGGTACAGTTCCTCGTGCTGGAGGCGGCGTCCGCGACGCACGCGGGTCGTCTGGTAGCGCCAGGCGGCCCACAACCCGAACCCGCCCGCAATGGGAAACAGCACCCGCCAGATATCCGGCCACCAGGACATTGCCAGGCCGATCCCGGCAGCCGTGGCGGCAATGACCAGCGAATAAATGACGGTGATGCGCCCGGTGATCTGCGCACGCACGTGGCGCGGGAAGTTGGCCCGCCAGATGGCCGAACGCAGGGTGATCACCCCCGCCCAGGACAGGCGGCTCAGGATCATGGCGACCGTGACCAGCACCAGTCCAAAGGTATTGTACGGCGCCAGTGCCATCAGGATCAGGAACGCCGCGGTCAATGCCATCAGCGCCGAAACCCAGGCCGGCTTGTTGCGCCCTTCGGCCAGTCCGGAAATCGTCAGACTGGCCATGTTGGCGAAAGCCGGCGCACCCGCGACCAGTCCGACGGCGAGGTTGACCCAGGCCGGATCGGCCGCGCCCGCAAACTGGGTCTTGACCACCACTCCGACCAGCCCCCCCTCGAGCGCCCCCAGGGCGATGGCCATGCCGGCATTGGCACGAATCTCGCGCGGCATCAGATGGCGGGCGATAAACGGCAGCTGGGTTCGGGGCTGGGAGGGCATGCGGGTCATTATAGGTTTGTCGTTTCGTCGTTTCGTCGTTTTGTCGTTTCGTTGGTTGGCCCATTCACCCATTCACCCATTCACC
>SKSJ01000236.1 GCA_007123055.1 Wenzhouxiangella sp. | reverse complement strand
TCTTCATCACCGGCAACAGCAGCGGACTGGGCTACGGCCTGACCGAAGCCCTGCTGGAACGCGACGCCATCGTCTGGGGCATGAGCCGGACCGGCTGCGCGCTCAAGCCGAAGTACGACGACGTGCTCAGGGACCGCCTGCAGGACCTGGGCAGCCTGAACTCGATCGACGAAGGGCTGGACAGCCTGCTGTCGGACTGCCTCAGGCTGGATCTGGTCGTACTGAATGCGGGCACCCTCGGGCGCATCCAGGAGATATCCAGCACCGACGTGCATGATCTCGAACACATCATGCGCGTCAACGTCTGGGCCAACAAGGTCATCCTGGACTGGTTCATCGAACGCCAGATCCCGGTCGAGCAGGTGGTGGCCATCTCCTCGGGGGCAGCGGTCAACATGAACTATGGCTGGGGCGGTTACTCGCTTTCCAAGGCCACGCTCAACAACCTGATCACGCTCTACGCGCAGGAGATGCCCGATACCCACCTGACCGCACTCGCTCCCGGGCTGGTCGAAACAGGCATGCAGGACTACCTGTGCGGCGATGTCGACAGCGAGGAGTTTCCCTCGGTGCAGAAGCTGAAGGATGCCCGCGGCACCGACGACATGCCCTCCCCGCGCGAGGCCGGCGACCAGATCATCGACTTGCTGGACACGCTCAGGAACGATTACGAGTCGGGGGCGTTTGTCGATATTCGCAACATGTAGGTGAGGTGTGAAGCGTGAGGCGTCAGGCGTGAGGCGGACCGACACGGTATTCCGCCGCCTTGCCGCCTGTGTCCTGACCGTGCTGATGATGGCCGCCTGTGCGGCCATTGCGCCAACCGGACAAATCGAGCACGGCGCCGAGCAGTTCGGGCGCGAACTGCAGGCACTGGCACGCGAGGGCTTTGCCGGACAAGCGCTGATCGTCCACGGCGATAAGGTGCTGTTGCTGTCCGGCTACGGCACCATGGGGCTCGATGACCCACGCCCGGTGGCCGATAACGCGGTCATGCCGCTGGCCTCGATCACCAAGGCCTTCACCGCCAGCGCCGTTTTTAACCTTGCCGCCGAAGGCGGGCTGGCACTGGATGATCCGATCGGCGAGTTTCTGGAGACGCTGGAACCTCCCTGGTCGGATATCCCGATCCACGCGCTGCTCACCCACACGGCCGGCCTGCCGGCCGAGATCAGACGTCGCGACGAGGCCGAAAGACACCGCTTCGAACCCGTCGATCGCGACACCTTCGTTGAGCGGGTGCAGCATTTTGCGCCCGATCACCCCCCGGGAGCCGGTTACCGATACGGCAACATCGCCTACGGACTGCTCGCCGTGGTAATCGAAGCCGTGGCGGAACAGTCCTGGGAGGCTTACCTCGTCGGCAGCGTACTCAAAACTGCCGGGGTCGGTGATATTGGATTTTTGATGCCGGATTGGCACGCCCGGGACCTGGTACGCGCACGCGATGCCCAGCGCGATCTGGGCCACTGGCTGGACATGCCCAGGCTGGCTGACGGCATGGGTTACAACATTCGCGGTGCCGGCGATCTGCTGGCCCGTCCAACCGGCATACTCAGCTGGTGGCACGCGGTGCGCCGCGGGATGTGGCTATCGGACCCCTGGCGGGCGCGCTGGCTGACACCACAGGTGCGTGAGCCGGATGGAAGCCATTATGGATTCGGCCTCCATTTCCGGGACTCGCCCCTCGGCCCGGTCATCGGTCACACTGGCGAAGAAGGCGCTTTCACCGCGGACTTTTCCTGGTATACCGATCTCGATCTGCTGGTCTACATCAACTCCGCCCATGCCAATTTCCAGGCCGACACGCTCAGGGCCGACTTCCTGGCCATGCTGCTCGATCACTGAAGCGGGTTGGTCATTCGATCACCCGGCTGGCAACTTTCATCGCGGAATCTCGTATCATCGGTCAGACAACAACTCATAAGCCTAACGAGGGTTTCACCATGATGGATTTCAAGATCGGCGAAGTGCTCAGCCTGATGATGCGCACCCTGCCGTTTCTGGTCTTTCGGTTTCTGATCTACTTCGGCATCACCCTGGCCTACATCCTGATGACCGGTGTGGGTGCGGGCATCGGCTACGGCATCGGCATGATCGGCGGCGAACCGGGCGCATTCAGCTTTTTCGGCGGGCTGGTCGGCTTCGGCATCATGTCGGCCATCGCCTACCTGCTGCGCGAATACCTGCTCTACATGGTCAAGGCCGGCCATATCGCCGTGCTGGTCGAATTGATGGAAGGCAAGGAACTGCCCGGTGGGCGCGGCCAGATCGACCATGCCCAGCAAGTGGTGCGCGAGCGCTTTGCCGAATCCTCGGTGCTGTTCGGCGTCGACCAGCTCATCAAGGTGGTGCTCAGGGCCTTCAATCGCGCCTTCTTCACGGTCACCGCCTTCATCCCGATCCCGGGGCTGCGCAACGTGGTCAAGTTCATCAACACCGTGGTCAACCTGTCGCTGACCTACCTCGACGAGGTGATCCTGGCCCACAACATCCGCACCAAGTCGGACAATCCGTGGCGTTCGAGTCAGACCGCGCTGATCCTGTACGCCCAGAACTACAAGGCCTTTCTGAAGAACGCATTCTGGTTGGCCTTCATCATCTGGGCCCTGACCTTCCTGGTGTTCCTGGTGATTCTCGGCCCCATGATCGCCCTGGTCGCGGTCATCCCCGCCATGGCCGGCCCGCTGGCGCTGATTACGGCGGTCATCTTCGCCTGGGGTGTGAAGCAGTCGGTGATCGAGCCGATCGGCATGACCGCCCTGATGCAGGTGTTCTTCAAGGTCACCGAGGGACAGGAACCCAACCCCGACTGGGAAGCCAAGCTCAACGGCGTGTCGAAGAAATTCGGCGAGTTCAAGACCAAGGCCATGGACTGGGACCGGGAGAAAGGGACCGCCGCACCGGAACCCGACGAGCCGCCGCAGGGTGGCGCGCCGGAGGCGGGCAAGTCCTGATCGCAGGATCAGCGCTTTGAGCTGAATCGGAGCCCCTGCTGCCTGTTGGGCGGTGGGGGTTCTGAGGTCTGTGCGTCTGTGCGTCAGTGCGTCAGTGGGCCGTGCAGATCGTCAGCCGACGTACCGACGTGCCGACGTACCGACGTACCGACTTCCGACTTCCGTGTTCCAGCTTCCGACCTCAGCCCTCTGGTGACGACAGGGCCCGCACGGCAGTCCGCCAAGGCAACAGGGCGTTGCGCACCCGCGCCGGGAAGGCGCTGACCGCGCTCAGTTCATTGATATCGCCGAGCTCGGGACAAGGCGGCTCATCGGGATTGGCCAGGACCTGCTCGAATTGCTCGAAAGCATGCTCGAACTCGCTTACCGAACGACCAATCAACCACTCGGTCAGCATTGAGGCCGATGCCGTGGTGATGGCGCAGGCCTCGCCGGAGAAGCCGGCGCGCACGATGCGATCGCCCTCCACCACCAACTCGACCAGGATATCGTCCCCGCACAAAGCGTCGCGTCCGCGTGCAGAATGCGTCGCACCGGCCACGGAACCAAAGTTACGCGGGGCGCGATTGTGATCGAGCACCAGTTGCTGGTAGAGCTTGTCGAGGGCCATGGCCCGCGAATTCTACCAGCGCCCCGACTGCAGTGGACAGGTGCATCCCGGAGCTGGAGAATCCTGACATGTACCCGTTCCAGTTGGAATCCCATGCCGCCATCGCCCTACCGCCGCATCGCGCTCCTGCTCCTGCTCCTGTCAGTCTTGCTGACCGGCTGTGTCGGCACGGTCACAAGACCCGATACCGACCGGATCGAGCAGCCGCGCTCTGCATTCCTGCTCGATCACGGGCGCCACGCCAGCCTGGTACTGACCCGCGAGGACGACTCCCTGGTGCGCTACCTGTACGGAGAATGGCGCTGGTACGCGCTGCAGGATACGGGGTTCTTCCGGGTCTGGCCGACGCTGTTCTTTCCCACACAGGCGGCTCTGGGACGCAAGGAACTGACCGGGCCAGCCGGAAAACACACCATCCGGAGACAGATCCCGGTGGTCATCCGGGAGATTCATGAACTGCCCGCCGAAGCTGATCGCATCGACGAACTCGACCGTCGACTCAAGCAGCGCTTCGAGGACGCCATCGACACGCTGCACCACAACCCCGACTACGACCTGGAATTCGTACACGACCCGGTCGATTACACGGTCTTCTACAACTCCAACCACGTCGTCGCCGACTGGTTGCGGGAGCTCGGCATCGAGGTCAGGGGAAATCCGATCTGGGGGTGGTGGCGGGTCGAGTGAACCTTATGCCAGCATCGTCCGCGCCTTCTCCAGCCCGGCAAGAAAGACATCGATCTCCGAGTGCAGGTTGTAGACGGCAAATGATATGCGCGCGGTGGCCGGCACTTCGAAGAATTCCATGACCGGCATGGCGCAGTGGTGGCCGGTGCGCAGTGCCACGCCGGCATGGTCGATGATGGTGCCGATATCGTTGGGATGGACACCATCGAGGGTGAATGAAACGACCGGCCCCTTGTGCTCGGCCTGGCCGATGATGGTCAGTCCGTCGACCTTCGACATTGCCTGCGTGGCGTGATCCAGCAGCCGCATTTCGTGATCGGCGATGCGCTCGATGCCGACTTCCTCAAGGAACTCGACGGCTGCGCCAAAGCCGATGGCGCCGGAAATATTGGGGGTACCGGCCTCGAACTTGTGCGGGATCTCGTTATAGGTGGTGCCGCTGAAGCTGACCCGCTGGATCATCTCGCCGCCGCCTTGCCATGGTGGCATGGCCTCGAGCAGTTCCTCGCGCGCCCACAACGCACCGATGCCGGTGGGACCGTACATCTTGTGCGCGGAGATGCAGTAGAAGTCGCAGCCCAGAGCCTGCACATCGACCTTCTCATGCGGGGTCGCCTGGGCCCCGTCGACCAGAACGGGCACACCATGGTTTTTCGCCATGGCACAGATCTCGCCAACGGGATTGACCGTACCGAGCGCATTGGAGACATGTACCACGCCGATGATACGCGTTCGATCGGAAATCAGGCTTTCGAACTCTTCCAGTATTAACTCGCCGCGCTGGTTGATCGGCGCGACCTTGAGCTCCGCTCCGGTCTGTTCGCACAGCATCTGCCACGGCACGATGTTGGAGTGATGCTCCATGTGGGTGATGAGGATTTCATCGCCCGGCTTGAGCTTGGGCCGCACGAAACTGTTGGCTACCAGGTTGACGGCCTCGGTGGTGCCACGGGTGAAGACGATTTCGCGCTCACTGGTGGCATTGAGAAGACGGGCAACCGCCGAGCGCGATTGTTCGAACTTCTCTGAAGCCTCGACCGAAAGCTGGTGAACGCCGCGATGAACATTGGCGTTGTAGCGGCGATAGAAATCGTCCATCGCCTCGATGACTTTCAAGGGTCGCTGGGCGGTGGCGGCATTGTCCAGGTAGACCAGCGGCTTGCCGTGCACTTCGCGCGAGAGTACGGGAAACTGCTCGCGCAGGGTATGCACGTTGATCTGGTCTCTGATCTTTGATTCAACTGTTTCCATGATTCTCGTATCGGATTTGCCTGGACCAAGTGTTGAATGAATACCAAATCCTGACAATGGCTTACAGGGCCCGCTGGAGTTCCTCCAGCAGCCAATCTTTCACCTCGACCGGCTCGGTGCCTTCCAGCGGCGCGGCGGCGAAGCCGTACTTGAGCAGGGCGCCGGCCGCGTCGGCCGGGATGCCGCGCGAGCGAAGGTAGAACATGGCATCGTCGTCGAGCTGGCCAATGGTGGCGCCATGGCTGGCGGTGACTTCCTCGGCGTAGATCTCCAGCTCCGGCTTGGTGTTGATACGCGCATGCTCGCTCAGCAACAGGTTGGCCGTTTCGAGATCGGAATGACTGTCGTCGGCGCCCTTGTGGATGTGGATGCGACCGTTGAACACGCCCACGCCGGATCCGTCTCCCAGCAACCGGAAGGATTCGCGGCTGTTGGTATGACCAACCTTGTGCTCTATGGCGGTGTGGTAGTCAATGTGCTGGCGCGTATCGACCAGGCCGATACCGTCGATTTCGCCGTTGGCGCCTTCGGCCAGCAAGTGCACACGCAGATCCTGGCGGGTCAGTCGGCCACCGCAGTCGAGCACATGGACCCGGTAATCGGCCTCGTCGTTCACGTTGACCACCGTGCGCTCGATCCAGGCGCTGTCACCGCCACCGCGGCGAATGACATGATTCAGTCGCGCGCCGCGCGCCAGTTCGACATCGGTCACGCGATTGACCAGACCGGCGCCGGCATCGTACTGATAATCGATCAGCGTCGCCGATACGCCTTCGGCCACTTCGACCTCCAGTCGCGGATGGACGTCGGCGGCGAAGCCTTCGGCGGTGGTCAGGGCCAGCACCAGCGGACGATCCTGGTCGGATTCGATGACCAGTCGCAGCCCCTGTTCGAAACGGGCCAGGTTAAGCCAGGCAAAAGCACCGGCACGATCACCGTAGTCGGCGCGCTCAAGTGATTCGCGTCCGATCGGTTCGATGCGCAAGCCGGCCGGAAGATCCAGGTCGTCAAGGTTCAGCAGGCCGTTGTCAAAGTGCAGCACGACGGCCTTGAAGCCCGGCTCGCGCAGAGCCGAGGACGCCGCCTGTTCGGCACTGAACTCGCGTTTTTCCAGGAGCTTCAGCGGCGTGTACTTCCAGTCCTCGGTCTTGAGGTCGGGAAAGCCGTGCTGCATCAGCGCAGCCTGTGCCCGGCGACGAATATCGCCGAAATCGTCGGTCGGCAGTTGCTGTTCGCCGGCCAGTCGTTCAAGCAGTGCGCTCATCGCCTAAGCCTCGGCCTCTTCCAGGAATGCGTAACCCTCACGCTCCAGTCGCCCGGCCAGCTCCTTGCCCCCCGACTCGACGATACGACCATCGGAGAGCACGTGCACATGGTCAGGCTCGAGGTATTCCAGCAGGCGCTGGTAATGGGTAATGACCATGAACGAGCGCTTGTCGTCACGCAGACGATTGATGCCTTCGGCGACCAGCTTGAGCGCGTCGATGTCCAGGCCCGAGTCGGTCTCGTCGAGAATGGCGAGCTTGGGCTTGAGCACGGCCATCTGCACGATCTCGTTGCGCTTCTTCTCACCGCCCGAGAAACCTTCGTTGACGGCACGCTTGAGCAGTGACTCGTCCATCCTGAGCGACTTGAGCGACTCGCGCACTTCCTTGAGGAAGCTCATCGAATCGACCTCTTCCTCGCCACGCACCTTGCGCTGGGCATTGAGCGCGGCTCGCAGAAAATAGGCGTTATTGACGCCGGGAATCTCGACGGGGTACTGAAAGGCCAGAAACAGGCCGGCAGCCGCCCGCTCTTCGGGCTCCATCTCGGCAATGTCCTGCCCTTCGAATTCCACCGATCCGTCGGTGATCTCGTAGCCCTCGCGGCCCGCGAGCGCGTAGCCCAGCGTGGACTTGCCCGAACCGTTCGGGCCCATGATGGCGTGCAATTCGCCCGGCCCCATCTCCAGGTTCAGGCCCTTGAGGATGGGTTTGTCGTCGATGGTGACGTGGAGGTTGCTAATTCTGAGCATTGCGTTCTGTATCCGTCTTGATCGTTGGCCCACCGCGGGGCACCTGTTCATTCCAGTTCTGGCGTAGGTCGGGGTTACATCCCCGACGGACGACGTTGCGGCCCTGTGCACGCATAGCTACGCGTGTCCAAACCGGAAATCTCGTCCGTCGGGGATGTAACCCCGACCTACGCGGGCTTCGTTCACCTTTCAGCCAACCGCACCTTCCAGCGAAATCTCGAGCAACGCCTTGGCTTCCACCGCGAATTCCATCGGCAGCTCCTTGAACACTTCCTTGCAGAAGCCGTCGACGATCAGGGCCACGGCTTCTTCCTCGTCCAGGCCGCGCGAGCGGCAGTAGAAGAGCTGGTCTTCGCCGATCTGCGAGGTGGTGGCTTCGTGTTCGACTTTCGCTGTCGGGTTGAACGACTCGATGTAGGGGAAGGTATGCGCGCCGCATTGCTTGCCGATCAGCAAGGAATCGCACTGGGTATAGTTGCGCGCGTTCTTCGCCCGCTTGGCCATGCGCACCAGGCCACGATAGCTGTTCTGGCTCTTGCCCGCCGAAATACCCTTGGCGATGATCTTGCTGGTGGTGTCTT
>SKSJ01000077.1 GCA_007123055.1 Wenzhouxiangella sp. | reverse complement strand
TAGACTTGCAACCAACCTTGGTAAAGCCGCAACGGAATAGCTAAGGTCGCAGGGCGCGAAGCGAGGTACATCACTCCGACATCCATTGCCCCTCCCCCTCAAAGGGGAGGGGTTTTTTTTAGATGATCGACAAATCGCAGGGTTATCGACCATGCAATTGAACATGCTCAAAGCCAAGATCCACCGCGCGACCGTCACCCGGGTCGAACTCGACTACGAGGGCTCCTGCGCGATCGACGAAGCCTTGCTGGAGGCCTCTGGAATTCTTGAGTACGAACAGATACATATCTACAACATCGCCAACGGCGAGCGGTTCGTGACCTACGCCATTCGCGCCGAGCGCGACAGCGGTGTGATTTCGGTCAATGGCGCCGCCGCGCACAAGGCGAATGTCGGCGATCTCATCATCATTGCCGCCTACTCGCGCATGAGTGAATCCGAGGCCGCCGACCACGAGCCCAAGCTGGTCTATCCCGATGCCGATAACCGCATCGAACGGACCGCCGGCCGGATTCCTGTCCAGGCAGCCTGAGGAGCCTGGGTCGGATGTTGCGAAAAAACGACAATCCGACCATCGCCGAACTCTTCGCGGCCGATTCCGACCGCCAGCACGATTTTCGTCAACGTCAGTCCGGCTGGGAGCTGGACTTTTCCCGCATTCCGATCGAGCGCGGGCGTCTGGACGCGCTTCATGCCCTGACCGAATCGGCCGGGCTTGCCAAGGCCGTGTCCCGCCTGTTCGCGGGGGAGTCGGTTAACAGCAGCGAACAGCAGCCGGCCCTGCACATGGCGCTGCGCGCCGGTGAAGAAAGCGGGTTTGATTCCTGTGTCGACATGGCATCGCTGCTTCGCCATCGCGAGCGTTTCCTGGACCTCGCTTCGCGGCTGCACGACGGCAGCAGCGGCCTGACGGATCTGTTCCATATCGGCATCGGCGGCTCCGACCTCGGTCCGCGACTGGTTGCCGACGCACTCAACGCCGATGACAGTGCCATCCGCGTGCACTGGCTGTCGACCCTGGACGGGCGTCGCTTCGAACGGTTGTGTCGCGAACTCGATCCGGCAACCACCGGGATGGTGGTGGCCTCGAAATCCTTCTCCACGGAAGAAACCATCACCCAGGCCACGGCCGCGCGCCAGTGGCTGGGCGAGGGCTGGGCGAATCGCAGCTGGGCAGCCACGGCAAGTGCCGGCAAGGCGACCGAGTTCGGCATTCCGGCGGATCACGTGCTGGGTTTTCCGTCGTTTGTCGGCGGCCGCTACTCCCTGTGGTCATCGGTGGGCGTGAGTGCGGCGGCGCGCATCGGTCCGGACCGTTTTCGCCGTCTTCTGGCCGGTGCCGAGCGCGCCGACCGCGAGTTTCGCCGGGCGGCAGCAGGCGACCACATGGCCGTTGTCCTGGCGCTGTTGATGCACTTTCTCAGGCGCGAGCTGGATCTGAACACGCTGGGTATCATCAGCTACGATCCGCGGCTGTCGCTGCTGGCCGACCATCTCCAGCAACTGGTGATGGAAAGCCTGGGCAAGGGCGTGGACCTGGACGATCGCCCCCTTCATGCACCGACTGCTCCCCTGATCTACGGTGGCCGCGGTACCGATCTGCAGCATTCCATCTTTCAGGCGCTTCACCAGGGCATCGACACCCACCCGCTTGTGCTGGTCGGCAGCCTGCGCGACCGCCACGCCTATCCCGATTGGCACCAGGCCCAGCTCGCCCACCTGCTGGCACAGGCCAGGGCCTTCGCCAACGGCCGGTCGGATGGCAAACCGCACCAGAACATGCCGGGCAACCGTCCGGTCGCGACCCTGATCGTCGATGAGCTCGACAGTGACAACCTCGGCTGGCTGCTGGCCAGTCTGGAGCACGCGGTCTATGGCCTGTCGGTGCTGTGGGGGATCAACGCCTTCGATCAGTGGGGAGTGGAAGAGGGCAAGCGCCTGGCCGCCGAGATCCGGGCCCGGCTGCAACGCGGCTGACAAACACCGCTACCCGTGTCGACTGCAGGCGGTATCATCGGCACATTCTCAATTCCGGAAACCCGCCATGCCCAGTTTTGATATCGTCTCCGAGGTCGATCACCACGAGATTGCCAATGCTGTCGATCAGGCCAACCGTGAGGTTGCCACCCGCTTCGACTTCAAGGGCACTGACTCGAGCTTCGAAGTCAATGACCAGGTCATCACGCTGAAGACCGAATCCGAGTTCCAGCTCGACCAGATGCTCGATATGCTCTACGCCAAGCTGGCCAAGCGCGGCATCGATCTCGAGGCGACCGAGTCCGGCGAGCCGGTTATTCAGGCGAAGACAGCCACCCGCCAGGTCACCATCCGCGAAGGCATCGACACGCCGCTGGCAAAGAAGATCGTCAAGCACATCAAGGCGTCCAAGCTCAAGGTTCAGGCGGCCATCCAGGGTGAACAGGTGCGCGTGACCGGCAAGAAGCGCGACGACCTGCAGCAGGCTATCGCCCTGGTGAAGGAAGGCGAGTTCGAGCTTCCTCTGCAGTTCACCAATTTCCGCGACTGAGCGGGGTGGTCAGCGCCGGTCGATGGTCGAGATCGGCACGGTGATGATCGGCAGGCCGAGTGCATCGGTGCGCGTGCGTGCCTGGATGACCTCGCCACGGTGCTCGCTGCCGCTCTCACCGATGTAGTAGTACATCTCGGCGACACCGTGAAACTGTTCCAGCGTGACGAGATTGACGCGTGCGGTTTCCGACATCCCCGGGATGAATCCCAGCGGCACGTAAAAGCCATGGTAGCCCTGGTCGGTGCCCAGCGAGGTGTAGAACACGTTCAGCTTGGCGTCGGCCGGCTCGTCAGTACCGACGACCTGGATATCGAATCGGTTGGCCAGCTCGATGCCCATCCGCGTGTCGGCGTAGGCCTGGATCTCGGGGTACTGGATAAAGTGGCTTTCGATGTAGAGTCGCTGCCCCGACAGGCCGGCGAAGTCGCTGTCGGGCAACTGGCTCACCAGGTCGTCGATGCTGTAGGTCACCAGGCGCTGTGCGGTCGATCCGACCAGCGAATCCTGCAGTTGGCGACTGCCGCAACCGGCCAGCAGGGCCAGTGCCAGTGTCACGATGACCAAACGAAAACCCTGGAAGGGAAGTGCATCCGGAATCCAACTCATGACGTAATTATACGGGTGTGAGATCAACCCGAGCTCAATCGAGCGGTCTCGATCAGGATGCGGCGACTGGCCTGCATGTGCTCGCCGAAGCGTCCCACGCCCTCGGCGCGCATGTGTTCGGCGTGACGAGCCAGATAATCATCGAGGGACTGGCGGTCGCGCAAACGGTAGCGCACGCTCCATGCGGTTCCGACGTTGTCGCCGGCTTCCTCGCAGGCGATGACGGCGTCGATGAAGCCGGGCAGCGCGAGCATCTGCTCGACATGGCCGGGCAGCCAGCTGGCGAAGTCGTCGGCAACGGGTGCGGCGATGTGCAGGTTGACTTCGTAGATCACGGTCACGGTTGTGGTCCTCCGGGTTGATGTCCGGGCTCTTGCATGCAGCATTCCTTCGACAGACAATGCCGCTGCCCGCCTTTTGAGACCCGCCGAGTATATGACAGCGCCAGCCAATCACGCCGGATTACGCCACGAGATAGTGCGTACCGTGCTGCTGGCCGGGCCGCTGATCATCGGCCAGGTGACCAACTTCGGCATGAACTTCGTCGATACCGTCATGGCCGGAAGACTGGGAAAGGTCGATCTCGGCGCGGTGGCCATCGGGTCCTCGATCTGGGCGGCCGGTTTCCTGTTCGTGCTTGGCATGCTCATGGCAGTGTCGGCGGCCGTGGCTCAGCTCGACGGCGCCGGTCGCCCGCGCCAGGCGGGGGAATTGACCCGCCAGGCGCTGTGGATCGCCGCGGTGCTGGCCATCGCCCTGTGGTGGCTGGTGCGCAACGCCGACTGGCTGATGGCCGTGCTGGGGACCGATGAAGCGGTCGCTGCACTGTCGGACGGCTACCTGCAGGCGATCAGCTGGGGTGCGCCGGCCATGACCGGCCTGCTGGTGCTGCGCTTTTTCTCCGAAGGGGTGGGTTACACCCGCCCGACAATGTATGTCGGCCTGCTCGGCATAGCCTTCAATGTGCCGCTCAACTACGTGCTGATGTTCGGCAAGCTGGGCTTGCCGCAGCTCGGTGCGGTCGGTTGCGGCTGGGCCACCGCCATCGTGCTGTGGCTGCAATTCCTGGCGTTGCTGGGATGGATCCTGTGGCGTCCACGTTACCTGCCGTACGCGGTGTTCCAGCGTTTCTCCTGGCCGAACTGGCGCGAAATCAAGGCGCTGGTCAGGCTGGGATTCCCCATCGGCGTGATGGTGTTCATGGAGGGTGGCCTGTTCGTGGCCTCGGCGTTGTTGATCGGGACACTGGGCGCCTTGCCGGTGGCCGCCCACCAGGTGGCGATCAACTACTCCGGCATGATGTTTATGGTGCCGCTGGGGATTTCCGGGGCCATCACCGTGCGGGTGGGCAATGCGATGGGCCGCGGCGATCCACTCGGCGCCCGTCGTGCCGGACTCGTCGGTACCGCGCTGGCGACGGGAGTCGGCCTGGTCTCGGCGTTCATCATGGTCACGATTCCCGAGCAGATCGTGCGCCTATACACGGCGGACCGGGAAGTGATCGAACTGGCCGCTTCTCTCTTGCTGCTGGCCGCCATCTTCCAGGTGGCCGACTGCATACAGGTCGCCGCCGCCGGCGCCCTGCGCGGGCTCAAGGACACGCGCATTCCCATGATCTACAGCGTTCTGGCTTACTGGCTGATCGGCCTGAGTGTGGGCTGGTACCTGACTTTCCCTCAGCAGTGGGGTCCGGCCGGCATGTGGGTCGGAATTCTCACGGGCTTAAGCGTCGCCGCCGTCCTGCTGGGAGTCCGCTTCCTCCGCATCTCCGGCAAACCCCACCCAGAACCCTGACCCCCTCTCCCCCTCTCCACCTTTCACCTTTCACCTTTCACCTTCTCCCCCATGACCTACGACACATTGTGATCTTCATCCCCCGCCCCTAGAATCACTAGCCTGATTCTCATTGCGCACTGTTCATGGATTCCCGAAAGCAACCCAACATCCTCGTCCGCCTCTGGCTCGGCTTCTGGCGCGGGCTCACGGCATTCCGCATGGCGGTTTTCAACATCCTCTTCCTTCTGGTGCTGGCGCTGGTCGTCGGATTGATCTTTGGCGGCGGGGATCGACTGGTCATCGAGGACGAAACCACTCTCGTCCTGTCGCCGAAAGGCATGGTCGTGGAGGAGTACAGCGGGACGCCGCTGGAGCGCATGATCAACGAGGCGCTTGGCCAGGAAGTGCCCGAGACGCGCTTGCGCGACCTGCTGGCGACGCTGGATCAGGCGGCCGAGGATGATCGGATCACCCAGGTTCTGATCGATACCGACGACCTGTGGGGCCTGGGTACCGGCGTGATGCAGGATCTGGACCGGGCATTTGCCGTATTCCGTGATTCGGGCAAGGCCGTGATCGCTTACGGCAGCTTCATGGGGCAGGGGCAGTATTTCCTGGCTTCGCAAGCCGACGAGGTCTGGCTGAACCACGACGGCATGGTGTTGCTGGAAGGCTTCGGACGATATCGCAATTATTTCCGGGAGGGGCTGGATCGGCTTGGCGTGGAGGTCAACCTGTTCAAGGCCGGCGACTACAAGTCAGCCATGGAGCCGTGGGAACGCAGCGACATGTCCGAGGCCGACCGCGAAGCGAGTGAGTACTATCTCGGTGGCCTGTGGCAGGACTACCTCGACACCCTCGCCATGAATCGCGGCTTGCCGGTGGACGTGCTGGTCGAGCTGACCCAGAATTTCACGGAACACTTTGAACGTGCCGAAGGCGACGCGGCACGCATGGCCCTGGAAAATGGACTGGTCGATCGTCTGGTCAGCCGGCCGGAACTGCGCGCTGAAATGGCTCAGCGAGGCGCGCCCGACCAGAATGGCGACTTCCGTCGAGTCGGTTACCAACAGTTCATTGGATCCGATCTGCCGCTTCGCAAGCCCGGTGATCACGTCGGCGTGATCGTGGCCGAGGGGATGATCGTGGAGGGCGACCAGCCCCCGGGCACGATCGGCGATGAATCCACCTCGCGCCTGATCCGGCAGGCCGCCCGCGACGACAGCATCAAGGCGGTGGTCTTCCGGGTCAATTCCGGAGGTGGCAGCGCGTTTGCCTCCGAGGTGATCCGCCGTGAACTGCAGGCCCTGCGCGATGCCGGCAAGCCGGTGGTGGTCAGCATGGGCAACGTGGCGGCAAGCGGTGGTTACTGGGTGGCCATGGGGGCCGACGAGGTCTGGGCCTACCCGACCACGATCACCGGATCGATCGGGGTGATCGGTTTCATTCCCACGTTCGAGGAGTCGCTCTCGCGCATCGGCATTCACACCGATGGCATCGGCACGACGCCGCTGGCTGGCGCGTTGCGCATCGACCGGTCACTGAGCGATGAAGTGCGCAACCTGCTCGATACCATGATCAATGCCAGCTATCGGGAGTTTCTCTCGCTGGTGGCGGAACACCGGGAGATGGATGTGGATGCCGTGCACGAGGTGGCGCAGGGCCGCGTCTGGACCGGCAGTCAGGCACTCGAGCGCGGACTGGTCGACCACCTGGGCAACCTCGATGACGCCATTGCCTCCGCGGCGCGCATCGCCGGACTCGGGGAAGACTTCCGGGTCAGTTATGTCGAGCCGGAACTCAAACCGTGGCAGCAGTTTTTCGCCGGCATGGGCGCCAGGGCGCTGGTGGCCGCCGGCCTGGAGCCAGGCCGCGGGCTGATGGGCTGGTTGCCGGGAGAGACCCGGGCCAACCTGATGCGCGACCTGCGTCTCGTCATGGAAGCCCAGCGGTCGGGCCGTCCCGGTGTCATTGCGCACTGTCTGTGCGATGTCCCGATGTGAGTTGACGCCAACTCTTCAGGGTGCCGGCGAAGGAGGCATGAGGCCCTGCATGCGGGCGAGCGTTTCCAGTTCGGGAATATCGCGCTCGAGCGCCCTGAGCCGCGCGCGATCGGCGGCGTCCAGGCCGCCCTCGTCGCCGAGCAGATGCTCGCGTTCCCGGTACATTTCCTCCAGGGCCGCGCCAAGGCGGTAGGCATCGAGATAGTCATCGTGCTCGCAGGAGGCCTGGGCTGTCTGGCCGGCCAGACCGTCCTCGAATCCGGTTTCCTGGCGGCAATCCGGAGTCGTGGCACATCCGGCCATCAACACAACGGCGAATATCGGGAGCGTGGTTCGGTTCATCGACGCGCTTTGGTTACACTTGATTGTCCGGCCTTTCAGAATAACGCAACATGGATCCAGTCACTCAGGGCGTTTTCGGCAGCCTGTGGGCTCTGCCGGCCGCGCGACGCGAGCAGATGCGGTTGGCGGCAGTGTCCGGCTGGCTGGCCGGGATGGCGCCGGATCTCGATGTATTGATCCGATCGCGTGAGGACACGCTGCTCTACATCGAGTATCACCGTCACTTCACTCATTCGCTGACGTTCATCCCGGTCGGGGCGCTGGCGGTGGCCCTCTTGCTATGGCCGGTGCTGCGCAAGCGGGTGACATTCGGGCCGCTTTACCTGTGGTGTTTTCTCGGCTATGCCTCTCACGGTCTGCTGGATGCCTGCACCTCCTACGGCACCTACCTGTTCTGGCCGTTCTCGGATTACCGCGTGGCCTGGAACTGGATCAGCGTGATGGATCCGCTCTACACATTGCCGCTGATGGCCCTGCTGGCCTGGGCCGTCTGGCGCCGGCAGCACTGGGCAGTGGCGGCGGCCTGGATCTGGATGGTCGCCTACATGGCATTCGGTGCGCTGCAGAATCATCGCGCCGAGCAGGTGCTTATCCAGTGGGCGACCGAACAGGACATTGCCATCGAACGGACCGTGGCCAAGCCGGCCTTCGCCAACCTCGTATTGTGGCGCGCACTGGTCGATGACGGCGAGCATTTTCACCTTGTCGCCATTCGTAACGCCCCGGGCAGTGAATCACGGTTGTGGCCGGGCGGGTCGGTTCAGCCCTTCGATCCCGAACCGTTCGATCCCGACAGTCGCCTCGGCCAAGACCTGCGCCGCTTCGACCACTTCTCGTCGAACTGGCTGTTTCGCT
>SKSJ01000042.1 GCA_007123055.1 Wenzhouxiangella sp. | reverse complement strand
TGACTTTCAATGCATAAGGCACGAGAATTTGGCGCATGTACAGCGCAGCAGATGCCGGTTTTCCGTGAGGAAAGAAGGCATCGCGAAGCGGCGCAGCAGCATCAAGCCCACAGCTGGCAACAGGGTATCTGACTATGAAATTTGTAGACGAGGCGAAAATCACCGTCCACGCGGGCAAGGGCGGGGCCGGGTGCGTCAGCTTCCGGCGCGAGAAGTTCATCCCCAAGGGTGGGCCCGACGGCGGCGACGGCGGCGATGGTGGCAGCGTGTACCTGGAAGGCGATTCCGGCCTCAACACGCTCGCGGACTTTCGCCATGCCCGCCATTTCAAGGCGAAGAATGGTCAGCCGGGGCAGGGCAGGCAGCGTTATGGCCGCGGCGCCGACGACGTGGTTGTCCGTGTGCCGCTTGGCACGATCGTCAAGGCCATCGAAACCGATGAGACCATCGGGGAAATCACCGAGCATGGCCAGCGCATGCTGGTGGCCAAAGGCGGCATTGGCGGCAAGGGCAACGTGCATTTCAAGTCCTCGACCAACCGGACTCCCCGGCAGTCGACGCCCGGAACCCCGGGCGAACAGCGCGAGCTGCACCTGGAGCTCAAGGTGTTGGCCGATGTCGGCCTGCTCGGCTTTCCCAATGCCGGCAAGTCGACCCTGATCAGCGCGGTCTCGGCCGCTCGACCCAAGGTCGCGGACTATCCGTTCACGACGCTGTACCCCAACCTCGGCGTGGTCAGCCTGGAGCCGGGTCGTTCATTCGTGATTGCCGATATCCCCGGCCTGATCGAGGGAGCGGCCGAAGGGGCGGGGCTGGGTATCCAGTTTCTCAAGCATCTGCAGCGAACCCGGCTGCTGTTGCACCTGGTCGAGATTGCGCCCATCGATGGCTCGGATCCGGTAGAGCAGGTGCGCGCGCTGGAGCGTGAATTGGCCGGTTACGATGCGGAGTTGGCCGAGCGCGAGCGCTGGCTGGTGCTGACGAAGACCGACCAGCTCGACCCGGCAGATGTCGAGAATCGCAGTCGCGATGTCATCGACAGGCTGGGCTGGCAATCACCCTGGTTCGCCGTGTCGTCGGTTGCACGGGTCGGTCTGGATCGCCTGATCGGGGAGGTCATGATTCACGTTGAGGCGTCTGTTCGCGGTAACGATGCCGAAACCGGGGAGTGAGACAAAAAAGGCCGCGATGGTCGCGGCCTTTTTAAGGATCGGTTGCTGAAAAGGTCGCCGATCAGCTCATGGCGCGCAAGTGCTGGTTCAGGCGCGACTTGTGCCGGGCTGCCTTGTTGGCATGCATGATGCCCTTGGACACGGAGCCGTCGATGGCCGGAACCGCTGCCTTGTAGGCTTCCTCGGCGGCCGCCTTGTCGCCGGCTTCGATGGCGCGCAGCACCCTCTTGATCTGGGTGCGAACGTACGAACGCTGGGACGCGTTACGCTGGCGGTGCCGTTCGGCCTGGCGGGCGCGCTTGCGGGCAGATACGCTATTGGCCACGTTTGAATCTCCTGAGAAAACTTCGTGATTAAAATCAAGCAGGGAATTATCGGATGAATGGCGCCGTGAGTCAAGAGATGGAGGCAGTCTTGGGGGCTGGCCGATGAGCCTGCTGCGCAATACCTTCACCTTTGGTGCCATGACGCTGGTCTCGCGCATCCTGGGGTTCGCCCGGGATGTGGTGCTGGCGCGCTGGTTCGGGGCCACCGCGGCCACCGATGCCTTCTTCGTCGCGTTCAAGATCCCGAACTTTCTCAGGCGCTTGTTCGCGGAAGGCTCGTTTTCGCTGGCCTTCGTGCCCGTGCTGGCGGAATACCGCGAAAAGGGTGACCAGGCGGCCATGAAGTCGCTGATCGACGCCACCGCCGGCAGCCTGATGGCGGTGCTGCTGGTCATCACCGGCATCGGTGTGCTGGCCGCACCGATGTTCATCAGCATCTTCGCCCCCGGTTTTCACGACAGTCCCGAGCAGCATGCCCTGGCAGCGGACATGTTGCGAGTCACCTTTCCCTACCTGCTGTTCATCGCGCTGACGGCACTGTCGGGCGGCATTCTCAATACCCTGGGGCGTTTTGCCCTGCCGGCACTGACGCCGGCGCTGCTCAACGTGTCGCTGATCACTGCGGCAGTGGCTTTCAGCGCCTGGTTCGAGGTGCCGGTAATGGCCCTGGCCTGGGGCGTGCTGGTCGCCGGTGTTCTGCAACTGGCCGTGCAACTTCCGTCCCTGGCCCGCCACGGTGTGCTGCCGGTGCCCAAGCCGAACTTCGGCCATCCGGGAGTCCGTCGCATCATGAAACTGATGGTGCCGACCCTGTTCGGCTCGTCGGTTGCGCAGATCAGCCTGCTGCTGGATGTGCTGATTGCCTCGCTCCTGATCGAGGCCAGCATTTCCTGGCTGTACTACGGCGACCGCTTGATGGAGTTTCCGCTCGGCATGTTCGGCGTGGCCTTGTCGGTGGTGATCCTGCCCACCCTGTCGTCGCTGCATACCCGCAATCACCGGGCGGAATTCCGGTCCACGCTGGAGTGGGCCATGTTGCTCGGGCTGGTCATCGGGGTGCCCTCGGCGGTGGGGCTGGCCGTTGTGGCCGAACCACTGGTGGTGACCCTGTTCCAGTACGGTGCCTTTACCGGACATGACGTGCAGATGGCGGCACTGGCGCTTTCGGCCTACTGTATCGGCCTGCCGGCTTTTATCGGGGTGAAGATCCTGGCGCCGGCCTATTTTTCCCGCCAGGACACGAAAACACCGGTGAAGATCGCGGTCATCGCGCTCGGTGTGAACATGCTGCTCAATGTCGTGTTCGTGATGCTGATTACCTGGCACCTGGCTGGCGGTGATTTTGGCGATGGGTTGTTCGCCACGCTGGCCGCCTATCCCGGGGCCCACGCCGGCCTGGCGCTGGCTTCCAGTGCTTCTGCCTGGCTCAACTTCGGCTTGCTGTGGCGCAATCTTCGCGCGCCCGGCCTGTCTCCGCATCTCCCGCTCCGACACCTCGCGCAGGTCGCGCTGGCCAGCCTCGCGATGGCAGGCGCGGTCCTGGCGATTCAGCCCGATACGGCAACCTGGCTGGAAGCCGGAGTGGTCTGGCGAATTGGCTGGCTGAGCGCGGTGGTAGGAGTCGGTGCCGCCGCTTACGGGCTGATTCTGTTGTTGACCGGGGTTCGCCCGCACCACCTGGCCCGTCCGCTTGTTCGCGGCGGGGAGGACAGCCAGCGTTGATGTCCCGGGATCGACACTTTCCGACCTGGTTTCTGGTCGTGTTATGGGGTGTGTGGATCGTCGACCTGATATTGATCATCATCGGATCGGTGATGATGCCACTGCAGCAGCATGCTCCCTGGGACTCTTCGGGCATGAGCCACTTCATCGCCTACATGGGGCTCGGCCTGCTGCCGATGCTGTTGCGTCCGGGTTGGTGCTCGACGCTGGCCCTGTTCGTGGCGGCCTCCCTGTTTGGTGGGTTGATGGAGTGGATCCAGACTTTCGTGCCGGGGCGCTACGGTACCGTCAGCGATGCCGTGATTAACATGGCCGGCCTGGCCAGCGGGATCGTCGCCGGGTACCTGCTGGATAAGGTGGTCCGTCCACTTCTCCCCCGGAGGGGCGGCCAGGGCCGAAAAGTTCCCTGAGGCACCTGCGATTCTGGCGTTCCATCCATGGAATGACGGAGTGGTCGCTGAACAGCAGGGATCCATGTCGGATACGTTGACTGCGCTTGCTCGATACGCTGGCGGGACCTTCAGGGCATCTTCATGCTCAAGGCCGACTACCTTTCTCCTTGGTTGACTTGCCTTTGATTCACCTTTTCCCGCTTCCCTGTCCAAAACCGGTAAAATCGCTCGACTGCCCATGCGACTCATCAGATATCTCAACCCGGAGAGCGACGACCAGCCGGAATGTTCGGTGGCTGTCGGCAACTTCGATGGACTGCACCGCGGCCACCAGGCGTTGCTCGATGCGGCGTGTGCCGGCGGGCGCAGGCTGGCATCCGCGGTGATGTGTTTCGAGCCGCTGCCCGCCACGTTTTTCAGGCCGCAGGATCCAGTCCAGCGTTTGCTGAACCGGCGTGACCGGATCGATCTGGTTCGTTACTACGGCGTCGATCGGATGTTCATGCTGCGTTTCGACGAGCATTTCGCCCGGCAAAGTCCGGAACGGTTCGTGCGTGACGTGCTGGTGCGCGGCGCGCGCGCGAAGCGTGTGGTGGTCGGGCACGACTTCCGATTTGGTTCGCGCGCGGCCGGTGACGTGACGATGCTCAAGAAGCTCGCCCGGCGCTATGATTTCGAACTGGTATGCGTCGATGCCGTCGTCGAGGACGGTGAACGCATCTCGTCGTCGCGAATCCGCACCGCGTTGGCCGAGGGCGACCTGGATACCGTCTCACGGCTGATGGGGCGGCCTTACGGCGTCTCGGGTCGCGTGCTGCGTGGCAACGAACTGGGCCGGCAGCTCGGGTTCGCCACGGTCAATCTGCGCCCGCCAGTGCCGCCGGCGCTACACGGTGTGTTCGCCGTTTGGGTCAGCGGAGCGGGCCTGGAACGTCATCCGGGCGTGGCCAGTATCGGGCTGCGGCCCACCGTCGGCGGGCGCGACTGGCTGCTCGAGGTCCACCTGTTCGATTACGATGGCGACCTGTATGGTCGGCACTTGACCGTGGAGTTCGTCAGATTTATTCGTGCCGAGCGCAAGTTCGATGACGTGGACGCGATGAAGCGTCAGATGATCAAGGATGCCGAGAAGGCAAGGGAGGCCCTGGAACCGGCACTTTCGTGAGCGAACCGGAATTCAGGGCAGTAACGACAAGACAGTTATCGAAACCATGAATTACAAAGACACGATCAATCTCCCGCAGACGGCTTTTCCGATGAAGGCCTCGCTGGCCAATCGCGAACCGGAGATGCTCAACCGATGGTACGAGCTGGACCTGTATGGACGGATCCAGGAGGCGACCTCGGGAAGGCCGACGTTTGTGTTGCATGACGGCCCCCCGTATGCCAATGGCGATATCCACATCGGACACGCGGTCAACAAGATTCTCAAGGACTTTGTCGTGCGCTCGGCACTGATGGCCGGCTATCGTGCGCCTTACATCCCTGGCTGGGACTGCCATGGACTGCCCATCGAGTTGCAGGTGGAGAAGAAGGTCGGCAAGGTCGGCCACAAGGTCGATGCAGCCACGTTCCGGCAGAAATGCCGTGAGTATGCCGACCGCCAGATCGACAATCAGCGCGAGGATTTCAAGCGCCTCGGCGGCCTCGGTGACTGGGACCATCCCTACGCCACGCGCGACTTCTCCTACGAGGCCAACATGCTCAGGGCGCTGGCGAAGATCGTTGAGCGAGGTCACCTCAAGCGCGGGGTCAAGCCGGTGCACTGGTGCTTCGACTGCGGCTCGGCACTGGCCGAGGCCGAGATCGAGTACCAGGACAAGACTTCGATTGCCGTCGATGTGCTGTTTCCGGCCGCCGATCCGTCCGAGCTGGCGCGGTCGTTCGGGCAGGAGTCGTTGTCGAAGGATGCCGGCATCGTCATCTGGACGACCACGCCGTGGACGATTCCCGCCAACCAGGCCGTCTGTCTCAACGCAGAGCTCGATTATGATCTCGTGCGTGGGCAGCGCGAGGGCGTGATGCGCGAACTGGTGATCGCCAGCGAACTTCGTGAAGCGGTGTGCGAGCGCATCGGCCTGGAGAATGTCGAGGTACTTGGCACGGTGCGGGGTGAGGTGCTGGAGCACCTGAAACTCAAACATCCCTTCAACGACTACCAGGTGCCGGTCATTCTCGGCGACCACGTCACCACCGAAACCGGTACCGGTGCCGTGCACACCGCCCCGGGCCACGGCCAGGAAGACTTCGATGTGGGCAAGATCTATGACCTGCCGGTGGTCAATCCCATCGACGGGCGCGGCATCTTCGTCGATGACACGCCGGTGGTCGGCGGCGAGCATGTGTGGAAGGCCAACAGCCAGCTCGTAGAGCACATGAAGGTCAACGGCACCCTGCTGGCGGCCGAAGACTTCGGTCACAGCTATCCGCACTGCTGGCGCCACAAGACACCGACCGCATTCCGCACCACGCCGCAGTGGTTCATCGCCATGGATCAAGCCGGTCTGCGCGAGCAGGCGCTCGAGGCCATCGACCAGGTGCGCTGGGTGCCCGACTGGGGCCAGGCGCGTATCCGCGGCATGATCGAGACCCGTCCGGACTGGTGCATCTCCCGCCAGCGCACCTGGGGCGTGCCGCTGGGCTTTTTCTGTGATCGCGAGAGCCAGCAGCCGCATCCCGACACCCCGGAGATCCTCAGGAAGCTGGCCGATATCATCGCCGAGGAGGGTGTTGATGCCTGGTACGCTGACGACATCGCCGAACGCCTGGGCGTCGATGGCGAGCGCTACGAACCGGTTCCCGATATTCTCGATGTCTGGTTCGACTCCGGCGTGACTCACCACTGCGTACTTGACCAGCGCGAGGAACTCACCCGGCCCGCCGACATTTACCTGGAGGGCTCCGACCAGCATCGGGGCTGGTTCCAGTCTTCGCTGCTGACCTCGGTGGCCATGCACGGTGAGGCGCCGTATCGCCAAGTGCTGACCCACGGCTTCACTGTCGATGCCGAGGGCAAGAAGATGTCGAAATCCATGGGCAACGTGGTCGCGCCTCAGCAGGTCATGAACACCCTGGGAGCCGACATTCTCAGGCTGTGGGTCGCGGCGGCCGACTACCGCCAGGAAATGAGCGTTTCCGACGAGATTCTCAAGCGCGTGGCGGATGCTTACCGCCGTATCCGCAACACTTCGCGCTTCCTGCTCGGTAACCTGAACGGCTTCGATCCGCAAAGCCATCTTCTGCCGGTTGACAAGTTGCTGCCGCTGGATCGCTATGCGCTCGACCTGGCCTGTCAGCTCGGTGAAGAGATCGCCGATTCGTACAAGGACTACCGGTTCCTGAACATCTACCAGCGCCTGCATCACTTCTGCTCGGTCGACATGGGCGCGTTCTATCTCGACATCATCAAGGATCGCCTCTACACGCTGCCCGAGGGCCACCCGGCGCGTCGCTCGGCGCAAACGGCCATGTATCACATCCTCGAGGCGCTGGTCCGCTGGCTGGCACCGGTGTGCTGCTTTACCGCCGAGGAAATCTGGAAAGAAATGCCGGGTGAACGCGAGGCGTCGGTGATGCTGGCCACATGGTACGAGGCTCTGGAGCCGACCGATGCCGCCACCCGCGAGACCTGGCGTCGCCTGCGCGCCGTGCGCGAGGTGGTCGGGCCGAAACTCGAAGAACTCAGGCGTGACAAGGCCATCGGCTCGTCGCTGGCCGCCGAGATCACGCTAGAGGCCTCCGGCCGCCTGGGCGAGGAACTGGCGGCCATCGGCGATGAGCTGCGCTTCCTGTTCATTTCCTCTGATGTCCATCTGGCCGAGGTGACCGAGGCCATGGAGTCGGCCGAGATCGAGGGCGAAACCCTCAAAGTGGCCGTGCGCGCCACCGAACACGCCAAGTGCGTCCGTTGCTGGCATCACCGCGAGGATGTCGGTTCGAATCCCGACCATCCCGAGATCTGCGCGCGTTGCGTGGGCAACGTGGAGGGCCCAGGCGAGACGCGGGCCTGGGGATGATCGCCATGCTGCCGATGCGACCCTCGAAGTATTTCCTGTGGCTGGGTCTGATCGTGGTCCTGGTGGCACTCGACCAGTGGACGAAATACCTGGCAACCCAGGCACTGGAGCTCTACCGCCCGCGTGAGGTGTTTTCGTGGCTGAATCTCACCCTGGCGCACAATACCGGCGCGGCCTTCAGTTTCCTGGCCGGTGCCGGCGGCTGGCAGCGCTGGTTCCTGTCCGGGGTGGCGGTGGTGATCTGCATCGTGTTGCTGGTGTGGCTGTGGCGCTTGCCGCACCGCGCCCGCATGCTGCCGACCGCGCTCAGCCTCATCCTCGCGGGTGCGATCGGAAACCTGATCGATCGGGTGCGTTTTGGCTACGTGGTCGACTTCATCGACGTGCACTATGCCGATTGGCACTGGCCGGCCTTCAACCTGGCCGACTCCATCATCGTCATCGGCGTGGGCTTGCTGTTGCTGGAGAGCTTTATTCCAAGGCGGAGGTAGGGCTGGCACCGCGCAGAACGCCGGGCATTCGCCCGGCGTTCTGCGCGGTGC
>SKSJ01000211.1 GCA_007123055.1 Wenzhouxiangella sp. | reverse complement strand
GTTGTGACGGCGTGATCAGCCAGGCCGGCCGGTCTTCACGCAATTCCCGCCACGCGCGCCAGACGCGATCCAGGTCGCCGCACAGCCCGACGCCGATCATCATCAGCGCCTGAACCGGCCAATCGAGCACGATGCGCATGCGCGCCAACCAGTCGATTTCGGACTCGCCGAGCTCATTCATCTGAAGCGCCGTGCGGTTGAGCCGGTAAAGCACGGCACCGGGAATCCCCAGCAGCACGAACCAGAATAGAATACCGAACCAGCGCGACAAGGCACCGTGAAACACCGATGCCGCGGCTTCGTCGGCGCTGCCGCCGAGGTCGAGTTGCATCGCGTTGGCGGTTTCATTGAGATGCGCGATATCTTCCGCCGCCGAGCGCTCCAGCAAGGTGGCCACATCCTGGTCGAGATCACGCGGCCCAAGGGTGTAGACGAACGCGGCCAGTGCCAGCACCACCCAACCGAACACGCCCAGTATCGCAGTCACCAACCAGGTCATAAGCACCGGCACGAGAATGCCGACCAGCAACACGGTGACCATGGGCAGCCAGGCGGGGTCCGGGAACCGGGCACGCAGGGTCCGAATCGGCCACAACAGCCAATCGAATTGTCGCCAGCGGCCAACGGCGGTGAGCAGGTGGCTGATCAACAGCCCGGCAAGAACGATGAGTACGGTCATGGCGCTGTCTTACCATGAAAGCCGCACTCGATGCCAGAAAGTCGTCGGGATGCGCAAGGCTCCCGGGAAGAAACGGCTCAGGCCAGCCCGAACGAGGAACCACAGCCGCAGGTGGTTGCGGCATTGGGATTGCGGATCACGAAACGCGCGCCCTGCAGGGACTCGCTGTAATCGACTTCGGCCCCCTCCAGGTATTGAAAGCTCAACGGATCGACGACCAGCGTGACCTCGTCACGCGTGACGGTCACGTCGCCGTCATCGATTTTCTCGTCGAAAGTGAAGCCGTACTGAAACCCGGAACACCCACCGCCGGTGATGTAGACCCTGAGTTTGAGTTCAGGGTTGGCTTCCTCCAGGATCAACTCCCGCACCTTGGCCGCGGCGGCGGGGGTGAAAATCATTGCTTCGGGTTCACTCACGTAATTGCTCTCCGGCTGGGTTCCGTCTGCCCTTTCGACAACGGAAAGATGGCAATTGCTCATTGGAGCGTCAAGCCCCGGGGACCGGACGGTTGGCGGCAGGAATGATTGGTGGAATTCGAGAAAAAGAAAGCGGCCTGGAGACCGCTTCAATCGAAATGCCCCAAACCGGACGGTTCAGCACTTTGTTTTGTTGAAATCCATGATGTTGTATTTTCATGAATTTTTTGTCATGTGCGCGTTGTTTATACCTTGCCGACCCCGGACGCGTCAAGCTGCCCGTCGCATTTTTGTGAAAGAATACGCCCTGTTTTTCATTGAATCCCGGACCGCCCCATGCTCTGGCTCGAGGCTTTTCACATCATTTTCGTCGTGACCTGGTTCGCCGGCATCTTCTATTTGCCGCGGCTGTTCGTCTACGCCGCCGAGAATCCAGCCGGCGAGCGTTACGAGCTGCTCAAGGTCATGCAGCGACGGTTGCTGGGGATCACCCATATCGGCGGTGCGCTGGCCGTGGCTTTCGGAACCGCGCTGCTGATCGCCGAACCGTGGCACCTGCAGTCGGGCTGGATGCATGTCAAGTTGACTTTCGTCGCCGGCCTGATCGCCTACCACTTCTACTGCTGGAAGCTGGTCGGCGTGTTCGCCCGCAGCGAGAACCGCCGCAGCTCCAAGTGGTACCGCTGGTTCAACGAAATACCGGCGCTGATCCTGATCGTGGTGGTGGTGATGGTGGTGGTGAAGCCGTTTTGAGGCGGTGACGGGTAACAAGTGACGGGTGACGGGTGAGAGGAGAATTTGACGTGGTTTTTGCTGTTTTTGGGTAACTATTGGCTGGGGCCGCGTCGTTGGCCACCCGAAAACCAAGGAAGGCAAGAAGCCATCCCTCCTGTCACCCGTCACCTGTCACCCGTCACCCTTTTCACCATCTCCCGCGCCATGTACAGCGCTGCAATCGAGCGCCCTTCGGTGCAGTCGTCGCGCTCGATCAGGCTGACCAGGTCGTTCAACGGCCACTTGATGACTTCCAGCTCCTCGGGCTCGTCGCCGGGCAGGCGCGAGGGGTAGAGATCACGCGCGAGGATGACGTGGGTGGTGTGGGTCATGTAGCCGGGCGCCAAGGTCAGGTGCCCCAGTTCACGCAACTCCCGGGCCGCGAATCCGCACTCTTCCTGCAATTCGCGGTTGGCGCCTTCCAGCAGCGACTCGCCCGGCTCCAGCCGCCCCTTGGGCAGGCCCAGTTCGTAGCGGTGCACGCCGCAGGCGTATTCGCGAATCAGCAGCACGTGGTCGTCATCGGGCATGGCGGCAACGATCACCGCGCCCAGCCCGCGACTGATCAGGCGTTCGTAGACCCGGCGCTCGCCGTTGGAAAACTCCAGATCCAGCTGCTCGATCCGGAAGCGGTCGGCCGGCCGGTGTTCGCGCCGCCCATGAATGACCGGCAAGGGTTTTGACTCATCTCGACTGTTCATCACGAGAGCATAGCAATTGTTCATGCAGCCGCGCAGGTGCGGCCAGCACCGATGTCGTGTCCAGCCCGGGGGGCTTTCCGTCGAGATCGGTGAATGTGCCGCCGGCCTCGCGCACAATCACCACCAGCGCGGCGATATCCAGGATATTGACGTCGCTCTCGATGACCACGTCCTGGCTGCCGTCGGCCAGGCGGTGGTAGGAGTAGAAATCACCGTAACCGCGACAGCGTGCCGCCTCGGAGACGATCCGTCCCACCCAGGACCAGTGTTGGCTGCGCGATAGCGAGCGCAGGTTGCCGAAGCTGACGTCGGCGCGCGCCAGTTCATCGGCCGCACCGACCCGGACCCGGCATCCGTTGATCCAGGCACCGCCGCCGGCGCAGGCCCAGGCGGTTTCCGCGAACGCCGGTGCGGAAGAAACGCCGACGACCAGTTCACCATCGATCATCAGGGCGATCTGCACCGACCAGAACGGCAGGCCGCGAATGAAACTGCGCGTGCCATCGATCGGATCGATCAGCCACAGGCAACGGTTGTCGCCCTGTCGCCCATATTCTTCGCCGTCGATGGCGTGATCGGGATAATGTCGCGAGATGATGTCGCGGATGACCTGCTCGGTCTCGCGGTCGGCCACGGTCACCGGGCTTTCGTCGGCCTTGGTCTCGACAGCCAGCTCCCCACGGAAATAACCCATTGCGACGCGATCAGCCGCGCGGGCCGCTTCCCTGGCCACATCCAGCGCCCGTTGCAGATCTACCTCTTCCATGTCACCTCCCATGATAGTCCCGGCCTCACCAGCCCAGCATGCCGCGCAACTGCACTCTGACCTGTCCATCGGGCTGCATTTCCCCCAGACGCGCCAACTGCGAGACCAGGTCGGGGCGATCGGAACTGGCCCGCAGCCACAGATCGACGTCGTAATGATCGGCGTTAAGATCGATACGACCGCGCACCTGTACGCTGGCCGGACGCAGCGACTCGACGCGAACAAGCTGTGTACCCTCCCGATGGCTGAAATCCATGCCGATTTCACCGAGTGATTCGTGGATCGCGCCTTCCAGGCGAGCCTCGCGCCAGGTCATTTCGCCGGCGATTTCCGGCACCTGGCCAGGCACGATCACGGCGCGCTCCAGCGATACGTCCAGATAACCGCGCGGCCGGGCATTGATCAGCCAGTAGGCCAGGTCGACGCGCTCCAGCGCCAGTTGCCCCTCGACATCGAGCAACGCCAGCCCGGACGCGGTTGGCTGCCACCGCCCGTGAAGCCCGGTGTCCATGCCCTCGGCCTGCCAGTGCCATTGACGCCCACCCCGCCAGCGCCAGTCGACCCGCACCGGTGCATGGCCCGGCTGCCGCCAGTGAGCCTGCCCCGACCACACCGACCCCTGGACCTGGCCGATACCCTCCGGCACCTCCAGGAAGGACAGCACGACGCGTGCAGGCAATGTCGCCAGCACGATCAAGGGGACGGCCAACACCGCCAGCCAGACGATCTTACGCATCGGCCACCAGCGTCACCCGGACGTTGACCTGTCCACGCGAGCGGGCACGGTCGACCTGCAGTTGGCTGACCTGGATGGGCTGACTGCGCGAAAGGCTTTCCAGCCAGCCCATGGCGGCGACGAAATCCGCACCGTCGAGCCATACCCGTACCTGGCGCTCGCCGGCCGGTTCGATGCGGGTCAGCGCACCGGCCAGTCCGGCCGCCCGGGCCGTTTCATCGGCCAGGCCGAGCAGGGAACGCTCACCGAGCGATTCCGCGCGCTGGCCGGAACCGTCCCGGCGCAGTTGCTCGGCCATCGGCGCGACGGCATCGAGCCAGTCGAGCAGGGCCTGCTGCTGGGCAACACGCTCGCGTTCGGCGGCACGGGTTTCCAGCAACGGCTCCCACACCCAGACGTAGATCAGCAGGGCAGTCAGCACCGCGCCGGCGATCATCAACACGCGCTGCTGACGTGCATTGAGGTTGTTCCAGTAATCGATCATCGCCCGCCTCCGGCCACGCGAATACGGCCGCTGGCGCCGTCTTCATCGAGGCTGGCCGAGCGCACGTCGGCCGCCAGGTCCAGCGCACGCAGGCGTTGTTCGAGTTGATCGAGAGCGGCGACGTCGGGGGCGCGCAGGGTCAGTTCCAGTTCGCCGTCGCGGTAATTGAGAGCGTCGAGCACGACTCGATCCTGCCCCTCGATCACCGGAGCGGTTCGGCTCATCAAGTCAAGCAGACCAGCGGCCTGACCGAAGCGCAGGCGAGCCAGTTCACGCTCGGCCAATTCGCGGTGGCGTCCCCTGGCAGTGATGCCCGGAAAGAGTTCGGTGAAGCGGTTATCGAGGCGTTCCTGCAAGGCATTCGCCTCCCGAGTGAGCTGGTGATTCTCTACCGCAACGCTGGCTATGGCGAACGCGACCAAGCCGACGGCCAGGCCCGCAACCCAGCGCCAGTAGGTCCTTGCCGCCACCGCCGAACGCGGCGAATACGGGCCACTGAGAAGGTTGATACCGGAGGCTGCCGCGCCTTCGGCCAGGCAATGATCCAGCGAGCGCTGCCCGGCCGGCGCTTCGATCCGGTCGGAATCCAGCCAGCCCGGGCACTCGCCGCCGTACCAGACGACCCGCGCAGTGTCGGGCGCGAAACCGGCGAGCAGCTCCTCGGCCAGTTCCGGCTCGAAACTGCCGAACTCGCAATCGCCCCAGCGCGCCAGGATGCGTCCATCGCGCTCGGCCATTGCCAGTTCGCCCTCGGCCCAGGGCAGGCACAGTGCATCGGGCACCATGCGTTCGGTCGGCTGGCCGGTGATCGGCCGGCAGATTTCGTCCATCGCCTCGCGACCAATGACCACGCAGGCCATCCGGCCCGCCTCGTCACGACGTCCGGCCACCACGTGTTCATCCTCGGCGCTGCCGGCCAGGTGCTCCTCCGCTGCCCAGCGCAGGGCCTGCTCGAGCCGGCGGGCAGGCATTTCCGGCAACTCGACCTTCAGGCCGGTACAGGCCGCGGCATCGACCAGCACCACCTGGGAACGATCGGATGGCCAGTCGGGCTGGTCCGGGCGACAACACCCCGACTTGATCGTTCGTCCCTGGCCGTCAAGCAGCGTCCAGCGCCACTCGGCACCGAGTGCGTGAATGAGCAGATTGTCCGAACTCGATCGTGCCATGTTCAATGGTTACTCAGGGCACACCCTGGCTGAAATAACGAAAATCATCATAACCCGCTCCCGCTGCCGTCAACAGCCGGAAGTAGTCCCGCTCGATCCCGTCGAGCACGATCCGGGACTGGGCCAGGAACCAGCGACTGTCGGTCGTCAGAAATCGCTCAGTGCCGGGCATGGCCAGGGGCTGGATGATCGGATGTTCGAGAAAGGCGGTGCGGCTGACAAACGGACCGTCGGCCAGCAGTCGCCGGGCCTGGTCACCATCGAGTTCGGCGAACAGGCTGGCAACGACGGAGGGCGGGGCGGTATTGACGTTGATGACCAGTTCCGGCGCCGGCAGGGCCGTCACCAGGCCCGAGAGCACCTCCCAGGCCTCGTCGTTCACGCTTCTGAGCCAGCGCAATTCGCTGGCATGGGCCAGCGGCACGCCGGCAGTGCGGTAAGGCGGGTTGAGGCGCATGTACCAGTCATCGGCCGCACTCCCCGGCCTTGGCATGCTCGCACCCTCCAGCCAGTCGGCCAGTTCTTCAGCGATACCGGCAGCCAGGCCAAGCCGGTCGAGCAGGCGCGCGAAGGCTTCGCGTGCCGTGGCGGCGTGGGCGGCATCCGGGTGGGCCAGGGCATTGACGTTGAAGCGTGCCTGCTGGTCGAGAAGGCGGCCCTGGATATAGCCGCCGGGCACGTCAAACGGCTCGGTCCAGGTGCCGTCGAGGACCGTCGGATCGATCTCGCCGCCCTGGGCGCGCCTGAGTGTCTCGGCGGCCAGCGCTTCCATGCCCTTGGCGTATTGCCAGGCACGCTCGGTGGCCAGCAACGCCTCGGTGCGCGCCATGGCACGCTGGCCACGCTCGATCAGCGACAGCGCGATCACCGTCGCCAGGGCCACGGCGAGCAAGGCAATCAGCAAGGCGCCGCCGCGCTGATGGTTGAACAGTCGGCGGGTCATTGCAGCACCACCAGGCGTCGTATGCGCCCGAAGCGTTCCGACTCCAGCGTGACCTCGATGGCAGCCGGCAGGTGCGCCATCTCGTCATTGCCCGACGGCCACTCGTCACGCCAGCGGCCCTGGCGGTCCCGGTAGCGAAACTCGACCAGCGCAACATCTTCGAGCAGGGTCTCGTTCCAGGCCTGGGTGGCCGGGACGCGATCGGTAACGGGCCAACCCGAACGCTGGAATTCATTCTGCGAGAACTGCCAGGAAAAGCGCTGCAGGGTGCCCCTGCGCTGGGAAGCCGGGTTGGCCCAGCCGGCCCGCGTCGCGGCCAGCCGGTTGCGCTCGCCCGCCAGCGCCGGTTCATGGCGACCATCGGGGCCACGGACCGGGCGCGTGGCGACCTGGCGCAAGTCGCCAACAAGCCGTGCCAGCGCGGTCTGCAATTGCCCGAACTCAGCGGAACGCTCGCGATGGTCCATGGCCGCACGGCTCAGCCCATCGAGCGCGATATAGGCGCCGGCGGCGAGGAAGGCGAAAACGGTCACCGCCACGATCACCTCGATCAGGGTGTAACCGGCATGACGCCGCCGGCCGGCCATGGTGCCCGGGTACGGGGCATTCATCGCGGCAGGAACCCGGTATGGGTCAACATCGGATCGCGCCGTGCCGTCGACCCGTAGACCGCCACGTCCACGCGCAGCAACTGCTCGCCCGGTGCCGGCTGGATCAGCATGTCCCAGTACCAGTCGCGTCCGCCCATTGCGCTCACGCCCTGGCGCGTGCCGGTCTCGACCCGGGATTCGAGGCGCAGCTCGGAAAGCAGGTTGTCGGCCACCCACACCGCAAGGGTGCGCTCTTCCAGGTGGAACTGGCTGTCGATGGCCTGGCTGCCGGCGCGCGCCAGTGCAGCCACGGCCACCGCGACGATGACCAGCGCCACCAGCACTTCCAGCAGCGTGAAGGCGCGGGTGTACTTCATCGACGTTGCTCCACGTCCAGCCGACCCAGCCCGCCGCCGCTCAGCTCGGCACGCAGGCCGGCCACTTCCAGGGTCAGGATGAACAAGCTCAGCTCTCCGAGCGGGTCGCACCACAGTTGCGGCGCATCGGGCTCGTCCGACAGGCGCACACGATGGCCGCCGACATCCAGGGTCGGCTCCACCCCGCCTTGCCAGGCTCGCGGCCGGTCAATACCGTCCCCGGTCAGCACGACCCAGCCATCGCTGGCCGACTGCCAGAAATCGTAGCCTTCCCCGGTGATGCGGATGCCGCGCGGGCGTGACTGGAACATGGCCTGCTCGCACTGGGCCTCGATCAGCGCGGCCAGGCGCTGGAGCTGACGCTCGGGGTCGGCATCGGAACGCCAGTCGCCCATGCGCAGCACGACCAGGCCGACCATGACGGCACCGATCGCCACCACGACCAGCACTTCGAGCAAGGTAAAACCCCTTGACGCGATGACTCGCCTCACCCGGGCGCGGTTACAGGTTCCAGTTGCCGATCTCGGCATTCTTGCCCTCGCCGCCGGGCATGCCGTTGGCACCGTAGGACCAGACGTCGATCTCGCCGT
>SKSJ01000084.1 GCA_007123055.1 Wenzhouxiangella sp. | reverse complement strand
TCAGTCGAAGATCGGCACGCCCTTTTCCCTGAAGGGAATGGTGAAGTATTCGTAGTAGGTCTGGCGCCAGCGCTCGGCTGCTTCCAGGTTGAGTTTTTCCAGTACCGGCCGATTGTCGACCAGGATGATGGCATCGTCCAGTGCCACTTGCGCGGGGTCGAGAACCAGGTCGGTCAGGCGGTGCGCTCGACCGTTCAGCACCAGCGGCATCCGCGGTCTGGACAGGTCCAGCGGTTGGCGGCTGGCGATGAACAGGTTGTTGCTGGTGTCTTCGTCGTCTGAGGTCGGAATGATTTCGACGTGGTCGATGGCCTCGGTCATGGTGCGATAGATCGAGCGTGCGCCGCGGCCCGTACTGCCGTGCAGGTAGCCCGAGTAATTGACGATGACGAAACCGTTCGGCGTCAGGCGCTCGTGGAGATCCCGGAAGGTCTCCAGTGTCAGCAGGTGGGCCGGTGGAACCTCGGCCTGGAACACGTCGAAGATGATGACGTCGTAGCGACGGTCTGTGGCGCGCAGAAAGTGGCGGCCGTCATCGATGAAGATATCGCCGGAGTGTTCCAGGCCGAAATGCTCCTTTCCCACCTGCGCGATGCGGCGGTCGAGTTCCACGCTGTCGACAGTGAACCCGATCTCCTGAAGCTGCAACGCGATGGTGCCGCCGCCCAGTCCGAGCAGCAGTGCACGCGATCCTTCCGGTTGCAGGCTGGAGACGGACTGGATGTAGGGCATGTAATCCCACACCGGTTCGCCGCTGTCGCGCCGGATCCAGGTCTGTGCCGTTCGGTTGACGAACAGGATGCGGTCGGTGCGGCGGGGCTCGTTGGGCAGCGAGTAACTGAAATCGATGACCTTGAGCTGGCCGAGCAGGCCTTCGGATTCGTACACCACTTGAACGTCGGGATGGTCTTCCGGTGTGGGCTTGAGCGTCAGCAGTGCGACGGCGATCAGCGGCAGCACGAGTGCGCTGAATCGTCGTTGCCTCAGCAGGACCGGCATCGGCAGTGCAATGAGCAGCAGGCCGGCCAGGAATGTCGTCAGCGTCAGGCCCAACCAGGGGATCAGCAAGAAACCGGCGGCGAACGTGCCGATGATGCCGCCGACGGTGGATACGCCGTAAACGGTGCCGGCGGCACGGCCGGAATCCTCGACGCGATCGGCCAGTAGCGAGATGATCAGTGGAGAAGTGGCGCCCAGCAGGAGCAGGGCCGGGCTCAGCAGGACGGCGGTCAGCAGCAGGATGGCCGGAATGGTGCCCAGTTCCACGAACACCGGCAGCAAGGGGTGGGCCAGGTGCGGCATGGCGGCGACCAGCACCGCGGCGACCAGCATGAACCACAGCACCGCGGTTTGACGATTGCCGCGACGCGACAGCGATCCACCCAGGTAGTAACCGGCCGTGAGACTGACCAGCGTGATGCCGACAATCGTTCCCCAGACGTAGAGCGAACTGCCGTAAACGGGGGCCAGCATCTTGGCGGCGCTGAGTTCGGCCATCATCACCGCCGTTCCCTCGGCGAAGGCCAGGGCGATGAGGAGAATGCGGTTGGTCTGCATGAGCAAGGGTCGTTCGGTCAAGGCCGTACCTTAAGAGAGACGGGACGGGAAAGTCCAATGGCGCCAAACGGGGTAGTGCGCAGACTCACGAGAAAACTCACAAAACGGGATACGCATCACATCATTGACTCTCAGGTTTCGAGTAGTATTGGTTTGTTGTCCGGCTCCTAACATAACCAGGCCGGGGCGACAACAGGTAAAAAGTCATATCAGTTCATCTCCGGGAGAATCATGAACATGAAAAAACTGACACTTCTACTACTGCTCCTGAGCGGCTTCGGTTGGTCGGTCGCCATGGCCGAGCAAGGTCGATTCCTTGATGTGATCGTCAAACTCGACGTTGAAACGGCCGGTCTGCCGGGTGAGCATGGTCGCGCCATTGCCGCCGAGGTTGCCAGCCAGCACGGCGTCCAGGCCCGTTTCACATACGGTAGCGTATTTGCCGGGTTCGCCGCGCGCATTCCTGAGGCCCGTCTGGCCCAGCTCGAAGGAGATCCGCTGGTCGCCTACGTCGATCTCGATGGGCCGGTTTACCTGGTCGGCGGCAATTGCCCGCACTGCGGCGGTGGCGGCGGTGGTGGTAGCAGCCAGACCGTGCCGTGGGGGATCGACCGTGTCGGGTCACAAGGAAACAGCAACACGGGTGCCGGCGTGGCCATATACATACTGGATACCGGCATTGACCCGAATCATCGCGACCTCAACGTGGTCGGTGGTTACGCCGTTGAAAACTGCCGTGGCCGGTGCCCGGCCGCCTGGCACGACGACCATGGTCATGGCACGCACGTTGCGGGAACCGCGGCTGCGCTGGATAACGATGTCGATGTCGTTGGCGTGGCGCCCGATGCCGACCTGTACGCCGTCAAGGTACTCAGTGGAAGCGGCTCCGGTTCGCGGTCTGGCGTGATTGCGGGGGTGGACTGGGTAACCCAGCAGGCAATTTCCAAGGGTCAGCCGGTCATTGCCAACATGAGCCTCGGCGGCAGTGGCTCGAAGTCAGGCACCTGCACCAACAGCGGTTTCAGTGGCAGCGACGCTTACCACGAAGCACTGTGCAACGCCCGCAATGCCGGGGTCGTGACCGTTGTTGCCGCGGGCAACTCCGGCGCCGATGCCGACGGTGCGGTCCCGGCTGCGTACGATGACACCGTGATCACCGTCAGTGCCACAAATGCCAACGACGACTGGACGAGCTGGTCGAACTGGGGCAATCGCTCCGCTTCCTGGACCAGCAATGATTCGGCTCCGGTCGGAATTGCCGCACCCGGTGCCTCCATCCTTTCAACCGCCACCGGAGGCGGCACCACGACCATGTCCGGTACGTCGATGTCCTCCCCGCATGTCGCCGGTGCCGCTGCACTGGTGCTGGCTTCCAGTCACCAGCCCAATGATGGCCGCGCCTTCGAAAACGTGCGCTCCATCCTGCTCAACAGCGCCGAGGGCACGGGCAGCTTCAGCAACACCTCCGGTAATCCGCACGACGAGGACTTCCTCGATGCCAGTGGGCTGTAAGTGACCGAGGGAGAATCCGACCCGTTTTCATGCGGGAACGGTCAGACGGCCCGGCACTTGCCGGGCCGTTTTTTTTGCCAATGGGGGCAATCTCCCAAAACGTGAAGTGCATCACGCCAATCTGGTTTTGATTGGGCTAGTATCCGCCGATGTTGAACAGGCGTATAACAAAAATCAGCGCCGGTCAACATGCAAAAAGTCATACACATCACGGGACAATAATTTATGAAACAAATGACATTGATAGCCATTGCGGCAGTTTTCGTTGCCGGTTTCGGCTGGTCGCCAGCCTCCGCCGAGCAGGGGCGTTTTCTTGACGTGATCGTCAAGCTTGACGTCGACACGGCCGGTCTGCCCGGCGAGCACGGACGTGCCATCGCCGCCGAAGTGGCCAGCCAGCACGGCGTCCAGGCGCGTTTCACCTACGGCACGGTGTTCTCCGGATTTGCCGCTCGCATCCCTGAAGCCCGTCTTGCCCAGCTCGAAGACGATCCGATGGTTGCCTACATCGACTTCGATGCGCCGGTCTATGCGGCTGGCGGCAACTGCCCGCACTGCGGTGGCGGCGATGACGACGGCGGTGATGACGAGTCCAACCAGACCGTGCCCTGGGGCATTGAACGGGTCGGCTCGCAGAACAACAGCAACACCGGTGCCGGTATTGCGATCTACATTATCGACACGGGCATTGATGCCAACCATCGAGACCTGAACGTGGTTGGCGGTTTCGCCGTTGAAGAGTGCAAGGGCGGTGGCTGTTCCGCTGCCTGGGATGACGATCAGGGTCATGGCACCCATGTGGCCGGCTCGGCTGCCGCCCTGGACAACGACGTGGATGTTGTCGGTGTGGCACCGGGGGCCGACCTGTATGCGGTCAAGGTGCTGAACAATCGTGGCAGTGGCTCGCGTTCCGGCGTGATCGCCGGTGTGGATTGGGTGACCCAGCATGCCATTCAAAGCGGCGTAGCCACGGTTGCCAACATGAGCCTGGGCGGCAGCGGTTCCAAGACCGGAACCTGCACCAGCAGCGGTTTCAGCGGCGACGACACCTACCATGAAGCCATCTGCAATTCCCGCAATGCGGGCGTGGTCTACGTGGTGGCTGCCGGTAACTCGGGTGCCGATGCCGATGGCGCCGTGCCCGCCGCCTACGACGACGCCGTGATCACCGTCAGCGCCACCAACGCCAACGACGACTGGACGAGTTGGTCGAACTGGGGCAATCGCTCCGCTTCCTGGACCAGCAACGATTCGGCCCCGGTGGCCATTGCCGCGCCGGGTGCTTCGATTCTGTCGACGTCGGCCGGTGGCGGCACCGAGACCATGTCGGGCACCTCGATGGCTGCTCCCCACGTGGCCGGTGCTGCTGCGCTGGTTCTCGCGTCCATGCCGCAGAGCAACGACGGCAGCGCTTTCGAGAATGTGCGCTCCATCCTGCTCAACAGCGCCGAGGGCACGGGCAGCTTCAGCAACACCTCCGGCAATCCGCACGACGAGGACTTCCTCGACGCCAGCGGACTGTAAGCGACCGAGGGAAAATCCGACCCGCTTTCATGCGGGAACGGTCAGACGGCCCGGCACTTGCCGGGCCGTTTTTTTTCGGGAGGTGCCAATCGACCGGTTTGGCGTTACGATATCGGTCCATGTGGCGAACAGCTTGATAGCTGAGGAGATGGCAATGCGTTACCTGTTGATACTGATGATGGCCGCGGGCCTGGCGCTGGTCGGTTGCCAGCGGGAGGAGCCTGACGAACCCGAACTGACCGAAGAGGCGGCCGAGGCGCTGGAGGAAGCGCAGGAAGAAGCGGTCGATGCCTATGAAGATGCCGTCGACGCGGCTGAGGATGTCGGTGAGGACGTTCGCGATCGGCTCGAGAACGATGATGACGTCGATGAAGATGCCGTCGATCGGATGTGGCAGCGTGCCGTCGAACTGGCCGAGGAAGCCCGCGATCGTTCCGAGGAAGCCTGGGAAACGGCCCGTGAGGGCGGCGATGAGGCGATGGCGGAAGCACGCGAAGCGGCCGAGCGAGCGCGCGAGCAGGCCCGCGAGGCGTGGGAACAAGCCAGCGCATTTACCGGCGAAGCCTGGGAAGATGCCCGCGAGCAGGCCCGCGAGGCCTGGGAAGAGGCCGAGGCCGCCTGGGCAAGGCTTGCCGACGAAGAAGAAGACGAGGACAACGGCGACTACTGAGCCGGTGTCCTGACGCACCAGGCGCCGCTCCGACAACTCCGGGGCGGCGCTTCTGTTTTCCTGAACAAGACAAGCGGAACTGACAAGGTGTCAGAAACTTACGATCCGGGTGTACTGGAGCCGGAAATCCAGCAATTCTGGGAAGCCAATGATTCCCACCGCGCCGAATGTGGCGACGGCGAACGATTTTATTGCCTGAGCATGTTTCCCTATCCGTCGGGCAAGTTGCACATGGGCCACATGCGCAACTACACCATCAGCGACGTGATTTCGCGCTACCAGCGCATGCAAGGCAAGCGCGTGCTGCAACCCATGGGCTGGGACGCCTTTGGTCTGCCGGCGGAAAACGCCGCCATGGCCAACGGTGTACCGCCGGCGAAATGGACGCGCAACAACATCGGGCACATGCGCACGCAGCTCAAGGCGCTGGGCTTCGCCATCGACTGGGACCGCGAAATCGCCACCTGCGATGCAGACTACTACCACTGGAACCAGTGGTTCTTCCTCAAGCTGCTTGAGCGCGGTATCGCCTACAAGAAGACGGGAACGGTCAACTGGGATCCGGTCGACCAGACCGTGCTGGCCAACGAGCAGGTCGTCGACGGTCGCGGCTGGCGCACCGGTGCGCTGGTCGAGAAGCGCGAAATCCCGATGTACTACCTGCGCATCACCGACTATGCCGATGAGTTGCTGGGCAGTCTTGACGATCTCGACGGTTGGCCCGAGCGCGTGCGCACCATGCAAGCCAACTGGATAGGCCGCAGCGAAGGGGCCGAGATCGAGTTCGCCTGTGGCGACGAGACGATCAAGGTCTTCACCACCCGCCCCGACACCCTCATGGGCGCGACCTTCATGGCCGTGGCCGCCGAGCATCCGCTGGCGCGCGAGGCCGCGAAGGACAATCCCGAACTGACCGACTTCATCGCCGAGTGCCAGAAGGGCGGGGTGTCGGAAGCCGAGATTGCCGCCCAGGAAAAACTGGGCATGGACACCGGCCTGAAAGCCATTCATCCGCTGACCGGCGATGAACTGCCGGTGTGGGTGGCCAATTACGTGCTGATGGGCTACGGCGAGGGGGCCATCATGGCCGTGCCGGGTCACGATGAACGCGATTTCGAATTCGCGCTCAAGTATGACCTGCCCATCCGCCAGGTGATCAGCCGGCCCGAGGGACAGCCCTACGATGACCGCCAGTGGCACGAGGATTACGCGGCGAAAGACGGCGAACTGGTCAATTCAGGCCCGTATGACGGCCTGAGTTGTGGCGATGGATTCAACGCCATAGTCGCCGACCTGGAGAAGCGTCAGTCGGGCCGTGCCCGCGTGCAGTTCCGCCTGCGCGACTGGGGTATTTCCCGTCAGCGTTACTGGGGCTGCCCGATTCCCATCATTCACTGCCCCGAATGCGGCGACGTCCCGGTACCCGAAGCAGACCTGCCGGTCAGGCTGCCCGAGGACCTGGTGCCCGACGGGTCCGGCAACCCGCTCAACCGCTGCGAGGACTTCCTCGACACGACCTGCCCGAAATGCGGCGCGGCGGCGAAACGCGAGACCGATACCATGGACACCTTCGTCGACTCGTCCTGGTATTTCCTGCGTTATACCTGTGCCGACAATGCCGACGCCATGGTCGATGAACGCACCAATCGCTGGATGCCCGTCGACCAGTATATCGGCGGCATCGAGCATGCCATCCTTCACCTGCTCTACGCGCGATTCTGGACCAAGCTGATGCGCGACGAGGGGCTGGTGAAAGTCGACGAACCCTTCGCCCGCCTGCTCACCCAGGGCATGGTGCTGGCCGAGACCTACTATCGTGAAGACGCTCAAGGCCGGCTCGAGTGGTTCAACCCGGCCGATGTCGAAATCAAGCGTGACCGCAAGGGCGGGGTCGAGTCGGCGACGCTCACCTCCGATGGCAAACCGGTCAAGCCCGGCGGCATCGAGAAGATGGCCAAGTCCAAGAACAACGGTGTCGACCCGCAAGAACTGGTGGACCAGTACGGCGCCGACACCGTGCGCCTGTTCTCCATGTTCGCCGCACCGCCCGAACAGTCGCTGGAATGGTCGGATGCCGGCGTCGAGGGCGGCTGGCGCTTCATCAAGCGACTGTGGTCGGCCGTAAACGCCTACGTCGCCGACGGTGTGCAGCCCGGCGCCAGGCCCGACGGCCTGGAAGGCGATGCCGCCAACCTGCGCTGTCAGCTTCACGAAACCATCGCCAAGGTCGGCGACGATATGGGGCGACGCTACACCTTCAACACGGCCATTGCCGCGATCATGGAGTTTTGTAACCAGTTGCTGCGCTTCAAGCCGGCCGACGACAACCAGCGCGCGCTTGTCCAGGAAGCCTGGGAGGCCGTGGTCCGGCTGATCGCGCCGGTCACGCCCCACCTGTCGGAAGCGTTGTGGCACAAGCTCGGTTGCGACGGCTCGGTGTTCGCTGCCGGCTGGCCCGAGGTCGACGAGGCTGCGCTGGTGCGCGCTTCGGTCACCCTGGTGGTCCAGGTCAATGGCAAGGTGCGCGGACGTATCGAAGTCGAACCCGGCGCCGATCGCGACAGCGTGCAGGCAGCCGCGCTTGCCGATGCCAACGTTGCGCGTTTCATCGAGGGCAAGACGGTACGCAAGGTGATTCACGTGCCCGACAAGCTGCTTAATATCGTGGCCGGCTGAATGGCCATTCGGGTATCAGCCGTGATTTTCGTCTGCCTGCTGGTGGCCGCCTGCGGCTACCAGTTGCGTGGCGAGGCGCGCCTGCCGGCGGTCATGGACCGAACCTGGTTGCAGGTCGCCAACGACGATTCCACCTTCGTGCGAGAACTCGGCAGGCAGTTGCAGGCCAACGGTGTCGAGCTGGTCGACGGGCATGATGAGCGCGCCGCAATCCTGCAGATATTCACCGAACGCGTCCGGCGCGAGCCCCTGGCCATCACCGGCCAGGCCCGCGTGCGCGAGTTCCTGCTCATGTTCGACGTGGAATTTGAACTGCGTGACGGGGAGGGCAACGTGTTGATCGAACGCGAGCGGCTGCACCTGACGCGCGACTACAGCTTCGATGAACAGGAAATCCTGGCCGCCCAGCGCGAGCAGGAGTTCCTCGAGGCCGATCTGCGTCGTGCCATGACCATGCGGTTGTTACGGCGGCTGGAGGCGGTCGGCGGGTCATGAAGGTGTTCCCCGAGAAACTGCCCGCCCGACTTCAGCAGGGACTGGATCCGGTCTACCTCGTCGCCGGACAGGAACCCCTGTTGATCGAAGAAGCCTGCGACGCCGTTCGCAGTGCCGCGCGGGCCGCCGACATCGCCGAGCGAATCGTCATTGAGGCCGATGCCCGTTTCGACTGGGGTGAGCTCAACGCCTCGACCGAGACCGGCTCGTTGTTCGCCAGCCGCCGATTGGTCGAGGTCCGCCTGCCCACGGGCAAACCCGGGCGAGAGGGGGGTGCTGCGCTGCGTGAGTTTGCCGGCCAGGCCGGTGACGATGTGTTGCTGGTCAAGTGCGACGACTGGGAGTTCGGCAACGAGAAGACGGCCTGGGTGAAGGCGCTTGACGCGGCTGGTGTCTACGTGCCGTGCTGGCGGGTCAAGCCACACCAGTTGCCCGACTGGATCGGCCGCCGCCTGGCCGGGCGCGGACTGCAGGCCGACCGCGCAGCGGCCGCCTTCCTGGCCGAACGGCTGGAAGGTAATTTGCTGGCCGCCGCCCAGGAGATCGAACGACTTGCCCTGTTGTTCGGGCGCGGGCAGGTCGACCTGGAGCAGGTGCGTGAGGCGGTTGCCGACAGCGCACGCTTCGACAGCTTTCGTGTCGTTGAACTGGTGTTCGCCGGTCAGCCGGGGGTGGCCGTACGCTCCATCCGCGGCCTGCGCGAAGCCGACACCCCCATGCCCATGATCGTCGGTGCGCTGGCGCGCGAACTGCAGAATATCGGGGCGTTCCAGGCGTTGACCCAGCACATGCCGGCCGCCCGGGCTTTTTCCGAACTGGGTGTGTGGAAAAGTCGCCAGCAGCCGCTGGCCGCAGCCGCGCGCCGCTTGCAGCCGGATGTCGTGCGCCAGGCGCTTTCCCGGCTGGCCGATCTCGACGCCATGTCCAAGTCCAGTCGGCAGGGCGAGTTCTGGGTAGCGCTGGAGAGGCTTTGCGTGGGGCTGGCCACCAATCGACGCGAGATGTGTGCGGCATGAAACGAGCAACGGCCATATTCGGTGGCACTTTCGACCCCGTTCACTACGGGCATCTGCGCGCGGCCGCCGAGGTCAGCGAGAAGCTCGATGTCAGCGACTTCCGCCTGCTGCCGGCCGGCCAGCCGCCGCATCGCAATCACACCGGGGCGGAGGCTTATCATCGCCTTGCCATGCTGGAACTTGCCCTGGCCCCTTACCCGGACCTGACCGTAGACGAGCGCGAAGTCAGGCGCGAGGGACCGTCGTACATGGTCGAAACCCTGGCTTCGATCCGCCGCGAGGTCGGCCAGGCGCCGGTCATCCTCTGTCTCGGCCAGGACGCGGCCAACAAGCTGGCAGGCTGGCACCGCTGGCGCGAGCTGTTCGACCTGGCCCACCTGGTCGTCATGAAACGCCCGCGCAGCCGTCCGCGGTATACCGAGGCGGTCGCCGAAGAGCTCAGGCCCAGGCGCGTGCGCTCCATCAAAGCACTGATGAACGAACCGGCCGGCAGGGTGCGCAACCTCGACGTGACCCAGCTGGCCATATCCTCGACCGACATTCGCGAGCAACTGTCCGCCGGGCGTGATCCCCGTTTTCTCCTGCCGGCCACGGTTCTGGCCTATATCCGCAAGCACGGCCTGTACGGTTACGAATGACCCGGCACGCAAGCCTGCGTGCCGGATGATGGTAATTCGTGACCGCACGCACACAAACGGGTAGAATGGTCGTCGGGTAACCCTAAAGAGCAGTAACCGTACTTGACTGAACATCAGATTCCTTCCCCGAGTGAAGTGCGCGATCTCGCTGTCGCCACGCTCGAAGACGCCAAGGCCTCGGACATCCAGGTCATCGATCTCACCGAACGCGGCACTTTCGCCGATTACATGATTGTCTGCAGCGGTTCCTCGTCACGGCAGGTCAAGGCCGCGGCCGAGCGAGTGGTCTTGCGGGCAAAGGCGGCAGGCGTCAAGCCGTTCGGTATCGAAGGCACAGGCGAAAGCGAGTGGGTGCTGGTCGACCTGTGCGACGTGATCGTCCATGTCATGCAGCCGCAGACACGCGCTTTCTACAACCTCGAGAAACTCTGGTCGGCACCGCCGGCGACCCGCTCGGCACAGGCCTGACGTCTCGGGGGGTGCAGGGTGGACCTGGTAGTGGCCGCCATCGGCACGCGCATGCCCGGCTGGATCGCCGACGGCTGGCACGAGTACGCCCGCCGCATGCCCCCTCACCTGAGCCTGGAATTGGTCGAAGTGCCGGTCGCCGGCAAGGCCGGAGCCGGTCGCGAGTCGACGGTTGAGGCCGAACGGCTCCTGGCCAGGGTGCCGGACAACGCCTTGCGGGTCGCGCTGGAAATCGGTGCACGCCCCTGGTCCACTGAAAAGCTGTCGGGTCGTCTCGACCAGTGGCAACTGGAGGGACGTCCGGTCTGGTTTTTCATCGGCGGCGCCGATGGTCTGGACCGCAGCCTGCTCGACACCTGTCGTGAACGCTGGTCGCTGGGTCCGGCCACCCTCCCGCATATGCTGGTGCGCGTCGTCGTCGCCGAACAGCTCTACCGTGCATGGACGATACTGAGCGGGCATCCGTATCATCGTGCTTGAAAGTGGTAGGAAAAACGGAAGACGGAAGTCTGGGTCAGGGAGGCGGTTACTTTCATGGCTGCCGGCCAATGGCAGGTTACCGGCCATTGGCCACCGGTGCCAGGGAGAGACTGCATGACAATCCCCGTTTTACGATTTACTTTTTTCGATTCACGTTTCGCATGAATCCCCATGTCGCACTATCCCGAACCTGAACCAGGGCAGCAACGCTGAATGAGCAACCTGATCCTCGCCTCCGCCTCCCCCCGCCGCCGTGAACTGCTCGGCGTATTCGGTATCGACTTCGAGGTCCATCCAGCCGATATCGACGAGTCGCTCATCAGCGGAGAAACACCGGGCGATTACACGTTGCGCCTGGCGGTGGAAAAGGCGCGTGAAGTTTCCAGCCAGTACCGCGAGTCTTTCGTGCTGGGCTCGGATACGACCGTGGCACTTGGTGGCGACTGCCTGGGCAAGCCGGCTGATGCCGCTGAGGCCCGGGACATGCTCGAACGCCTCTCGGGTACGGTTCACGAGGTCCTGTCGGCGGTGGCGCTGGTGCATCCCGGTGGCGGGATAGAAACCCGGCTCAGCACGACGCGGGTCGACTTTGCCGAGCTGCCCGCCGGATGGCTCCACCACTACATCGCCTCCGGCGAGCCGATGGACAAGGCCGGCGCCTATGGTATCCAGGGGGCGGCCGGTATCTGGGTGCGAGGTCTCGACGGCAGCTACACGGGGGTGGTCGGGCTGCCCCTGTACGAGACCGGCGATCTCCTGCGACGGGCCAATCTGTGGTGAACGGGGGCCATGGGTAGCCACGACCGAGGTGATATTCTTGGAGCCTGAAAGCCACTTTCCGGGAAAGCGCGAGCCTTGAGCGACGATATCCTGATCAATGTCACCCCGACCGAACGCCGGGTCGCGGTGGTCGAGAACGGCCTGCTGCAGGAACTCTACCTGGAGCGTATCAACGATGCCGGGTACGTGGGCAATATCTACATGGGCCGGGTCGATCGCGTGTTGCCAGGTATGCAGGCCGCCTTTGTCAACGTCGGTCTCGAACGCACTGCCTTCCTCCATGCCGCCGATATCGTGCCGCGCCAGCCCGAGCTCAACGACAACGGCGAGCCCAAGCCCACGCCCCCCATCACCGATCTGTTGCACCAGGGGCAGAAGATCCTGGTCCAGGTGATCAAGGATCCGCTGGGCACCAAGGGAGCGCGTCTGACCACTCAGCTCAGCGTCCCGTCGCGCTACCTGGTGTTGCTGCCCGGGGTCGACAGCCTGGGGGTTTCGATACGCATCGAGGCCGAGGAGGAGCGCCAGCGCTTGCGCGACCGATTGCGCGAGCTCGTCGGCGAGGACAGCGACTGCGGGTTCATCCTCCGCACCAATGCCGAGGGAGTGGGGGGTGACGCACTGGGTCGCGATCTGGCCTATTTGCGCCGGCTGTGGCCACGTATCGAGGAGCAGGCCGAGAGTGCCGAGCCGGGCCAGTGCGTTTACGAGGACCTCGCCCTGCCGTATCGCTCGCTGCGCGATCTGATGCACGGCGGAGTCGAGCGTGTGCGCATCGACGACGAAGAAACCTGGCGCCGCGCCATGCGCTTTGCCGAGGATTTCTTTCCCGAGTGGGTCGAACGCATCGAGCACTACGGCGCAGACGGACCGCTGTTCGACCTGTACGGCGTCGAGGGCGAGATCGAGCGGGCGCTGAGCCGGACCACGCCGCTGAAATCGGGGGGTCACCTCACCATCGACCAGACCGAGGCCATGACGACGGTGGACGTCAACACCGGAGCGTTCCTTGGCCATCGCAATCTCGAGGAGACCATCTACAAGACCAATCTCGAGGCGGCCCAGGCCATCGCCCGCCAGCTCAGGCTGCGCAACCTCGGCGGCATCATCATCATCGATTTCATCGACATGAGCGAGGAAGAGCACAAGCGCCAGGTCCTGCGTACCCTGCAGCGGGCACTGGCGCGCGATCATGCCCGCACCACGGTGTCCGAGATCTCCGCCCTGGGACTGGTGGAGATGACTCGCAAGCGCACCACGGAGAGCCTGGAGCATCGACTGTGCGAGCCCTGCAGCAACTGCGATGGAACCGGGCGCGTCAAGAGCGTGGATACCGTCTGCTCCGAGATCTTCCGCGAGATCCTGCGAGCAGTGCGTCAATTCGATACCGGCGAGCTGCGGGTCATGGCGTGTCCGTCGGTGGTCGAGAAGATCCTCGAGGAGCATCACCGCACCATCGCCGAGCTGACCGAGCAACTCGGTACCAGCATCTGCTTTCAGCCTGAAGAGGGATACGGCCAGGAACAGTTCGACGTGGTTCTGCTTTGAATCATCGCATCGCCAGGAAAACAGGCTGGATCAGGACCGGGCTGCAGCGATTGGCCAGCGCGCTGGTCGCGCTTTGCGCGGTCCTGGTCATCCTGACCGCGGTACTGGTGGGGGTTGGCAGAACGCTTGTGCCCCATGCCGATCAGATTCGGCCCTGGCTCGAAACGCAGATCAGTGAGCGCAGCGGCATGGCCGTCGGGATTGCCCGACTGGAGGTAAAGTGGCCGCGGCTGACGCCACAGTTCACCCTGCATTCCGTGCGCGTCGGTGAACCCGACGAACCATTGGCCACGATCGACAGTGCCGGGCTGGAGATCCACCTGCCAGGACTGTTCCAGGAGGATCGAAACCTGTTCAACGTGGTCGTGCTGGGCCTCGATATCGAGTTGACCGAAGATGATGACGGTCACTGGGGCTTGCGGCTGGCCGGTGGCGGACAACTCGGCCTTGGTGAGGGTTCGCCGGCCGAGCGGGTGCTGACCGGCAACCTGTTGTTGCGCGATGTGCGTTTGCGCGTGGCACCGCGCCGATTGCCGGCCACCGAGTGGCGGTTCCCCGAGGCTGAACTGGAGCGGTCTGTCGTCCGCACCGCCCTGGTAGGGCAGATGCACCCGGATAATGACGAGCGCTCGATGGTGGAACTGCGTTTGCGCGCGGACCATCCCGGGGGAGCCCTGGGCGGGGTCAGTGCATGGCTGGGTGTGCCGGAGCTGGAACTGGATGACGGCCCGGTCAGACAGTTCCTGCCGTCACAGGTCGACCTGGAAGGCCGACGGCTCCAGGCAGGTGCCTGGCTGGACTGGACAGGGCCGGAGGGGGCGCGCATCGATATGGATTTCACGTTCAGTGGTGGTCCGCGCGAAGCCGTATCGGGCAGCCTGCATGCCATTCGCCAGGGGGCGAGAATCGATGCCGAACTGCTCGAGCTCACCATTGGCGATGAGCGTGTCGCCTCCGGCCTGTCATTGGCGCATGAGGGATCGATGTGGGGGCTGGGGATCGACTTTCTCGATCTGGCCCAGGCCCACCGGCTGGCCGCCCCCGGTGCGGCATTGTCGCCATGGTGGCCCGAGCGGCTGGCCGGGGAATTGAGTGGGGTCGTGGCCGTGTACCGGCGGGGAGAGGGGCTGCACCGGATGGAAGCTCGGCTGCGGCAGTTGGAGATGTCGCCGACCGACCCGGCGCCGGGCGTGGAGGGGCTGGATGCGGCGATTGCCCTGGATGGTGACCGGGTGGCGGTGACGCCGGCCGGGACGGTGAGCGTGGAATGGCCGCGCTTGCTCAGGCAGACGTGGCACCTGGATCACATCGACGGTCGGTTGCTGCTGGCTCCCGACAGTATCGAGTTCGATGGCCTGGCTATCTCGCACGATGTGGTCGATGCACGTGCCGACGGCTGGATCTATCTGGGCGAGGACAGACCCTTCCTCGATTTCGGCATAGCGGTTGATCGTATCGAGCCGGATGATCCACGCCCATGGTTGCCGCACGGCATCATTCCGCCGCGAACACTTGAATGGCTGGACCAGGCCCTGGTCGACATCGAGCAGGCCAGCGGCAGCCTGCTGTTTCATATGCGTGCCGGGCAGCGGGCACCCGATTTCGATCCCGGGGACTTTCACGCCGAGATCGAGTTCAGCAACGCCCGGATGGACTACTGGCCGGACTGGCCGCTTGCCCGATTGCATCACGGCCGCGTGGAGTTTCTCGGTCGCAGCCTCTTCGGGCAGGTTCCTGAGGCGGAACTGCGAGACCTGGAGCTGTCCGTGGACCAGGTCGTCATTGCCGACCTGACCGAGCCGGAACTGGCTTTCCTGGCGGTGGCCGAACAGGCCGACGCTGCACAGCTCAGCGACGTTCTCGAACGAATGCCGGTTGCCGGCTGGCGTGGGCTGTTCGAGCAGACGCGCTGGACCGGTCCGCTGGCGTTTGCCACCGAAGTGACCCTGCCTTTTCGCCGCATGGAGGACTGGCATCTTGATGGTGAGGTCAGCCTAGACGGGGTCGAGCTGGGCCTGCCGAATCTCGGTATCGGGCTGTCGGAGCTGCGCGGTACGGCATTCTTCGATCGCCACCAACTCATGCCGGCCGCCCTGCAGGCCATGGGCGCCGATCGCATGCTGACGCTCGACCTGGCAGCCGGTTTCGAGGCGCCCGCCGGCCTGGAAATCGGCGTCGAGTTGCACCCCGCCGACCTGTTTGCCGATGCCGGAATCGCCGCGATGCTGAACCAGCGGGTCACCGGCAGTTCCTACTGGCGTTTCCGTCTCGATGCCGTCGAAGACGGTCTGGCCATGGCACTGAGCAGCGATCTCGAGGGCCTGGGTCTGGAGTTGCCCGAACCGATGACCAAGCTGATGCCGGCATCCTGGCCGTTGACCGCCTCCGCACGCCTCCACGACGAGCAGGCGCATTTTCACGTATCGCTGGCCGATTGGCTGGATGTCGGCCTGTTGCGCGACGGTAACGACTGGCACACCGCGATCGGCCTGCACACGGCGCGACCCGGCTGGCCCGCCGAACCGGGGGTCGCAGTCGAGGGAGCGCTCGAGCAGCTCGACCTCGAACCCTGGGCCGGCCTGTTCGGTGAGGTATTCCGGCCGGCCGCCGTCGGCGGCCGCGGCGGTCGTTCACGGCTTTCTTTCGACCGCCTGGCCTGGGGAGACCTTTACCTGGAGGACATCGACCTGGAATTGACCCGCAGCGCGGAGTCCTGGGAGATGGTCCTTGACGGAGCGGGTGCCCGGGGGCGCGCGACCGTGCCGGTGCCGCTGGATTCCGGGCGCGTGCTTGCCGTCGATATGGCGCATCTGCACCTGCACGATGACAGTCCCGACATTGACCCGACCGATTTCCATGCTGCCCTGGCGCCGGGCCAGACTTCCACCGCCAGCCCGGTGGGGATGCCGCCCCTGCATGTCCTGATCGAGTCTTTGCGCTACCGCGATCTCGACATCGGGCGTGTGCGCATCGAGGCCCATGCAGCCAGCCGGGGGATGGAGGTCGAGCGCGTGGTGGCCGACGGACCGACCCTGACCCTGCGCGGCGGCGGACGGTGGATCGAGACGGATGACGGGCCGTACAGCGAGTTCGAAGGCCGACTGATCACTGCCAGCCTGACGGATATGCTGGCTGCCCTGGGCTACGAAACCGGGCTCGAAGCCGCCCGTACCCAGGCCGATATCGTCGGCCGCTGGCCGGGAGCGCCCCAGGATTTTTCCCTGCAGCGGTTCGAAGGGGATCTGGCCATCGAGGTGGCCGACGGCCTGATCCCGGAAGCGCGACCGGGGGCCGGTCGCCTGCTGGGGCTGGTAAGTATCGGCACCATCCCCAGGCGGCTGACGCTCGACTTTCGCGACGTTTTTGCCCAGGGATTGAAGTTCGACAGCATCGAGGGCCACTTCGATCTGGCAGACGGTGTCGCGGTGACCGAGGACCTGCTTGTCGATTCCCCGGCCGCACGCATCCGGGTCAGCGGCTCGACCGACATGATCGAGCGTCGCTACAACCAGCAACTGGTGGTGGAGCCCGGCGTCGGCGGCACCCTGCCCATCCTCGGTGTGCTCGCCGGCGGCCCGGTGGGTGCGGCCGCCGGGCTGGTGCTGCAGGCCCTGCTGGATCGACCCTTGCGGGGTGTTGCCGAGGCACGTTACGCCGTCACGGGGAGTTGGGACGAGCCGGTGGTCGAACTCGTCGAGGCACGCGTCACCGATGAGGAGGGCGAGGAGCGGGTCATCGTGCCGGACACGCCGCCCGACGATTGAAACACTTCGTCTTCGTCCGAATATCTTGAAGTTCAACCGGAGCACTGACCCTCATGTACGAACAGGTACTCAACAATCTGCTGCAGCCGGCCGGTCTCGGCCAGCGCGAACTGGAACTGGCGCTTGGCCGCCTGCTGTCCAGCCAGATCGACTTTGGCGAATTGTATTTCCAGCATCGCGTCTCCGAGAGCTGGGCGCTTGAAGACGGCGCGGTCAAGGGCGGCAGCTACGACGCCGACCAGGGTGTCGGTGTACGTGCCGTGGCCGGTGCCGGTACCGGTTTCGCCTACGCCGATACCATCAGCCTGCCTTCGCTGATCGACGCGGCCGCCAGCGCACGCGCGATTGCCCGCGGCGGCAGCGAAGGTCGTCTTCAGGTCGGACACGCCGGCCGGGTGCCGGCACGTTACATTGCCGACGACCCTACCGTGTGTGGCAGCGCGACCGACCGGGTCGAACTGCTGCGTACCATCGATGCCTACGTGCGTTCGCTCGACAGCCGTGTCAGCCAGGTGAGTGTCAATCTCAATGCCAGCCACGAATCCATCCTCGTGGCGGCGACCGACGGGATACTCGGTGGTGATGTGCGACCGCTGGTTCGACTCGATATCCGCGTGTTAATGGAAGAAGGCGACCGCCGCGAGCAGGGCTTTTCGGGTGGCGGTGGCCGTTACCGGCTCGATGCGCTGATGGCGCCGGAGTTCTGGCAGCACCATGCCGAGGAGGCGGTCCGCCAGGGTACCGTCAACCTCGGTGCCGAACCGGCCCCGGCTGGATACATGACCGTGGTGCTTGGTTCCGGCTGGCCGGGTGTGCTGCTGCACGAAGCGGTCGGCCACGGTCTCGAAGGCGATTTCAATCGCAAGGGCATCTCGGCCTTTTCGGGTCGCATGGGCGAACGCGTGGCTACCGAGGAATGCACCGTGGTCGACGACGGCACGCTGGCCGACCGCCGGGGCTCGCTGAGCATCGATGACGAAGGAACACCCACGAATTGCACCACTCTCATCGAGAAGGGCAAGCTGGTGGGCTACATGCAGGATCGCCTCAACGCCCGCCTGATGGGCGTGGAGCCGACCGGCAACGGTCGGCGCGAATCGTTCGCTCACCTGCCGATGCCGCGCATGACCAACACTTACATGCTGCCCGGCCAGCACGATCCGGGTGAGATCATTGCCTCGGTCGATGACGGCATCTATGCGGCCAACTTCAACGGTGGCCAGGTCGACATCACTTCGGGCAAGTTCGTGTTCGCCGCCTCCGAGGCCTATCGCATCAAGAATGGCAAGCTCGGCGCGGCGATCAAGGGTGCGACCCTGATCGGCAACGGTCCCGACGTGCTCACCCGAGTCGGCATGGTCGGCAACGACCTGGAGCTCGACTCCGGTGTCGGCGTCTGCGGCAAGGAAGGGCAGGGCGTGCCGGTGGGTGTCGGTCAGCCGACCCTGCGCGTGGACGGACTGACTGTTGGCGGCACGAGCTGATCGAATCCAGGAATAGTCGAGAATGAGCAATACCGAACTGAAGAACTCCGGCATCGATGCGTTGCTGCACGATCCCGACCGCGAAGCCGACCTGCTGATCGATATCGCGACGCGTGTCATCGATCATGCCCGTGCCGGCGGTGCCGATCAGGCCGAGGTGACCGTCACCTCCAGCCTGGCGCGAGAGGCCGGCGTGCGCCTGGGCGAAATCGAAACGCTGGAAGAGGCGCGCGACCGGGGTGTACGCGTGACCGTCTACAGTCAGCAGTGTGTGGGCAGCGCCAGCACTGGTGACCTGCGCGCCGACGCCATCGACGAGACCGTCGACCGCGCACTGGCCATCGCCCGCTACACGCAACCCGACCGCGCTGCCGGCCTGGCCGAGGCTGCGCTCATGGCGGAAAGCTTTCCCGATCTCGATCTGTGGCATCCCTCGGATCTGGCGCTCGAGGTGCTGGCCGCCAGGGCGCAGGAGATTGAAAAGGCCGGGCGCGCGGCCGACGAGCGTATCGCCAACTCCGAGGGAGCGAGCGTATCGACCGAGGCCGGCGTGGCAGTCTATGCCAACAGCCACGGGTTCATCGGCACAAGTCGCGGTACGCGGTACTCGCAGAGCTGCGTGCTGATTGCACATGATGAAGCCGGCATGCAGCGCGACTACGACTATGACACCGCGCGCACTTTCGATGCCCTGGCCTCGCCGGAAAGCACCGGCCGCGGTGCGGCCGATCGCACCGTACGTCGCCTGGGTGCCCGCCGCATTCCCACCGGCAAGGTGCCGGTACTGTTTGCCCCGGAAGTGTCCCGAGGGCTGCTCGGCCATCTCGTCGGTGCCGTGTCCGGCGGTAACCTTTACCGCCGCTCCAGTTTTCTGCTCAATGCCGCCGGCGAGAGGGTCATGCCGGCCTGGGCGTCGCTAGTCGAGCGTCCGCACCTGCCGCGCGCAGCGAAGTCCTCGGCTTTCGACGGTGATGGCGTGGCCACCCGCGAGTCGCCCCTGGTTTCCGAGGGCGTGCTCGATCGATACGTGCTGAGCAGCTATTCGGCCCGCCGCCTCGGCCTGGACACCACTGCCAATGCCGGTGGCGTGCGCAACCTCGAACTGATCGGAGCCGACCGGTCTCGCGACCAGTTGATGCGGGAATTGGGAACGGGGGTGATGGTGACCGAATTGATGGGGCAGGGCGTCAACCTGGTCACCGGCGATTATTCACGCGGTGCAGCCGGCTTCTGGATCGACAACGGCCAGATCGCCTGGCCGGTGGAAGAAATCACCATCGCCGGCCACCTGCGCGACATGCTCGGCCACCTGCGTGCGGCGGGTACCGACGTCGACACCCGCCACAACATCCGCACCGGCTCGTTGCTGGTCGACGAGATGACCGTCGCCGGCGCCGGTGATTGAAGCCGTTCACCCGGAAAGAACTAACACGAAGGACACGAAGAAGGCACGAAGGGCAATGAAGAAAAATTGACCGGTTTTCCTTCGTGCGCTTCGTGCTCTTCTTCGCGCCCTTCGTGCTAAATGCTTTTGTTAAAGGCTTTTGGTCCTAGTCCTCGTCAGTCTGAAGGATGCCTTCCACATCCAGAATGATCTTCACCACTTCGGCCTCCTCGCCCAGGTCGTAGTCGATGCCGAAATCGGCCAGGCGGAAGCTGGTGGTGGCGTGGAAGCCGCGGCGGTAATTGCCCCACGGGTCCTCGCCCGCACCGACCTGTTCGACGTCCATCTCCAGTTCGCGTGTCACGCCCAACAGGGTGAAGTCGCCGGTCATGCGGTACTGGCCGTCACCGACCCGTTCAAACGACGTGGACCGGAAGTGCGACTCCGGGTGCTCCTCGACGGTCAGGAAGTCCTCGTTTCTGAGGTGGTCATCGCGACGCTCATGGTTCGAGTCCACGCTGGCGGTCTGGATGGTCACTTCGACCGAGGAGTTCTCGGGGTGCTCCGGGTCGTAGGTGAACTCGCCTTCGAACTCGTTGAAGCGACCGTAGAGCCAGGAAAAACCCAGGTGGGAGATCTTGAACTGGATGAAGGCATGGGCGCCGGGGGTATCGATCACGTAGTGCTCGGCCGAGTGATTGTCGGCCTTCAGAGGTGCAGCCATGACCAGCAGGCAGGCGGCGGCGATCAATCGCGTGTGCATTTCATTACTCCTTGGGTGGGGCCAAAAGTCTTGCAAGCGGGGAATGTTCGGTGCAGTTGGGACAACGCGACGTGAAGGGGATTCATTGGTGGTTCAACTTGCGGGAGCTAGAATCGCGATATGACTCGTGGAGTTTTTGCATTCGTGCTCGTGCTGCTGGGTGTGTCGCCGTCGTGGGCCGCCACCGATACCCTGCAGTGCAATCGCCAGATCGTTCGCTCCGGCGATCCGATCTGGCAGGTGGCACGCAAATGTCCGGAGCCGTTCTGGCAGGAGCGCTATGACCGGACCACCGCGACCGACCGTTTCGGGCGTCCGCTGGAGCTGCAGCGCGTGGAAGTGTGGACCCTCAACTTCGGTCAGCGCCGACTGATGCGTCGGCTGGTGTTCGTCAATGGGCGTCTTGCCCGGATTCACGCGCTCGGATACGGTGTGAACTACACTCCGGGTAGTCGCCGTTGCACCCCGAATGAACTCAACAACGCCGGCGATACCGTCGCCGAGATCTATGCGCGATGCGGTGAGCCTGATCATAGCTACGAACTTCCCACCCCCGGTTTATACGGCTATCACGGCGGTCAGGTGGAGACACAGGAACGCCTGAGCTGGACCTACGACTTCGGCAGCCGACATCATCCCCGCGAACTGCTGTTCATCGACGGCCGCCTGCATACCATCCGCACCGAGCGGAGGTAGGGGGCGGTGCGTCGGCGGGAATGAAACCCACTGGCCAGGGAAAAGCACCCCCAGTCGCCCCGGAAGTCGCGTCAGCGATTGTCCGGGGCCTCGCACGCTGAAGTCCTGATCAATGCCGTGCCAAAGCCACCGTGCGGGGTCCCGGCTCTCCGCTTACGCTCCGGCCGGGACGACAGGAGGGATGATCGGCCGAGACGTGCTTCGGTGCGTCAGTTGACGATCTGCACGGCCTACTGACGCACAGACGCACAGACGCACAGACATCACACTTCACACTTCACACTTTCATTCCTGCCTCCGAAAGCTCCCACTACGCTTCTTCATCAACGCAAAAGATGCCCGGTAGGGCAGCTTTCGCGTCAGCATGGCGACGAAACGATTCCAGCGGCCCGGCACCAGCATGACCGGCGCTTTGGGGTTGCCGAACTCCCGCAGGCTGATGGCAACCACTTCGTCGGCATTCATCCACATGTAGTCGGGCATTTTCGAGACGATGTCGCGGGTGCCGACCACGTCGTGGAACTCCGAGTAGGTAAAACCCGGGCAGATCGCCTGGATGCAGATCCGGCGGTCGGTGTTCTCCATCGCTAGCGATTCGGACAGTTTGATCATGTAAGCCTTGACCGCCGCGTACAGCGTGTGACCGGAAGATCCCGGCACGATGCCGGCCAGCGAGGCCACATTGATGATCCCGCCGGTGTTCTGCTCGCGGATGCCCGGCAGGCAACGGTGGCACAGCTCCGTCACGGCATTGACCATGACCTGCAGGAACTGGCGATGTTCGTCCCAGTCGGCCTGGTTGAGGAAGCCGCCGATCGCGTAGCCGGCGTTGTTGACCAGGACCGTGACCTGTCGGCCAGACGCCTCGATTTCGGCCATGATGCTGGCCGGCGCGTCCGCTTCGGCCAGGTCGGCGGCTATGACCAGACACTCAATGCCATGGTCTGCGGACAATTCAGCGGCCAGCTCGTCGAGCCGCTCGCGCCGCCTTGCGGTCAGCGCCACATCGTACCCGGCCGCCGCCATCTGCCGCGCATATTCCGCCCCGATGCCTGCCGAAGCCCCGGTGATCAACGCCAGCGGGCGCGATTGGTTTTTTGATTCGTTCATTCGTTGTTTCGTTGTTTCGTCGGTTCGTTTCGGGGAAACGATAGCAGATCCGCCCCGTCACCCGTCTCCCGCCACCCTTCCAACCCCCCGGCCCATCGCCCCGGACTTGATCCGGGGCCTCGCACGGTCAAGCGGCCACGGCAACCAGCAAAATCGGCATGCCGTGCCGATCGCCCAAGTGCGGGGTCCCGGATATCGCCTGCGGCGATTCCGGGACGACAGACTCTTTCAACTCTCGCACCAGCCCAGCCCTCTGCCTTCCGTCTCCCGTCTCCCCTCCAACCCCAGCCCGTCGCCCCGGACTTGATCCGGGCCTCGCAAGGTCAAGCGGCCACGGCAACCAGCAAAATCGGCATGCCGTGCCGATCGCCCAGGTGCGGGGTCCCGGATATCGCCTGCGGCGATTCCGGACCAACGGTGATTGCCGGCTGCCACGCCAATGCCGTCTCCCTTTTCCCCCCTTTCACCTTTCACCTTTCACCATCTTCCATCCAAAATCCTTAACCTTCCGTCCCAAAAGCAGTAGAATCTGCTCCCACTCGATGAGGGGTGGTAAACGACATGAGAAACAAGCTGATTGCCGGCAACTGGAAGATGAACGGATCCAAGCCGGAGATCCGCAGTCTGATCGGCGGCATCCTGGCGCGGCTCGATCCCGCCCGGTCGGCCGAGGTGATGGTGCTGCCGCCGTTCCCCTACATTCCCCTGGTCCAGTCGTTGATCGACCACACGCCGGTCCTGCTCGGCGCCCAGGATCTCAGCCCGCATGCGTCCGGGGCCTACACCGGCGACGTTTCCGGGCCGATGCTGGCTGACTGGGGATGTGGTCACGTGCTGGTCGGGCATTCCGAGCGTCGCGCTCTGCATGCCGAGAACAGCGAACAGGTGGCCGAGAAATTCGTGGCGGCCCAATCGGCGGGGCTACAACCCATTCTGTGCGTGGGTGAGACGCTGGAGGAGCGTGACGCGGGGCGAACGACCGAAGTGGTCGGTGAGCAGATCTCGGCGGTGATCGATGCGGCCGGAATCAACGCCTTCGCGCGCGCCATAGTGGCCTACGAACCGGTCTGGGCCATCGGTACGGGTCAGACGGCCACGCCCGAGCAGGCGCAGGAAATTCATGCCGAGATCAGGGCGCAATTGACAAAAGAGGATGCTACAATAGGCGGTCGGGTCAGGATTCTGTACGGCGGGAGCGTCAAGCCCGACAACGCCGCGGAACTGTTCGCCTGTGAAGATATCGATGGAGGCCTGATTGGCGGCGCCTCGCTGCAGGCCGAGTCGTTCATGTCGATTTACCAGGCGGCCTGACGCAAACCAATTTTAGAGACTGATTGCAAATGTACACGGTTCTGATCGTTTTCCACGTTCTGCTGGCGGCATCGCTGATTGCCATCGTGCTGGTTCAGCGTGGCCCCGGTGCGACCATGGGTGCTGCCTTTGGTGCCGGCGCTTCGGGCACGGTGTTCGGCTCGAGGGGCGCGGCCAGCTTCCTGACGAGGCTCACCAGCTGGCTGGGTGTGGCCTTTTTCGCCATCAGCCTGTCGATGGCCGTCATCGTGGCCCGATCCGGCGGTGTGGCGGAGACTCCCGATGATCTGGGTGTTGCCGGCCAGGTAGCACCTTTGCCGACGGCCGAGGAAGTCGAGACCGGCGACGCCGACGAATTCCTGGCCCTTCCGGAAGAAGACGAAGACGAATCGGTGGTCGATGACGAGGTGTTCCCCGAACCTCCGGAACAATGAGTCGTTCACGGATCGTCTGATATAAATGCCGAAGTGGTGGAATTGGTAGACACGCTGTCTTGAGGGGGCAGTGGCCTAACGGCCGTGCCGGTTCGAGTCCGGCCTTCGGCACCATATATTCTGCAAGAATGCGATGTC
>SKSJ01000125.1 GCA_007123055.1 Wenzhouxiangella sp. | reverse complement strand
GGCTCGATGGCGACTGCGGCGTCCCAGTCCCGGCGCTCCACGGCCAGGCGCGCGGGGATGGCGGCCAGGTGAAACGCGCCGGGGAAGCTGCCCTGGTGGCGACCCCGCTGACGGGCCATCTGCCAGACGTTTTCGGCCGTCGTGTCTTCGCCGCGCTGCAGGTGTCCGTAGACCAGGTAGTCGACGGCGTGAATGTAGTGAAACGAGATCGCTCCGTTGACTTCATGCTCCAGCGCCGCTTCGGCCGAGCGCACGTTCCAGCCGATCACCTCGGGCCAGTCTCCCAGGCGGACATAGATGTGGGAGGGCATGTGCAGCGCGTGAGGCACATTCGGCGCGATTGCACCGTAGGCTTCGACCATGTGCAACGCGTTCTCGGCGCGTCCATCGGCGTCGGTGGCGTGAATGGCGTAGTGGATGGCGCCCGGATGGCTCGGTTCCTCCTGCCAGATTTCATCGAGAATGGCCTCGGCCTGGTCGTGCAGGGCGTGGCGATTCTCGGCGCTCATTGCCTTCGTCAACAACGACAGGGCATAGAACGCGGCGACGTCGTGATCGTCGCTGAAGTCCCGGTGGGCACTTGCCATGGCGTCGATCCAGCCGTCCAGGCGCGATTGCAGACGATCCGTGTCGGGTGTGAAAAAGGCAGCGGTCGCCTCGATCAACTTGCGTTCACGTTCGCTCTCCACGCTTTCGCGTGCCTGCTCGATCGCGCGCCTGGCCGTCTCGACCTCGGATGCGCTCGGTGTCGTGCCCCAAAGCGGCTGGAACAGCGTGGTGGCCACGCCCCAGTGCGCCATGGCGCAACCCGGGTCCCGTTGGGCAATTGCATCGAACTCACCGCGCGCCTGCACGTACATCATGTGATGCATCAGGGCGAGCGCACGGTCGAAATCGGCGAGCACGGCGTGGTCACAATCAGCACCGAAATTGACCGTGCCGACGGAGTCGGCCGGATCGACCGGTGCATCGTCGTGCATGTGGGCGTGATCGTTGTCATCATGGTCATGGCCGGCAATCGCGGGCACTCCGACGGCCAGCAGGAATGCCAGGCCAAACAAGCCTGTCCATGTTCTTTTCCATGCTCCTGGGTTCATGGCGACCTCCTTGTGCTTCAGTGGTCGTGAGCTTCAGTGGGTACCGCGTCGACCGGCTCTTCGAACGCTATGAACAGCACACAGGGGTCGCCGCCGGCGCGGCAACTCGCGGTATGCGGCAGGCGGGCCGGGCCATAGGCATAGGTGCCTGGCGTGAGCACCTCCGGGTCCTGGCCGTCGTAGTCGACTTCCATCTCGCCGGACACCAGCACCATGCGCTCGGCCGAGGTATGCCAGTGATGGGCCGCCATGGTGCCCGGTTGCAGACGGAAGAAAATGTCGGCGTTATGGCCGGCCGGATCGCCCTGCAAAACGGCGATACGGCAGTCGTCGGGCAGGAACTCCGGGCAGGGACCCCAGTCCAGCTCCGGGTCATCGGCCGACCAGGTGAAGGATTGATCGCCGGCCACGACCGCAGCCGAACCACCCATGAACAGCAGGCCCGCCAGCGCGAACTCGAATACCTTTCTCATGTTGTGCTCTCCGATTTTGTTGTTTGCTTCGTGCAGAGAGACACGCAGAAGGCAAGCGCGGCCCGCCAGGAATCTGAAAGGCCGGTCAGCGCGGCCCGCGTTCCAGTGCCGTGCGGGCTTCGACCAGCTGTTCGTGGCGGGGGTGGTGATCCAGGCCAAGCTCCCGGAACTGCGCCTGGGCCAGGTCGAGACCGCGGGCGGCCTCGTCAGGGCGTTGCAGCGTTTCGAGAATTCGTGCCCTGAGCAGTTGTCGGCCGGCCAGTGTCAGCAGATCGCCGGTCCGGCCGTCGGGCCCAAGTGCGGCATCGATGGCGTCGAGCGCGGCGTCCGGTTGGCCGGTTTCCAGATGGCAGGCGGCGCGGGCCTCGGCCAGCTGGGCGCGATTGCGGGGATTGCCGGCGAGTGTCTCGGCATGCTCGAGGGTGTCGAGGAGTTCCTGCCCGGCGCGGCCCTCCCCGGCCAGGCAGCTTGTCCAGGCCTTGAGCATGCGGCCGGACGCGAGCAGGCGCGGATCGAAACCTTCTTCTTCCTGAAAGAGCCGGTCGGCCCGCTTCATCTCGGCCAGGGCTTCCACCGGCCGGCCGATGCGCGCCAGGAAGGTGCCGCGCCGGGTGTATCGAAGCGGCCAGCGCTCGGGTTCGTTACCCAGCGCCTGCGCGTGTTCGGCGGTGGCCCGATCCAGTTCCTCGAAGGCCTCATCGTAGCGGCCCGTGGCCAGCAGGGTCTGGGCCAGGGCGGCCCGGGCCACGGCGCGATAGTCGACCGGCTCGGGGTAGATGCGGTCGTAAAGCGCAATGGCCTCGCGCGCGCGCCGTTCGGATTCCTCGAGACGGCCAAGGGCACGCTCCAGTCCCACGCTGTTGGCCAGGGCCACGGCATAGCCCTGGCTTTCGTCGCCGCGCGCCCGGCGATAGGCCTCGATGGCTTCGGTCCGGAGTTCTGCCGAGGCTTCCAGGTCACCGATGGCACCCCTCAATCCGGCCAGGGCGTTGAGCAGGGCCGCGCCGACGATGTCGCTGAGCCGTTCCTGCCGGTACAGTGTCTCGTAGAGCGGTTCGACCAGCGTCAGCGCTTTTTCGTGCTCGCCGCGATGACGTTCAACCCAGGTGCGCATGATGCGAATGCGTGCCAGCAAGTCCCAGGGCTCGTCCTTGTCGTCCAGCAATGACTCGGCTTGCAGCAACACCGCCTCGGCTTCATCGAGGCTGTCGCCGTCGCTGATCATGAGGTGGGCCTGGAGTTGCAGGGCACGGGCGTGATCGGTGGCGTGCAGTCCGGGGGTGGTTTCGACCAGGTCGACGGCGGCCTCGATCAGCGGCCGGGCCTGGTCGTAGAGACTTTGCGACCGGTAGACCCGGCCGATGGTCAACAGCATGCCGAAGCGTTCGACCGCCGGGGCCGACTCCGGGTCCATGGCACGCTGGGCCCCGCGCGAAAGGATCTCTTCGGTGGAGGGCAATTGATCGCGCGGTCGGGTCGGCCGGGTGGCCTGGAACAGGTCGACCAGGAAATCGCTCAGCGCCTCGGCCCTAGCCAGCGCTGCCTGCGTATTGGCCAGCGCAGCCTGGGCGCGCGCGGCCTCGCGCTGCGCCAGGTCGCGTTCCTCGGCCAGTTGCAGGGTCATCCACACACCGCCGATGAGCAGGACCAGGGCCGCGAATCCCGAGACCACAGACAGCGCCCGGTTGCGCCGAATCCAGCAGGACAGGCCGTAGACCAGGCCGCCGCCGTGAGCCAGCACCGGGCGGCCGGCAAGCCAGGCGTCGATATCGGCGGCCATGGCCGAGGCCGAGGCATAGCGACGATCCGGCGATTCGGCCGTGGCTCGCTCGATGATCGAAAGCAGCTCGTTCGACGGGATGTCATCGCCGAGCAGGTCCTCGAGCAGGTGGCCGATTTGCCAGATATCGGAAGCGGTGGTCAGTGGGTCACCGGCGCGTTGCTCGGGGCTGGCGTAATCGGGGGTCAGACCGTAACTGGATCCCAGGCCCCCTTTCATGCGCGAGATGCCGAAATCGACCAGGCGCGGCTCGCCGCGAGCGTCGACCAGCACGTTCGACGGCTTGATGTCGCCGTGGATGAGGCCGCGCCGATGAGCGTGATGCACCGCCCGACAGAGCTTGGCGACGAGGGCCAGGCGACCACGCAGCGCCAGTTCGACCGCGTGACGGTCTACGGTCTCGCCCTCGGCCAGATCCATGGCGAACCAGAGCATGCCGTCATCGGTCTGGCCGCCGTCGATAAGGCGCGCGATGTGGGGATGGTCCAGGCTGGCGAGCAACTCACGCTCGCGCGCCAAGGCTTCACGTCCACCCAGCACCGGTCGATCACCGCGCAGCCACTTCAGCGCGACCTGCTGTGAGAACGCGCCATCGGCGCGCTCGGCCATGTAGACCACACCGCTGCCGCCGCGCCCGAGTTCACACAAGATACGCCAGGCACCGATACGGTCGCCGGGCTCGGGCTCGCGGTTCTCGGAGAGTCGTCGAAGGAATCCCTCGAACAGTGGGCCTTCCAGCGCGCCCCCGGGCTTGAACCGGTCGTCGGCCATCAGTCGAGCCGTCCTGCCAGCCATTCGCGGGCCGTTTTCCAGTCACGCTGCACGCTTCGTAACGAGCGTCCGGTCGCCTCGGCGGTTTCGGCTTCGGTCAGACCGGCAAAGAACCGGCATTCCACCACCCGTGCCTGATCGGGATGGATCTCGGCCAGGTGCTCGAGGGCCTGGTCGACGGCCAGGCAATGTTCGGCTTCGGCCCGCTCGACGGCATCATCTTCGCGCAACTCGACATGCACCGCTCCACCGCCGCGTTTGGCCGCCAGTCTTTCGCGGGCGTAATCGACCAGCAACTGGCGCATGATGCGCGCGGCCAGGTTGAAGAAATGAGCCCGATCATTGACCTCGAGCTCGCCTGTGTTGAGGAAACGCAGGTAACACTCGTGGACCAGGCTGGTGGTGTCCAGCGCCTGGCGGTCGCCGCGCCGGCAACGGTGAGCAAGCTGGCGCAGATCAACATAGAGCAGGGCCACCAGCCGATTGAGTGCCGGCTGGTCGCCATCGCTGGCCGCCTTCAGCAGTAGGGTGAGTTCGCCGGGCATGACGCCATTCGGTCCCTGCAGGATTCTCCATGTGCCTGATTTGGCAGAGTAACACCGTGTCCGAGCCGCAGCCAACCTGCAGGCATGCCCCGTTTGGCAACCTGGATCCAGGTGATGCTCAGCCCAGGTCGCGCGTACCGGTCAGGCGCTGCCACAGCCAACCCTGGTGGATCTCGCGACCGGTCAGAGCACGGCCGAGGATATTCTCGTTCTCCAGCATCGCGCGCAGACGTCTTCCGGCACGAGGATGTCCGGCCATGAGCACGCGATCACCGATCTTCAATTCCGTATCCCCGTGAGGCCTGAGCAGGTCGCCACTGTCGCGCCGAAGCAGCAGGACTTCTATGGGCAGGGCTCGCTCCCTGCCGATCGGATCGTTCACCAGGGCAGAGACCGGCACGGCAATCCCCCGATTGATCAGGCCGACCAGTGCCGGGGCCCGACGCTCGCTGATGCGCAGGGTCAAAAAGTCGGGCGGGGACCCCCGACAATGTGCCGACAGGCGATCGAGCAGGGCGTCGATGTCGTCTTCCTCGCAGTCAAGCATGCGTTCGATGAAGGGCTGAACCAGCGGCGAGCGGATACGGCTGAGAATAGTGCCGGCAATGACCGTGCTGGGCTGGGCGACCAGGTCCGGCTCGGCGGCGCGCACCATGGCATGGCTGGACAGTCCGTTCTCCAGCACCCCGGTGAACAGCTCGGGATTGAGTTCCCTGGCCGTGATGAGGATGGAGAGATTATCGACGTCGTCGCGGGTGGTGGCGAGGATACCGACAGCCCGGTCGATACCCGCCTCCTTGAGGGTTTCGGCCTGCGTGCCGCGGCCGTTAACGAAGTTGGACGGCAGGCCGGCCAGCGTTTCGTCTTCCTCGATCACGGTCACCTCGATGCCGATCTCGACGAGCATGGCGTGCATGGCCTTGCCCAGGCGACCGAACCCGGCCAGGATCCAGGGACCGCGGGGCGGTCGGCGAATGTCGGGAATGCGGGCGTGAGGTCCGGATTGCAGCCAGTGGTAGAGCCGGAAGGCGGCTGGCCGCTCGATAGCGAGCCGCATGCGATGAACATACTCGGTGACCGGGTTGACCACGTCGTCGGTGTCGAACGACCGCATGTTGTCGGCGACTCCGGCCAGGTCCGCGCGCGCATGGACCGCACACCGCTTGTTGAGCAGGCGTGTGGCCACGGCGATCTTGAGGTTGGCCTTATCGTCACCGGTGACAGCCATCACGCCCATGCACCAGCGGCTTCTCATGCCGCTTTCAAGCAGGTTGTCGGGTGGGCGCGCATCCATGGCGAACGCGGCCACCGGCATACGAAAATCCTGCACCGAAAGGGCGTCGATCTTGTCGGCGTTGTGGTCGATAACGACCACGGGATGACGCCGATCGGTCAGTGCGCGGGTCAGCAGACGCCCGGTGTCACCGTAACCACAGACCAGGTAGAACGGCTGGTCGATGCCGCCCACGGCACGGCGAAACCGTGCCCGCTGCAGGCTGCGCCGAAAGGCCGGATCCTGCAACAGCGAAATGATCGTGCCGATGGAGAACAGCCACGCAATCACCGTGAGGTAGATGCTGACCATGGTCCAGAGTCGCTGGGCCGGCGAGAACGCGTAGGGGACTTCCCCGAAACCGATGGTCGAGCCGGTATAGCTGACGACGTAGAAAGCCTCGAACAGGCCCAGGCGCCACGGGTTGCCTTCATCGTCGACCCCTGGCATCAGGGTGAATCCGATCGTGGCGATGGCGTATGCCGAGATCAGCACGACCAGCGGCACCCGCATGCGTCGGAAGAACACGAAGAGGAAGGTGCCGCCCACGGCTAATCGTCAGCGGCTGAAGCCGGCCGTTTCCAGGGTCAGCAGGACGACTGACAACAAGTTGGCGAGCAGCGCGCCGCCCGACAGCGAGACGATGGTCGCCATGACCGCCGGCGTCAGCCCGACATCGGTAACATGGACGGCAATCGCCCAGACCAGGGCGGCAGCGACCAGGTGCAGGTCGACGACCAGGCTGGAGGCGAGCAGCATTGCGCTCATCTGCGAGCGCTCCCCCAGCTTCATCACGGTGGCGATCAGCCCCACGACCAGGGCGGCGAACAATTCGTAGACGTTGTGATGATCGGGATTGTCGATCTCGCCGATGAAAAACCCGAAGTTCAGGGTCAGCGCCAGCAGGACGAAGAACCCGAAGACCACCTTGCTCATGTTCATGACGGCCAGCTCCCTCGATGGTGACTTGGAGCCTCATTATGCACAGGATCGTCCGCATCCGCTGCCGGCTCCGCCTCGGCAGTCGAGTGATGGTGACGCCGAATGGCTGGCGGGCAAAGCCGGCCGGGCCGGTTGCACCGCGGATCGTTACGAGCCAGGGGCGGCCCTGGCTCGAGGTGCAAGAGTTGTTACCGGCGGCCGCCACGCTTCTTGCCGCGCGGACGCTCCTCGCGCACCTGGATGGGCTGCCCGTTGAACACGGCGCCATCGAGTCCGGCCTGGGCCGCGCGCGCCTCGTGGCCTTCCATGTCGATCATGGCCACGCCACGACAGCGGCGGGTAAAGATGTCCATCGGCAGTTTCATGCCGCGCACGGTCCCGTGGCGGGAGAACAGTTCGCGAAGATCCTTCTCGCGGGTTTCGGGGTGGATATTACGTACAAACAGGGTTTTCATTATGTGGGGCGGCCTCCGGGCCGAGTGATGACAGGACCCGACCAGTGCAACGGCCCCGATCCGGGAAAGGGGACGGCAATGCGATCCATGAAATGGCGGGAAGGACCGGCACGGACGGACCGAGCCGGAATCGTCGAGTATACGTGGGTGCGACACGGCGGGGAAACAAGCCCGCAGCGGCATTGGAAAATAAAGATATACACGGGAGCAAAAGGTGTGTATAGTGCGAAGCGCTGCGGAACACAGCAGTGGTTGAATTTGATTGCATTCCCTTCCAGGTACCCTTCAAGCTCCTCCATTTCCTGAAATTCCGGAAACAGCAAAATCGGAACCGACCCGAGGTCGGATTCCGCTCATAACATTTGAAATTGTAAAGGTAGTAAACATCATGTCTAGCACCACCGGAACCGTGAAATGGTTCAACGACGCGAAGGGCTTCGGCTTTATTTCCCAGGACAACGGCGGCAGTGACGTCTTTGTTCACTTCAGCGCCCTGAGCGGCTCGGGCTTCAAAAGCCTGGCCGAAGGCGCGAAGGTCAGCTTCGACGTCGTCAATGGTCCGAAGGGCCAGCAGGCGGAGAACGTCGTCACGCTGTAAAGCGAGACTGACAAGCTGTACCGAAAAACCCCGCCGCCGGCGGGGTTTTTCATTTGGGCCTGTCATGCACCGGGTCCGGGATCGATGGCACATTCGGGGGCGGTTCGCCGTAGAGTAGGGCCGAAGCAAGCAATCGATCATCAAAGGGACCACAACCATGCAGCAACAACTGCGCAAACCGGGCATCGGTGAACGGCTCGGCCAGCTTGGCTACCTGCTCAAGCACACCTTTACCATCGTCGGACGCGATCCCGGCATCCTTCGGCCCTGGGTTCGCATGGCCATCTACGGCATGGTCATGGCCACACTCTTCTTTGCCGGCGTCTTCGCCATTGTCATCAATGCCTACGGCGCAGGCGGCGTGCTGATTGCCGCGTCCGTGCTGATGTTTCTCT
>SKSJ01000168.1 GCA_007123055.1 Wenzhouxiangella sp. | reverse complement strand
CTCGTCGGGATGACCGGACTCGGTGCCGGCCCCCGTTTCGACGATGACCTTGTGGCCAGCCTGGACAAGCTTGGCGGCGGTGGGTGGGTCCAGCGCGACGCGTCGTTCACCGCTGGCTGATTCCTTGACGATACCGATTTTGAGCGTCATGTTTTTCCCTCTGATATGGGCTAGAGTGTAGCCGCTTGGTGTCAGCGGGATCAATCATCCCGGCAGGATCCCGGCATCATCGGCCCCTCACAACTTCGAATCACGATCGTCGACAATGAAAACTGGATACTTTCTTGTTGCCCTGGTGGCAATCTCTTGTACTTTTGGCTCGCCGGCGGAGGAAACCCCGGCCGGCTGGTACCTTGACGGGCAATCCCTGGTTGCCGAACGGCGCTCTACGCATGCTGAGCTTGAGCCGGCTCGCAACGTGATCCTGTTTGTCGGTGACGGCATGAGCTTTGCCACCGTGGCCGCTGCACGGATTCTCGAAGGTCAGAAGCGCGGGGAGTCGGGTGAGTCGAACCTGCTGTATTTCGAGCGCTTTCCGCACACGGCCTTTTCCAAGACCTACAACACCGACCGGCAGAGCCCGGACTCTGCCGGCACGATGACGGCCATGGTCACCGGCGTGAAGACCTTTGCCGGCGGCTTGTCGGTCGATCAGTACGCCCGTCACGGCGATTGCGAAGCGTCGCAGGGGCGTGAACTGGTGACCCTGCTCGACATCGCCTCGCTGGCCGGTCTGGCGACCGGGATTGTGACCAACACCCGCATCACGCACGCCACGCCGGCGGCGCTGTATGCCCGCACTCCGCACCGGCGCTGGGAGAGTGATGCGGGCATGCCGAAAGCCGCGCGTGAGGCCGGTTGCCGGGATATTGCCCGGCAACTGGTCGAGTATGACATTGGCGATGGTATCGACGTGGTGCTCGGCGGAGGGCGCCGTGCCTTTCTGCCGCTGGAGGCGACCGATCCAGAATATCCCGCGATTCGTGGACTGCGCTCCGACGGGATCGATCTGATCGAGCAGTGGCAGGAGCGTCACCCCGAAGGCCGGTATGTCTGGAATCTGGAGCAATTCCGCGAGGCATTGAACGGTCTCGACGGGCCGTTGCTCGGCTTGTTCGAACCCTCGCACATGCAATACGAGCATGATCGCGCCGACGACGAGGCCGGCGAGCCCTCGCTGACGGAAATGACGCGCGAGTCCATCGCCCTGCTGGCCGATCGCCGCGATGAAGGTTACTTCCTGATGGTCGAGGGTGGACGCATCGATCACGCCCACCACGGCAACAATGCCCACCGTGCCCTGACCGAGACCATCGAGTTCGCCCGTGCCATCGAGGCCGCCCACGAGATGACCGATCCGGAAGACACCCTGATCGTGGTTACCGCCGATCATGGTCATGCAATGGTCTTCGCTGGCTATCCGGCCCGGGGCAACCCCATTACCGGCCTGGTACGGAGCCCGGACGCCGAGGGCAAGCCCGGTGAGCTGCAGCTCGACGACGACGGTCGTCCGATGACCACGCTGCGTTACTTCGACGGCCCCGGCTACCGTGGCGGCGACCGTCCTGACTACGAAGACATCGATCCGACCGATCCCGACTTCCGCCAGGAAGCAACCATCGGTCTTCGTTCGGCCACACATTCCGGTGAGGACGTCCCGGTCTACGCCACCGGTCCGGGGGCCGAGGTTGTGCACGGCGTATTCGAGCAGAACGTGATCTTCCATGCCTTGCTGCAGGCCCATCCCGACCTCGCCCCGCTGGCCGGACAATTGATCGGGGACGAAGGTCTGCCCCAGTGGTCGGCAATTCGCGCTGACGATACGGAGTAGGGGCCGCTGGCGCCGTCCGTGCCCGTGCCGGTCTATTGAAGCTTGCGTCGCCGCGAGTGGAGTTGTCGGGCCAGCTGAAGGCGTTCGTGTGAACCGACATCCATCCATTGCCCGGTGTGGCGCTCGGCGCTGACTCGTCCTTCGACGATGATCTGTTCCAGGACCGGGCGCAGCGGGCGCACACCCGGCTCGAGGTTGGCAAACAGTTCGGGGCGGAATACGGCGATGCCGCTGAATGTCAGCTTGTCCGGGGTATTGCCAACGATTCGTCCGTCGACGATGCCAAAGTCGCCGTCGGGGTGATGCGGAGGGTTGTCGACCATGACCAGGTGGGCCAGCGTTTCCATCTCAAGCCGGTGCAGGGTGTCGAAAGGATAGTCGCAAAGCACGTCGCCGCTGACGACCAGAAAAGGCGCATCGCCCAGCAACTCCTGCGCGTGCACGATACCGCCGGCAGTTTCCAGGGCGCCGGGGGGTTCGGGGGAGTAGTGGATGCGCAGTCCGAAGCGGCTGCCGTCGCCGAGTGCTTCGGGAATCTGCTCGCCCAGCCACCCCAGGTTGATGACCACGTCAGTGAAGCCGGCTTCTGCCAGTCTCTCCAGATGGTGCACGATCAGCGGCTTGCCGCCGACCTCGATCAGCGGTTTCGGCGTGGTATCGGTCAGCGGCCGCAGGCGCTCGCCGCGCCCGGCGGCCAGGATCATCGCTCGCATCGATTCCTGGATCCCAGTAACAGTCTCGGGTGCTTCAATCTAGCGCATATGGACAAATCTTGTGGGTCGGCATGTCGTGGGCCGGCGCCACTGTGTTCGAGTGTCTGGGTTGTCCTTGGGGTGCAGCGCCATGATTGTTGATGAAAATCATGGATTTCCCGCACTGGCATGGAATGTGCTTGATAGATGGTGCATACAGGATGACCTGCATTAAAACCCGTCACGGAGGCGACCCACATGACCGAATTGCTGATGCTCGATGTGCGCACCATGGCGTTTGCCACGTCGATCAGCGGTTTCCTCATGGCGGCGACCATGCTGGGGATCTACCTGGCGGGCATGCGCTCGCGCGCGGTGCTCGACTGGGCGGGGGCCGGCCTGGCCTTCGGGGTCGGTTATCTCATGGGCCACATTCTGCAGTCGATGGAGGTGCCGGTTCCGGTCTGGGTGGTCGGTACCGTTGCCAATGCAGCCATCGCCCTGGGCCACGGTCTGATCCTGATCGGGGTGCAGCGCTATCTCGGCCTGCGTTGCTGGACGCTGCCGATAGTCCTTGCCGTCGGGCTCATCCTGGTCTCGTCGCTGGTGTTTCCCGAGGCGCGCGAGACGTTGAGGGCCCGGATCATCTTCCAATCCGGTTTTTATATCGTGCTCGATGCCTACGCGGGGGCATTGCTCTGGTACGCCCACCGACCCGGAATGCGCCGGTTTCACCGTACAGCGGCACTGGTCTTGCTGGCCTTCGCAGCCTTTTTGCTGCTGCGATTCAGTTATGCCTTGTTCAGTCCGGCCCTGACCACGTCTTTCGTCCAGGATCCGTTCCAGATGGCGGCCTTCCTGGCGGCCATGGTCTTCGGTTTCTGCATCACGATGGCGCTGACGGTGATGATGTTTCGTGAAAAACAGGTCGAGCTCATCGGTCTGGCCAGCAAGGATCCGCTCACCGGCATCAACAATCGTCTTGGTCTGGATCGGGCCGCCGCCACGCACATGGCACTGGCCCGTCAGCGCGGTAGACCGCTGTCCGCGGTGTTGCTGGACATCGATCACTTCAAGCAGATCAACGACCGCCATGGTCACCAGGCCGGCGATATCGTTCTCAGTGTCGTGGCGCAGCGCATACAGGCGGCGCTGCGCGACAGCGACAATGCATTCCGGGTCGGTGGTGAGGAGTTCCTTGTAATGCTGCCGGGCGCCGGTCTGGAGCAGGCTCGACGTGTTGCCGAGCGCCTGCGGCGACAGATTGCCGGTGAGTCCATCGTGGCCGGTGACAGGGTGCTGGGATTGACCGCGAGCTTTGGCGTGGTCGAGTGCCGGGTCGGGCAGGAAAGCTGGTCACAATGCATGCAGCGCGTGGATCGGGCGCTCTACCGTGCCAAGGATGCAGGCCGCGATCGGGTGGAAGTGGCCATCAATTTCCTCGCCGTCGCGTCGTAGCGTTCAGGCTGTCCGGGCGCGTCGGCGCCAGCTGGCAAGCAGGCGGCCCAGTTCGGCGATTTCCGGATTGCGCTCGATCGCCTCGTCCAGGTAGATGAAGAATCGCGGTGTGTCTTCCAGGTACCTCGGTTTGCCGTCGCGGTAGCGAATGCGGGCGAAGATGCCGATGACCTTGAGGTGACGCTGCACGCCCATCAGGTCGCAGGTGCGTCGCCACAGGTCAGCCGATTCGGGTGCCGGCAGGCCGGCGTCCAGCGCACGCAGGCGATAGGTTTCCAGCCACTCGTCGACGCGCTGGGTGGGCCAGCTCAAAAAAGCATCTCGGTACAGGCAGACCGGGTCGTAACTGATCGGGCCGACCACCGCATCCTGAAAGTCGATCACGCCGGGATTGGGGTTGGCCAGCATCAGGTTGCGCGGCATGAAGTCGCGATGACAGAACACCTGCGGCTGGTCGAGCGCCCAGCGGATCAGGGTGGCGCAGACCAGGTCCCAGGCATCGAGCTCGTCATCGGTGGGCTCGACCTGCCAGTGCTTCGCCAGGAACCAGTCGGGGAACAGGGCGAGCTCGCGCAACAGCAAGCCGGCGTCGTAGTAGGGCAGGCCCGACGTGCTGGCACGGGTCTGAAAACGGATCAGGGTTTCGACCGCATCGTGGAACAGGGCGTCGGCACTGTCATCGTCCAGAACGTGGTGGTAGGGCTGATCGCCCAGATCGTCCAGCAGCATGAAGCCGCGCTCCCGATCGGCGTGGATCTGGTGGGGAACGTGGACGCCGGCTCGCTCCAGTCGCTGTCCGACGTCAATGAAGGCATCGAGGTTCTCGTGTTCGGGCGGGGCGTCCATGACGACCACGGTGCGACCCTCGTGTGCCAGTCGGTAGTAACGTCGAAAGCTGGCGTCGGAACTGATCGAGTTACTGTCGAATTCATCCCAGTGGAGTTGTTCGGCGGCCCATTGCTCGGCCTGGCGGCGGCGCTCGTCGGTCATTGGCGGTTTCCGTGAAAGTCGGGGTGGATGAGTCGCTCGACCGGGTGGGTACTGGCGAGCTGCCATGCCTTGCACCAGCTGTCCAGCCCGGCGGCGTAGCGATTCGCGAAACGCGGCATGTCCCGTGCCATGGCTTCGATACGGGTTTGGTCAAGTTCATTGTCGCGCGCATGGGCCGCCAGTGAGCGCCTGAAGTCAGTGGCGAGCCAGGGGGGTGGCTTGAGCTCGGCGAGGCGGGCGCGCATGCGTTCGATGGTCTCGCCACGCAACTCCAGCATGTCCTGCCGAAGTCGCCAGCGCAGTTCGTCCGCCGGGCTGTCGGCCAGGCTTAGCAGCCAGCCACGAAGTAGCTGGATGCGGCTGTCGATGCCACCGACCGGCAGGCTGGCACCGAGACGTCCGAGCTGGTCGGCAAGGAAGCGGCCACGATTGGTGGATCGGGGGCGATCGATGTCTTCGGCCCGCCAACGCCGGGGTTCGGGCCGTTCGTGAAGCAGCATGTGGGGCAGGGCGGCGTGCAGGCTGCCTGGATGCAACCAGTCGACCAGGGCGCCGAACAGCAGATCCTCATTACCCCCTCGGGCCTGGGTGGGCAATAGCAGCTCGCGGTTGTCGATGCCGGTGAGCGTGGTGGTCATGAGGCTGAAGGCGGTGGTGGCCTGGATCGAGTCGGGACTGCGGGCTGTGCGCCGTTGTTCGATCAGTTGGCGATAGCGCTGCTCGTCGGTGCACAGCGCCGCCAGGTTCTCCTTGGGCTCGGTGAACAGCCACTGGATCCCGGATGTGCCCGGGTCGCCCAGGGTGCCGTTGGTGGTCAGGCGTATCCGGGTTGGCGCGGCCAGTTCGTAAAGGAGCTGGGGGTCGACACGCTCGAACAAGGCATCCAGCTGGTCTTTCCCCTGGGTGGCGAACTCACCGCCGGTGCTGCCCAGGTAGCGCGCGTGTTCGGCCAGCGGCGTGGTGGACAGCGGCTCGAAGCCGGCGGTGAGCTCGGATTCCGGCTCGGGGAACACCAGCCGGGCCGATGTCGTGGCTGCGAAGCGGTGCCGAGTGTCGGTCTCCTGCAGGCGGAAGGCGGCCAGGCTGGCGTCGTCATCCATGATGGCGAACGTTTGACCGGCGCCCAGCAGCAGGGCGAAGTTCAGGCTGGCCCCGTAGGTGGGCTGGTCATCGTCGGAGTCGCCTTCGACGAACCAGTGCAGGTCGGCCGCCTCGGCCTCGCTGTCCGTCGCGATCTGCTCGAGGGTGGCCCGGCGCTGACGGCGACTGACGTGATGCAAATCCAGCGGCAGGTGAGCGCGGTAGTCGCGGACGATTTCGGCGGTTCGTGGATCGCCGTCGTCGCTGTCACTGTCGTCAAGGACGATGCAATGCTTCAACCCGCCGGGGTCGGTCAATGTGGCGACACTGTCGAGTAGTCTTGCCAGTGTCCGCGGCCGGTTGCAGGTGCGCACGAACAGGGTCTCGATGTGCCTCGGGCGGTGCTCCGACGAGTTTGCCTGTTGCAGGCGTTGTAGCAGGTCGGGTTGGCTGAGCAGCAGGCGCCGTTCGGCCAGTTGTCCGAGCTCACGGAAAAAGTCATTGGTCTGTGTGGGCGAACCCCGTAGCTGATTGACGGCCTGTCTGGCCTGTTCGTCGAGGGTGCGGAAGCGGTCGCATGCACCCAGGAGGCGGGCTGCCGTGATTGACAGGCGAACCGGTTCGGTCTGCCGGCTGACCAGCAGGCTGGCTTCGCTGTCCGAAATCATCCGGGCATCGAAGGGCGGTGCGATGTAACGCGTGCGATCAGACGGGGTCGGGGAAGCATTTCCCGAAAGGCTGAAATCGAAACTGAATGGATCCTGCGCCATGCTCGCCCTGTGCTCGAAACCTGGCCGCAAAGTGTATCAGGGCCACCTCCCTGACGGGCTTTCCATCTGTAATCAATACCAGTCTGGTCTTGTTTTTGTGGCACCAGACAGGCATAATATGGGACCGGAACGATCCGGTATTGAAGATCATGTTGCGAATCAGCAAATTGACCGATTACGCCACCGTCGTGCTGGCCTCGCTGGCGCGCGAGCCGGAAGAGCGCATTTCGGCCACCCAGTTGGCCGAGCGGGTGCGCCTGGAGCCACCGACGGTAGCCAAGGTGCTCAAGACGCTGGCCCGGGCCGGACTGGTCAACTCGGTGCGAGGTGTCAATGGCGGCTACCAGCTGGCGTATCCGGCCGATGACATCTCGGTGGCCGAAATCGTGGCCGCCATGGAAGGGCCCATCGCCCTGACCGAGTGCGGCCTGGAGCCCGGACTGTGTTCGCACGAATCCGATTGCAGCCTCAGAGGCAACTGGCAGCGCATCGGCCAGGCGGTCGAGGAAGCGCTGGGTGCCCTGAGCCTGGCCGATCTGGCCCGGCCGCAGCCGCCGCGAATCGCCATTCGCGCCGAATCCACCGTTGAGCCAACGCGGGAAATCTCATGAACCAGACCGTCGAACAAGTTGAACGTCATATCCAGCAGCGCTACAAGGCCGGTTTTTATACCGACATCGAGTCCGATCGCGTCCGCGCCGGGCTGGATGAAGAGATCATCGCCATGATCTCGGCCAAGAAGGAAGAGCCCGAATGGCTGCTGGAATGGCGTCTGAAGGCGTTTCACCAGTGGCAGAAGATGGTCGGCCCGAACTGGGCCCATCTGAACCTGCCGGCGATCGATTTTCAGAAGATCCACTATTACGCCGCGCCGAAGCAGAAGAACCGGCCGAAAAGTCTCGACGAGGTCGATCCCAAGCTGCTCGAGACGTTCGACAAGCTTGGTGTGCCGTTGCACGAGCGCGCGCGCCTGGCCGGCGTGGCCGTCGATGCCGTGTTCGACTCGGTATCGGTCGGGACCACCTTCCAGAAGGAACTGAAGGAGGCAGGTGTCATCTTCTGCTCGTTTTCGGAAGCTGTGCGCGATTACCCCGACCTCGTGCGCGAGTATCTCGGCTCGGTCGTGCCCTACACCGACAACTATTTCGCCGCACTCAACTCGGCGGTGTTCTCCGACGGTTCGTTCGTCTACATCCCGAAAGACACGCGCTGCCCGATGGAGCTGTCCACCTACTTCCGTATCAACGCGCGCGACACCGGCCAGTTCGAACGCACCCTCATCGTGGCCGAGCCCGGCAGCCATGTCAGCTACCTGGAAGGCTGCACCGCGCCCATGCGCGACGAGAATCAGCTCCATGCCGCCGTGGTCGAACTGGTGGCGAAGGAAAAGGCCCACATCAAGTACTCGACGGTGCAGAACTGGTATCCCGGCGACGAGAACGGCAAGGGCGGTATCTACAACTTCGTCACCAAGCGCGGCGACTGTCGCGAGGACGACTCGCGCATCACCTGGACCCAGGTCGAGACCGGCTCGGCCATAACCTGGAAGTATCCTTCGTGCATTCTCCGGGGTGACCGCTCATCCGGCGAGTTCTATTCGGTGGCGCTGACCCACAATCACCAGCAGGCTGACACCGGCACCAAGATGATCCACCTGG
>SKSJ01000207.1 GCA_007123055.1 Wenzhouxiangella sp. | reverse complement strand
TCGTCGATGCGAATGCCCCACGCGCGCAGCGTGAGAATCACGCGCTTGTGCGCCGGCGCCGAACGGGCGGTGATCAGCGCGGTGCGGATCGGGTTCTCCTCCATCGGGTAAGCCGCCTGGATGCGCTGAATCCCTTCCAGCACCGGCTTGAACGGACCGGCGGCCAGCGGATTGGACGCCGCCCGCCGTTCACTGTCGGAAAAGGCTTCCAGCCCCTGCTCCTTGAAGATGCGCTCGGCCTCGTCGGAAAAGATTACCGCATCGCCGTCGAAGGCGATTCGCAGTTGGCTCGATCGATTCTCCCGGATCGCCGTCGGCAGGATGGTGGCCGCGGCGTAGCCGGCCATGAGCACCCGACGCACGTCATCTTCGTTGGCCGAGAGAAACAGTTGTGCACCGGCCGGCTCGATATACTGCGAGGGACTGGCTCCATTGGTGAACACCGCCCGCTGCACGTCCAGCCCGTAATGTTCGATCGAATTGAAGATCCGCAGCCCGGTATCGGCACTGTTGCGCGACATCAGTACGACTTCAACACCCGGGTGATCCATCCCGTCATCGTTGAGCGCGAGCAGCTTGCGCACCAGCGAGAACGCCACCCCCTTCCCAAGCACGTCGTTCTCATGCTCGCGCTGGTACTCCATGTAGCGTTCCAGCCCTTCACTCTCGAAGACACGGTGAGACTCGTCCAGGTCAAACAACGCCCGCGACGAGATCCCGACGGTCAGTGGACCGGGGCTATCGGAGCGGGAACTGGTGCGCGAATCGGCCATGGTTGCTCATTATAGAAGACGAAACAGACGAAGATAGTGTGAAGGTGGAAGTGAAAAGTGTAAAGAAAAAACTCGTATTATCATAGACTTATACCAACTCAACCCCTTCACACTTCACACTTCACACTTCACACTTCACACTTCACACTTCACACTTCACACTTCACGCACCCGGCTGACCGAACTGCTCGGCGATGATGCGTTCTTCGAGCGTGTGTTCGGGATCGAACAGCAGGCGATGGGTCGTGTTCGATTTCTGGCGAACTTCCACCCGTGACACATCGCGGAATTCATCGTAATCGGCCGTCGCACTGACCGGTCGGCGTTCGTGGTTGAGGATTTCAAAGCACACTTCGGCGGTGGCAGGCAGAATGGCCCCCTGCCAGCGCCTGGGGCGGAAGGGGCTGATCGGGGTCAGCACGATGGCCTCGGTGCCGAGAGGGAGAATCGGCCCGTGCGCCGACAGATTGTAGGCCGTCGAGCCTGCCGCCGTGGCCACGAGAACACCATCGGCCACCAGCCGACCGACGCGCTCGCGCCCGTTGACCAGAATACGGATATGCGCGGCCTGGTTGGTCTGCCTGAGCAGAGCCACTTCATTGATGGCTACGGCGCGCTGCTGCACGCCATTTGCTGTGGTAGCCGCCATTGCCAGAGGATTGAGCGCGACTTCGCGGGCGTTGGCGATTCGCTCAGGCAGATCGTCCGGCGAATACCGGTTCATCAGGAACCCGACCTCGCCCAGGCGCATGCCGAACACCGGTACGTCCCGATCGACATTTTCATGCAGCGTGTGCAGCATGAAGCCGTCGCCGCCCAGTACAACCAGCACCTGCGCCTCGTCCAGGTCAACCTCGCCATAGCGCCGACGCAACTCGGCAGCCGCCTCGCGCGAGCCCGGATGCTCGCTGACGAGGATGGCCATGGCGAGGTTCGAGGTCATTCGGAGGTCGAATTCATCAACTGTCCAAGCCCGTTGATGGCCACCTGCAGCACGGCGAAATCATGTGAGCTCGAGGTGTTGCGCATTTCCTCGAGCATCACCGAGACTCGCTCGGTCTCGTCGGCATGCCGCTCGAACCAGGCCTCGACCGGGTCGTCCTCTTCGCCGGTTTCCTCGAAAACCCGGCGGGTCAGTTGACGGTGGTGCCGGTAGAGATCGTCGCGCAGGTGCCCTCGGGCATGAGCGTGCCACTGACGTTCCACCGGCAGGCTCTCGACCTGGCCGCGCAGCCATTTCAGGCACAGTCTGTCGAACAGGGCGAAGTAGATGCGCGCCACTTCCTCCACTTCGCGTTCCTGCACGCGGGCCTCGTCGACGATATCAAGCGCCGAGTAGACATAACGCAGGGTGGCAATCTCTTCGGCCAGCTTCTTGGGGACCCCGTCGGCCACCAGCTCTTCGCGCCGTTCTTCCAGCGCCTCGCGCAGGTCTCCGGTCAGCAGCTTGGGCAACACCTTGCGATACTGACGAATCCCCGGAGCGAAACGATCGACGCGGCTGGAAATGTCGATACCATAACCGCCCGGCAACGTGATCAGGCGACGGGTGACCTGCCGCAGCAGGTTCCACATTTCCAGCAGCGCCTCGACCTGGCGTGCGGCCGGGACCTTGTTGTCCAGCGCCTCGATCTTGCGCCAGAAATCGCGCGCGGCGAAGATCTCGCGCGCCACGGTGTAGGCCTTGGCCACGGTGGCGGAACTGGCACCGGTGTCCTCTTTCACCCGCATGGCGAAAGGCGCGCTCATGCGGTTGACGATGCTGTTGGTCACCCGTGTGGCAATGATCTCGCGCCACAGGCGATGCTCGGGCATCAGGCCGGCAAAGCGCTCGCGCAGCGGCGTCGGAAAGTAATCTTTCAGCTCGCGCGACAGGTAGGGATCTTCCGGCACGTCGGAGTCCAGCAGTTCCTGGTAGAGCCGGATCTTGGCGTAGGACAACAGCAGCGAAAGCTCGGGCCGCGTCAGCCCCTGTCCGCGTGCGACGCGTTCGCGCAACTCCTCATCGTCGGGCAGTTGCTCGAGATCACGGTCGAGTACTCCCTGGCGTTCGAGCATGGCGATGAAGTGCGCCTCGGCTCCCAGCCGGTCGCCGGTCAGCGCCTCCATCATGCTCAGGGCCTGGTTCTGCAGGTAATTGGAACGCAACACCAGGTCGCTGACCTCTCCGGTCATTTCCTCCAGCAGCCCATTGCGCTCGTCGAGCGTGATCTCCTCGCGTTCAACGGCGAGGTTGAGCAGGATCTTGATGTTGACTTCGTGGTCGGAGCAGTCCACGCCGGCGGAGTTGTCGATGAAGTCGGTGTTGATGGAGCCGCCATTCATCGCGTACTCGATGCGGCCGAGCTGGGTCAGGCCGAGGTTGCCGCCCTCCCCCACCACCCGGCAGCGCAACTCGCTGCCGTTGACCCGCACCAGGTTGTTGGCCAGATCACCGACGTCCGCGTGGGCCTCACCCCGGCCCTTGACGTAGGTGCCGATGCCGCCGTTCCAGAGCAGGTCCACCGGTGCCTTGAGCAGTTCGCGGATCAACTCGTGCGGCGCCAGCGATTCGGCCTCGATGCCCAGCCATTCGCGTACCTCGTCCGACAACTCGATCGACTTGGCCTGGCGCGAGAAGACGCCGCCACCTTTCGAGATCAGCTTCTCGTTGTAATCGGCCCAGTTCGAACGCGGCTTTTCAAACAGTCGCTTGCGCTCCTTGTAGCCGGCGGCCGCGTCGGGATCCGGATCGAGGAAGATGTGCATATGGTTGAACGCGGCCTGAAGACGAATGTGCTTCGACAGCAGCATGCCGTTGCCGAACACGTCCCCGCCCATGTCGCCGATACCAACGACCGTGAAATCTTCCTTCTGGGTGTCGAGTCCGAGCTCGCGGAAATGACGCTTGACCGACTCCCAGGCGCCTTTCGCGGTGATGCCCATCTTCTTGTGGTCGTAGCCGTTGGAACCACCCGAGGCGAAGGCGTCGCCAAGCCAGAAACCGTGCTCGGTGGAGATGGCGTTGGCGATATCGGAAAACGTCGCCGTGCCCTTGTCGGCGGCAACGACCAAGTAGGGATCGTCATCGTCCTTGCGCACAACCCCGTCAGGCGGCAGGACATTCTCGCCATCGAGGTTGTCGGTGATGTCGAGCATGCCGTTGATGAAGGAGCGGTAGCAGTGAACGACCTCGGCCATGATCGCGTCACGGTCCTCGCTTTCGGGCAACTGCTTGGCCACGAAGCCGCCCTTGGCGCCCACCGGCACGATCATGGTGTTCTTGACGTTCTGGGCACGCAGCAGGCCCAGCACCTCGGTACGGAAGTCCTCGCGCCGGTCGGACCAGCGCAAGCCCCCGCGGGCAACGGTGCCACCGCGCAAGTGAATACCCTCCATGCGCGGTGAGTAAACCCAGATCTCGCGGTAGGGCCGTGGCTGGGGAAGGTCCGGAACGCGACCGGAGTCCAGCTTGAAGCTCAGGTACTCGGAGAATTCGCCGCGCCGGTTCATCTGGAACGCATTGGTCCTGAGCATGGCCCGGATCAGGTCGCAAAAGCCTCTCAGAATCCGGTCCTGGTCGGCCGATCCCACGGAGTTGAGCGCGCGCAGAATGGCCTTGCGTAACGCCTCGCCCTCGGTCTCGCCGGCATCGGCCTCGCGCGCCTTGCAGACATCCTCGAGAAACTCCTGCAAGACCTCGTCGCCGATATCGGCGGCCAGGTCACGACATTGCACTTCGAGCGAGCGACGGGCGGCCGACTTCTGCTTGCCGCTTTCATCGGCCCGCGACGGATCGAAACGGGCCTCGAAATACTCGACGAGCAGGCGGGCAATCAGCGGCCAGGCGGCCAGCGTCTGCTCCATATAGGTCTGCGAAAACGGCATACCGGTCTGCAGGAGATACTTGCAACAAGCGCGCAGCACATTGACCTGCCGCCAGTCGAGCTGGGCCAGCATGACCATCCGGTTGAAGCCGTCGTTCTCGCAGCGCCGTCGCCAGGTCTGCTCGAAGGCCTCCTGGAACTTGCCTCGTACACGGTCGAGATCGACCTCGGCATCACCGGGCGGCAGCATGTCGAAGTCCTGGATCCAGACGCTGTGGCCCTCGTTCAAACGCAGATCGTACGGCCGCTCGGAGACGATGCGCATGCCGAGATTTTCGAGCATCGGCAGCACGTCACTCAGCGGCAAGGGGTCACCGTGCTTGAACAGCTTGAAGCGCAACAGCCCGGTGCCGTGCTGACGCGGCTTGTACAGGCTCATGCGCAAATCGTCGAGATCCCGCAGCCTGGCGATGTTGTCCACGTCGAAGCTGGCCACATGCGGCGAGACGTCTTCCATGTACGAGGCCGGGAAGGCACGCGCGAAACGGCGCGCCAGTTCCAGTCCACGATCCTCGCCGTACTCGCGCACCAGGCAGTCGGCCAGTTCGTCGTCCCAGGAGCGAATGGCCTGCTTGATCTTCTGCTCGATCTTCTCGATGTCGTAGTCCACCGTCTCGCCGCCCCGCGGCCGCACGATCAGGTGCACCCGCGCGAGCTTGGACTCGCCGACCTGGACGGCAAAATCCAGACGGTCGCCCTTGAGCGCACGCTTGATGATCTGCTGGATGCGCTCGCGGTTCTCGGTATTGAACCGGTCGCGCGGGATGAACACCATGCACGAGAAAAAGCGGCCGAAGCGTTCCCGGCGGATGAACAGCCGCGTCTGGCTGCGCTCCTGCAGGTCGAGCACACCGGTGCCCAGTGCCAGGAGCTCCTCGCTGGAAGCCTGGAACAGTTCGTCGCGCGGCAGGGTCTCGAGAATGTGGAGCAATGCCTTGCCGGCGTGACTGTTGCTGCGAAGCCCGGAAATCTCGAGCACTTCCTGCACCTTGCGGCGCACCAGCGGGGTGTCCTGGCAGCGCCGGATGTAGGCGCCCGAGGTGAACAGGCCGATCAGGCGTTTCTCGCCCGACACCCTGCCCTTCTTGTCGAAGTGGAGCACCGAGATGTAGTCCATGTAACCGGGCCGGTGCACCGTGGAGGTGGCATTGGTCTTGGTAATGATGATCGGGTCGTCCGGCGAGGCCGTCTCGCTGCCGCGCGCCAGATCCTCGAGCGAGCGTACCGGGGCGTCCCGATGCTCGGGATGCATGATGCCCAACCCGCTCTCGGGCACGGCACGCAGCACCCGCCCGTCGTCGCCCTCCTCGATCACGTACTCGCGGTAACCGAGAAAAGTGAAATGGTCATTGGCCAGCCACTCGAAGAAGTCCCTGGTCTCGGCCAGCGCTCCCTCGCTCATCTGCGGGTGGGTCTTGGGCAGCTCGGTCGCAATCTCCCCGGCACGGGAAAGCATCGGCTTCCAGTCGGTTACCGCGCGGCGCACATCGGCCAATGCCAAGCGAATGCGTTCCTCGATGCGCGCCAGCGACTCGGGAAAGGTCTGTCGCTCGACCTGCAGATGCATCAGGGACTCCTGCCGCCCCGACTGATCATCATCCTCGGCGACCAGGCTCATGAGATGACCGCCCTGGTCACGCTCGATGCGCATGACCGGGTGCACGACCAATTGCACCGACACACCCAGGTCGGACAGGGCCAACACCACGGAATCAACCAGGAACGGCATGTCATCGTTGACGATCTCGATGATCGTGCGCGTCGACGACCAGCCGTGCTGGTCCCGTTCCGGGTTATAGACACGCAGGTTGACCTCGCCGGTAACCCGGCGCCGGGCGAACTCGAGGTACTCTGAAGCCATCACCGCCAGGTCACCGACCTCCATCTCCTCGAGCTCGGCCAACGGTACGCGCTGTAACATACGTCGGGCGAATTCCGCCGCCGGCGCATCCTTGCCGGTCTTGTCCCCGATCCGATCCGAAATACTTTGGAGCAGCGCCTGCTTGCGCTTCTGATTCTGACTCATCTCACCTGTTTCCCTACCAATCCGGCGAGGCCGCCGGATCGGCTGATCGTCAAGATCGACTAGCGCAAGCCAGTCTCGTTGCGAGCGATGACCATGCGCTGAATCTCGCTGGTGCCTTCATAGATCTCCGTAATCTTGGCATCGCGGAAGTAGCGCTCGACCGGCATTTCCTTGCTGTAACCCATGCCGCCATGGATCTGTACCGCCTGGTGAGCGATCCACATCGCCGATTCGGATGCGAACAGCTTGGCCATCGAGCCCTCGGCAGTGAAACGCGCACCGGTTTCGGCCGCTTGCATCTTTGCCCAGGCAGCCCGAAGCGTCAGCAGGCGCGCCGCTTCCAGTCGCGTGCGCATATCGGCCAGCTTGGCCTGGATCATCTGGAAGGTGCCGATTTCCTTGCCGAAGGCCTTGCGCTCTCGGGCATAGTCCACGCTGGCATCAAACGCTGCCTGGGCAATGCCGACGGCCTGGGCGGCAATCCCGATCCGCCCGGCATCGAGCACGCCCATGGCGATCTTGAAGCCCTGGCCTTCCTCGCCCAGACGATCCTCGACCGGACACTTGTAGTCGGTCAGCTCGATCTCGCAGGTGGCCGAGGCCCGGATGCCCAGCTTGGGCTCGGTCTTGCCACGATGATAGCCCTCGCGTTCGGCATCGATCAGGAAGGCGCTCACGCCGCGGGCACCGGCATCCGGGTCGGTGACGGCAAACAACACCAGGTAGCGGGCGACCGGGCCGGAGGTGATCCAGGATTTGCGCGCATTGATGACATAGTGGCTGCCGTCCTCGCTGAGTACCGCCCGCGACTTCATGTTGGCCGCGTCCGAACCCGACTGCGGCTCGGTCAGCGCATAGGCGCCGATTTCCTCACCAGTGGCCACGGCACGCACGTACTTCTGCTTCTGCTCTTCCGTGCCATGCTTGAGAATGCCGTTACAAAACAGGGAGTTGTTGACCGACATGATGGTGCCGTGCGCGGCATCGGCCGCCGAGACCTCCATCATGGCCAGGGCATAGCCTATCGTATCGAGGCCGGCACCGCCGTAAGCTTCCGGGACCTCGATACCCATCAGGCCGAGCTCCCCCATGCGCTGAATGTTGGCAAGCGGAAACTCCCCGGAAGCATCGAACTCGGATGCCGTTGGAGCGATCTCGTCACGCGCGAAATCGCGCGCAGCAGCCTGAATCATCTGCTGCTCGTCGGTCAACTGAAAATCCATTGCGTGCTTTTCCTCGAATGTTTTTATGGGGCTTTCAGGATTATACCGCCCGAGTGTGCCCGGGGAGTCTCTGAATGGCCTCCCTACTTCCCTCCCGGCCGGACGGGCAAAAATTCCGCGAAACAGTTCACAAAGCTGAAAATTCGACTTGACAGCGGCTCGGCAGGGCCTAGAATTGGTGTCTCCGGAGCGGGGTTCCCCCCTTCCCCATCCGGATCGCGGCCGAGGTTCCCCCCTTGCCTCGGCCGCACCTAATACCACGAGCGGCCGGAGTCCCGCACTCCGGCCGCTTTTTTTCCTGAGGATTTTTACCCGGGAATGCTGACAACCGCCGCCTGCTCGACTATAATGCGCGGCCTGTCACAAACGACAGAAACAAGACACACCGCAAGGGCACAAGCCCACACCTGCCCAGGTGGCGGAATTGGTAGACGCGCCAGCTTCAGGTGCTGGTATCCATTAGGATGTGGGAGTTCGAGTCTCCCCCTGGGCACCATTCCCTCAAAGTACCTCGTAGACACTGCCGATCCGGCGTTCCAGAATCGGACGCGCGATCATCCCCGGCCCGCGCGTATCGGACCTCAGGTACACCAGTTCATCCTC
>SKSJ01000164.1 GCA_007123055.1 Wenzhouxiangella sp. | reverse complement strand
GTAGATCGCATTCAGCCGCAGTGTGGCTTTCGGCAGCAAGGCAGCGAAACGCCGCTGTAGCACTCCTACAGCAAGTTTCGATAACGCAGTCTGCCGAAAGCCACACTGCGGCCTGTCATTTAGAATCCATCAGGCCGATCACCCGCTCAGGCCGCGATCGGTCGGATGCCACCCGCTGACCCCTCCCACATCCCGCGTGGACACTTTGACGTGCCAGCCGTTATGCTGGACGGTCCTCCCATGCATCGTGGAGCAAGACCCATGTCCGACCATATCTACAAGCACATCGAACTGACCGGCACTTCCACCGACAGCCTGGAGCAAGCCATTCGCAATGCCATCAAGCGGGCTTCGAAGACGGTGCGCAACATGCGCTGGTTCGAGGTCACCGATACTCGCGGCCATATCACCGAGGGCGATGTCGAGCACTGGCAGGTCACCATCAAGGTGGGGTTCACGCTCAATGAGTAATCGCGCTCCCTTTCGAATGATCGACAGGAGTCGTTGACGCGCCCATGTCGCTGGTTTCCATTCGCGGACTCGATTTCAGTATCGGGGGACCGCTGCTGCTCGAAAAAGTCGATCTCGAAATCGGCCCGGACGAACGTATCGCCCTGGTCGGCCGCAACGGTGCGGGCAAATCGACCCTGCTGAAGCTGATTGCCGGTGATATCCAGCCCGACGACGGACAGGTTGTCGCTGGTCCCGGGGTGCGAGTCGCCTGCCTGCAGCAGGAAGTGCCGGAGGGCGCCTCCGGGACGGTGTTCGACCAGGTCGCCGCGGGTTCGGGGGAACTGGGCGAGTTGCTGGCCGAGTATCATCACGTCAGCCAGGGCGAGTTCGACCCGGATGCCCTGGCCTCCCTGCAGTCGCGCATCGAGGCGGCCGGCGGCTGGGACCTGGACCAACAGGTCGAGCGCGTCATCGAACACCTGGGGCTGGACGGTGACATGCCGTTCGACCAGCTCTCAGGCGGCATGAAGCGGCGCGTACTGCTGGGCCAGGCGCTGGTGCGCCAGCCCGACGTGCTGCTGCTCGACGAGCCCACTAACCACCTCGACATCGAGGCCATCGAGTGGCTCGAGGAGATGCTCAAGTCCTTTTCCGGTACGCTGGTGTTCGTCACCCATGACCGTCGCTTCCTGCGCTCGCTCGCCACTCGCATCGTCGAGATCGATCGCGGGCAAGTCACTTCCTGGCCGGGCGACTGGGACAACTACCTCAGGCGGGTCGAGGAGCGGGCTCATGCCGAGGCGCTGGAAAACCAGCGCTTCGACAAGCGCCTGGCCGAGGAGGAGGTCTGGATTCGCCAGGGCATCAAGGCGCGTCGCACCCGCAACGAGGGTCGAGTGCGCGCGCTCAAGGCCATGCGTGCCGAGCGGGCCCAGCGCCGTGAGCGCCAGGGCAATGTGCGCATGCAGGCCGCCAGCGCCGGCCAGTCGGGGCGCAAGGTGATCGAGGCGGAGAATGTCAGCTTTGCCTGGGACGGCCGGGCGATGGTGAAGGATTTTTCGACCACGATCTTCCGCGGCGACCGCATCGGCCTGATCGGTCCCAACGGCAGCGGCAAGTCCACCTTGCTCAAGCTCATGCTCGGCCAGCTAGACCCTGATGCCGGCGAAATCCGGCTCGGCACCGGGCTCGAGATCGCCTATTTCGACCAGCACCGCTCGGTGCTGCGCGAGGACTGGAACGCGGCCGAGAATGTGGCCGAGGGGCGCGATTTCGTCGAGATCAACGGCGGCAGGAAACATGTCATCGGTTACCTGCAGGACTTCCTGTTCACGCCTGAGCGGGCCAGGGCGCCCATCACGCGCCTGTCCGGCGGCGAACGCAACCGGCTGCTGCTGGCACGTCTGTTCGCCCGTCCCTCCAACCTGCTGGTGATGGACGAGCCCACCAACGACCTCGACGTCGAGACACTCGAACTGCTCGAAGAAGTGCTGGCCGACTATACCGGCACCCTGCTGCTGGTCAGTCACGACCGCGACTTTCTCGACAACGTGATTACCGCCAGCCTGGTGATGGAAGGCGAGGGTCGTGTCGGCGAGTACATCGGCGGTTACAGCGACTGGTTGCGCCAGCGCGCCCGGGCGGTTGCGATGGAGACATCGCCGGAACCCGAATTGCCGGCCGCCAAGCCGGCGTCACCGAAACCGAAACCGCGTAAGGCGGCCAAGCTCAGTTACAAGCTGGCCCGTGAGCTCGAGCAACTGCCGGGGCGGGTCGAGGCGCTGGAAACGCGCATGGCCGAGCTGACCGAGCGCATGAACGATCCCGACTTCTTCCGGCAGGATGCCGAGGCCATCACCCGCCTGACCGGCGAGGTGGAGTCGGTGCAGGCCGAACTGGATCTCGCCTACGCGCGCTGGGAAGAACTCGAAGCCCGGCAGGCCTGATGCAACTCAATGGTCACGGCCCGATACAATCCGTGTAGATTGGAAGCGGGTCCAACCCGTTTTTGAGGAGATGAGACGGTGATTCAACGTGCAATGTCATGTGTCGCGCTACTGGCACTGCTGGTCGCCTGCGGGGATTCCGGCGATGCCGACGAGCGCTTCTTCGATCATTACCAGGAGTCGGTCGAGCGCGCCGAGGAAGTGCAGGACCGCCTGAAAGAGGCCGAGGATCAGCGTCGGCGGATGCTCGAGGAACACGATTCCTGAGTTTCAGTTGTCCTGGCGCCAGTCCAGCACGGTTTCGACCACCGGCTCGATGGCCGGCGGTTCACCGTCGGAGAATGGCAGCCTGATCAGCAAGCCGCGGTGCGAGGCATCCAGCACCAGCGGTTCGGGCTGATCGGGCAGGGCCAGCGATTCGACTGGCACCACGCCGTCGCCGAGGCCCGTGCCCAGGGATTCCCAGCGTCGCAGCAGTTCCTCGGCCACGCCTTCTGCGCCGAACTGCTCGGTCAGCACGGCCACGCTGGCCTCCATTTCCGGGGTTGGTTCGGCGAGCACACCACCGATGATCTTCATCCTGACCGAGTCCGGCCATGGTCGCTCGTTGAGATCGGCGAGGAATGCGCTGTCGGGTCTCAGGTCGATCTTGGCCGCACCGGTGCCGTCGCGCAGGGCGGCAAACAGCGAAAAGCGACGTTCGCGAATATCACCGATCCACTCGCGGATTTCCAGCCAGGCCCGCAACCTGGCCCACTCCGAACCCTGATTGGGCGGTGCGACCAGCACCGTGCCGACGACCTCGGCACCGTCGACGGCAGCGGTTTGGTCGACCGGGTGCCGCCAGCGGGTGACGAAATCGCGAATCACCAGCCCGCCCATGCTGTGACCGATGAGAATGAGTTCCTGGTCGGCTTCAAGTTCCGGCCAGCGTTCGGCCAGCAGGTCGGTGCTGTGGTCGATGGCCTGGTCGTTGGGATAGCGGAATTCCCAGGCATTGATGCCGACCTCGTCGAGGGCCGTGACCAGTTCGTCCCAGATGCCGCCGGGCTCGTCGAGGCCGTGGAAGAGCAGTACGTCCGGCATGCGGGTATCCTCGAACCGGCGCGAGCGTGGAATGAATCCGAAGACTTCCTCGGGCAGCTCCATCTGCTCCGGGAACCATTCATGCAACTGCTCCTGGACCTGCAGCCGCAGTTCGCGCTCCTGCTCGGGATGACGCTCGGTCCACCACAACCACTTGGCCGTGGCGCCGAAGACGATGACGACCACGGCGAGGGCCGCCAGTTTGCGCCATGACATCCATGATCCTTGTGTTCGACGCGGCATGCGTTGACCGCCTCCTCACTGTCGGGAACGATTCCTGAACGCCGGGATAAAGATAGCACGTGCCGGTGACCCGGCCGATTCCGGAATGACTGCGGATTGCTGCGCGCAACAGGGCATGATGGCAGAATCATAAGCCCGACATTCCCATACAGGTTGCCCCTCATGTCGATCCGTTTCGATCGCCGGAAGTTGCGCGAGACTCGCCAGGCCTCCTGGCTGGTGCTGGACCTGTTCATGGTGGCCCTGGTCAGCATCAACCTGGTCTTCATCGTCTTCGACACGCTCTATGCCACGGCCGCCATGCAGCAGATACTCGAAGGACTGGCGCCAGCGTTCAACGCGTTCTATGACGAGCGGATTCATCAGCATTTCCTCTACTACGACCTGGTCTTCGTCGCGATATTCCTGGCCGAGTTCTGCTTCCAATGGATCATGTCCGTTCGCAAGCGGACCTACCCGCGCTGGTATTTCTATCCCTTCATGCGCTGGTACGATCTGGTCGGCTGCATTCCCATCGGCTCGCTGCGCATGCTGCGGCTGTTGCGTATCGTCTCGCTCCTGGTGCGGCTGCAGAAGATGGGTGTGATTGACATGACCGACACGCGTATCTACCGTTTCTTCGAGTTCTATTTCAACGCGTTCATCGACGAAGTCTCCGACCGGGTCATGATCCGCACACTCGACGATGTGAAGCGGGAAGTCGAGGATGAGACGCCGATCACCCGCCAGGTGATCAGCGAGGTGATCGCACCACAGCGCGAGAAGCTGGTCGAGCACCTGTCGCGACGCATCGGCCTGATCGCTCAGAACAGTTACGAGCAGCACCAGGACACGATCAGGGAGTACGTCGACTCGGTGATCAGTGACGCGGTCCGGGCCAATGCCGGCATCCGCAATCTCGAGCGTGTACCCATGCTCGGGCGTGCCGTGGTCAGCCAGCTCCAGCAGTCGATCAATGACATCGTCTACGAGGTTGTCGACCGCACCGTGCGCGATGTCAGCGCGGCCGAGAACAACCGCCTGGTCGACGAGAGCGTCTCGGTCATCATCGATGCCATCCTGGATGACCACCCCGAACTGGGCGATATCGGCACGAAGATGACGGTCGAGGCCATCGAGATCATCAAGGAGCGCGTTCGCGTGCAACACTGGAAGGATCAACTCAGGCGGCGGTACGAGCGTGCCGAGGCCATGCCCTGAGCGGGCCGGTCCGCTATCATGCAACCGGATCCCTGTTCATTACATTGAAGGACTAGCCGAATGGTCAATCGCCGCGATCTGGAAGCGGAAATCGAAACCGATCTGAAAGACCGCCTGACTTACTCGGGCTATCTGGGATTGGATCGGCTTCTGTCGGCACAGCAACCGCTGTCCGATCCGCCGCACCATGACGAGATGCTGTTCATCATCCAGCACCAGACCTCGGAGCTGTGGATGAAGTTGTTGCTGCATGAACTGGGTGCGGCACTCGATCACGTGCGCTGCGATGAACTCGAACCCTGTTTCAAGATTCTCGCCCGGGTCAAGCAGATCCAGCGTCAGTTGTTCGAGCAGTGGGCGGTGCTGGAAACCCTCACGCCCGCGGAGTATGCCGAGTTTCGCGGCGTGCTCGGCGGGGCGTCCGGTTTCCAGTCGCCGCAGTACCGGGCGCTGGAGTTCCTGCTCGGCAACAAGAATGCCGACATGCTCAAGGTCTTCGCCCACGAAGCCGAAGTCCACGCCTGGCTGAAAGACTATCTCGACCAGCCCAGCCTCTATGATGAATTCCTGCGCTACCTGTCCCGCCGCGGCCTGCCAGTGCCGACCGACAGGGTCGAACGCGACTGGTCGCAGCCCTACGAGGCCGATCCCGACGTCACCGAGGTCTTTCGTCTCATCTACACCGATCGCGAGACCCACTGGGATGCCTACGAAATGGCCGAAAAACTGATTGACATCGAGGAGGGCTTCCAGCTCTGGCGCTTCCGCCACATGAAAACCGTCGAACGCATCATCGGCCACAAGCGCGGCACCGGCGGTTCATCCGGAGTCAGTTTTCTCAAGCGTGCGCTGGACCTGCAGTTCTTCCCTGAACTGATCGACGTTCGCACAGAAATCTGATCACCTGTCGTCTCGGAATCGCCGCAGGCAATGTCCGGGACCCCGCATGCATCGATTCTGTTCGGGGCCGTGCCATGGGCTACCGTGCGAGGCCCCGGATATTGCCTGCGGCAATTCCGGGGCGACGGCACTTGTATTTTCCCCGCTCCCCGATCCCGTTAACCGTCTCTAGTCTCCTCGTTCACTTTCACCTTTCGCCTTTCACTTTTTACTTTCCCCAACCTTTCCCGCACCAGTCGTTCCCCCTCATCCAGATCAACCTCCTTCAGGGAGCCGACGCCCCGGCTCAGCTCATCGAGAATCCCGGCCTGGACCCGGCCGCGTGCTTGAGCTTCCGCGTAAGGCAGGGTGCGGAACATGACCATGGCGTAGCGCGGCACGAACTGCTCGGGCAGGCGGGTATAGAGCTCGGCCTCGATCTGCTTTTGCAACTGGAAGGTCGGGTCGGCGACCAGGTCGCGCATCTCGATGTAGTTCTCCAGCGCCATGTCGGCGATGGCATTGGCATTGGGCCGGCGGCGGTGCTCGTAATCGGCCAGGAGTGACGGCCAGTCGGCATGGTTCTTGTCGAGGAGGCGGTTGATCTCGGTGCAGTCCTCGAAAGCGCAGTTCATGCCCTGGCCGTGGAAGGGCACCACGGCGTGGGCGGCATCGCCGACCAGGGCGATGTGGTCGTGGTGCCAGGGTTGGCAGCGCACCGTGCCCAGCGGGCTGACCGGATGTTCGGCATGCTGGCGGGCGAAGTCGTCTCCGACCAGGTCCATGAAATCGGGAAACTCATGTTGAAAGAATCTTCTGGCGGCGTCGGCATCGGCAATGGCCGCAAACGAGCGTTCCTCCCCCTCGTGGGCCAGAAACAGAGTGGCGGTAAAACTGCCGTCGGGGTTGGGCAGGGCAATCAGCATGAACTCGTGGCGCGGCCAGATGTGCAGGGCATCGGGCGCGAGCTGGTGTGCGCCGTCGGCATCCGGTGGAATATTGAATTCCTGGTAGCCGTGGGGCAGCCAGTCGATGGTGGTGTCGGTGTTCGCGCCCGACTCCAGCGCCTGGCGCACGACCGAGCCGACACCATCACAGCCCAACAGGGGGGAGCCGGTCAGGTCGATGGCCTCACGCCCGGCCAACTGCAACAACGCGTTCGCCGGATCCAGCGATTCGATCGGGCTGTCGAAGTGAAAGCGCGCACCGGCGGCTTCGGCCGCGTCGATCAGGATCTGGTTGAGTTCGCCGCGATGGACCGAGTAGATGACCTCCTCGGCATGGGTCGAGTAGGGCTGCAGGGACTGATTGCCGTCGCGGTCATGGATCATGCGCCCGCGCATCGGCAGCGCCATGTTCATCACCTCGTCGAGCACGCCGATCTCGCGCAGGGCCACGATGCCGCGCTCCGACAAGGCCAGGTTGATCGAGCGCCCGCGCTCGACTTCTGCCCGGCGCATGTCGGCGCGTTTCTCGAATACCTCCACGGCATATCCGCGCCGGGAGAGATAACAGGCCAGCACACACCCGGCCAGCCCGGCCCCGGCGAGATAAATCGTCTGTTCTTTGTTGGAACTCATGCAGCGTCGCCCTGTTTTCTTGATTCGGTAACACGAAGCGCACGAAGGAGGGCACGAAGATCACGATTGAAAACGAATAATTTGCTCAGTGACCTTCGTGCCTTCTTCGTGATCTTCGTGTTAATGCTTTTCATTGCCACAGACCTCGATCAGCGCCCTGACCAGCCTCAGGCAATCATCGTAACGGCTATACATCGGCACCGGGGCAACGCGGATGACGTCGGGTTCGCGCCAGTCGCCAACGATGCCCTGCCGGGTCAGGTGGTCGAAGACCTCGCGACCGGAGCGTTCGGGATGGGTGATGCGCAGCGAGAGCTGGCAGCCCCTTCGCTTCGGCTCATCGGGCGTGATGATCCGGACGTGATCGGCCAGCAGGCGGCGGACCATGGCTTCGAGGAATCCGGTCATGGTCTCCGACTTCTCGCGCAAGGCATCCATGCCGGCCTCGGCAAACATTTCGGTAGCTACGCGCACCGGGGTCAGGGCGAGGATGGGCGGGTTGCTCAACTGCCAGGCATCGGCGCCCGGGGAGGCATTGAACTCCGGGCCCATGCGGAAGCGTGATTCGGCATCGTGCCCCCACCAGCCGGCGAAACGCGGGAGCTTCTTCAGATTCGTGACCCGGCCGTGACGTTCGTGCACGAAGCAGCCGGCGACTGCGCCGGGTCCGGAGTTGCAGTACTTGTAGTGACACCATGCGGCGAAGTCGCAGCCCCAGTCATGCAGTTTCAGCGGCACGTTGCCGGCGGCATGGGCCAGGTCCCAGCCGACGGGGATGCCATGGCGGCGGGCGGTCGCGGTAATGGCGGCGATATCGAACAACTGGCCGGTGCGGTACTGCACGCCCGGCAGCAGAACCAGGGCGAGTTCATCGGCATGGGCCTCGATGTTCTCGATGATGTGCTTGTCGTCCAAAAGTCCTGAATCGGGATCGGCCTCCAGTTCGATCAGGTCACGGTCGGGATCGCCGCCGTGGTGAATGACCTGCGAGTAGGTGGCATGGCGGTCGGAGGGAAAGGCGCCGGCCTCGATCAGGATCTTGCGGCGCCGGCCTTCGGGGCGGTAGAAACTCACCATCATCAGGTGCAGGTTGACCGTGAGGCTGTTCATGGCCACGACTTCGTGCGGCTTCGCGCCGACCAGTCGGGCGAGCGGATCGCGCAGGAACTCGTGGGCCGGCATCCACGGGTGTTGTCCCTCAAAATGCCCCTCGACGGCCCGGTCGGCCCACATGTCCAGGTCGGCCTCCAGCGCCGAGCGGGTGGCTTTGGGCTGCAGGCCCAGCGAATTGCCGCAGAAGTAGGCCTGCTCGCCGCCACGCTCGTCGCGCGGAATATGAAAACGCTCGCGCCAGCCGCCCAGCGGATCGCCCTCGTCGAGTTCGCGCGCAAGCGCTGCGGCCTGTTCCAGGTTGGTGAATTCGGGTTTGTTCATGGATGCCGGATGGATCGGGAATGGGAATGGAGCGGACAAGATTAACGCAGAGCGGGGCGTGGGGGAGAAGGAGAGGAAAGTCTCTTCCTGCTCCGCCGTCATCCCGGCCGGAGCGAAGCGGAGAGCCGGGATCCCGCACACTGGATGTCTGTACGGCTTGTTGGCTTGGCTCAGTGCCGTGCCGATCGAACCGCGCGAGGTCCCGGATCAAGTCCGGGACGACAGCACTTTCTGATCGACTGGAAAGCCTCTTCCCTCAATCCCCCTCTCCCTTGATGCTCGCCGCCAAGGCGAGCGGAAACACCACCGGCCGACTCGGCACCGCATCGGTACACCAGTCCGGCAGTTGCAGGTTCAGCAGGTACAGCCCGTCGGGCACCTCGTCGGGTACGAAAACGAACTCGGTGACCGTGCGTTCGGACGCGGTCTCTTGCGTCGGCCTGCGATCTTCGTGCAGCGACCAGAAACGGCGGTGGGCCGGCAGGCTGCCGTCGTCCTGTCCGCGGTCGATCGAGGGGGTATCGACCAGCAGGTGCTCGACCCCTTGGTTGACCAGCCACTCGATGGCCTCCAGGGTGAAGTAAGGGTGCGGGTTGTCACCCTCGTAGCTGCGCTCGCACTTGCCGGGTTCGTTGGGCAGCGTGCGAACGATCAGCGCCGGCGTGTCGATCAGGAACCCCGAAAGGGCGTGCTGGTCGATCACCGCTTCGTGACCCTGCCCCGGGGCAGGATAGCTGTTCCCGGAATCCTCCAGCGATGTCGGCTGTACGCTGACGATCCGGGCGGCCAGCCAGGCCGGTGGTCGCGGCGGCTGGTGATGGCCGGAGACGAGGTGAGACACGCTTTCGGTATGGGTGCCGTGGCAGTGCGGGATCAGCTCCACGCGTTCGACGTTGCATGAGCCGCCGCGACTCGTATCACCGATGAACGTGCCGGCCTCGAGTGTTCTTGCCCTGGCCGGTTCGACCCCGTAGAAGGCCGGTTGCCGACCTTCAAAATCCAGCGTGATCGCCAGGCTGATGGCCTGGTGGACGTCGGCCAGGTAGCGGTGCCCGCGGTGTTCGACGGTGAGCTTCACACGAACTGGTCCCGCTTAAGGCCCAGCCACTCCAGCGCCGTGCCGTGGTAGAGCCGCTCGCGGGTTGCTTCGTCGAGTTCGAGACTGTCGATGCCGCTGCCGGGCTGCTGTTCACCCAGCGGGAACGGGTAGTCGGTGCCCATGGCAATCCGCTCCGGGCCCATCAGGTCGAGCAGGTATTCCAGTGCTTTCTGGTCATGCACACAGGAGTCGAGATAGAAGCGGTCGAGATAGTCGCGCGGGCCGCCGTTGGGATTGTCGACGGCGACCAGGTCGGGACGCATGCGCCAGCCGTGTTCGATGCGGCCGATCGTGAACGGGAAGCTGCCGCCGCCGTGGGCGAACAGCACCTTCATGTTCGGGTGACGGTCGAACACGCCGCCGAAGATCATCGAACAGATCGCGCGCGACTGCTCGGCCGGCATGCCCACCAGCCAGGGCAGCCAGTACTTGCTCATCGCCTCCTTGCCCATCATGTCCCAGGGATGCACAAGCACGGCCGCGCCCAGGTCGCTGGCGGCGGCGAATACCGGCTCGAGTTCGGGGGCACTCAGGTTCCAGCTGTTGATGTGCGAGCCGATCTGCACGCCTCTCAGGCCCAGTTCGTTGACGCAGCGCTCCAGCTCGCGCGCGGCCCGCTCCGGCGCCTGCAACGGCAGCGTGCCCAGGCCGACAAGGTTGCGCGGATACTCGCGGCACTGCTCGCCGAGGTGTTCATTGAGAAACTGGGCGAGAAACAACGCGTGTTCATCTTTCGCGTGGTAGCTGAACATCACCGGCACGGTGCAGGCGACTTGCACCTGCACACCCTTGTCGCCGTAGTCGGCGATGCGCTGCTCGATGTCCCAGCTCAGGGGATCGACGGCGCGAAAGAATGTTCCGTCCTTGTGTATCTCGGCCTTGCCATCGCCCCGGCCGGTGTCGTGGTGGATGGTCGGGAAGCCGGTGGTGTTGAACTTCTCGTTCAGATCCGGCCACTCGCGCGGCAGGATGTGGGAGTGCATGTCGATTTTGAGCATGTTCATTTCTCCGGATGCAAATGGCCGCACTCCGGACAGGTACGATTCTCCTCGCTGCCGAAAAAGTGCTCGAACACCGGCGGAAAATCCTTCTCGATGTTCTTCAGTTCGAAGTATTCCTCGTATACGCAAGCGTTGCATTCAGGGCAGAACCACAACAAGCCGTCCTTCTCGCCCGGCAGGCGTTTGCGCTCGATGACCAGACCGACGGTATCGGCAAAGCGCTGCGGCGAATGCGGCACTTTCGGCGGCAGCAGGAAGATTTCGCCTTCGCGGATGGTGATGTCCCTGGGCTTGCCGTCTTCCATGATCTTGAGCAGCATGTCGCCCTCGACCTGGTAGAAGAACTCCGGGCCTTCGTCATAGTGATAGTCGCTGCGCTCGTTGGGGCCACCGACGACCATGACGATGAAATCCTCGTCGGACCAGATCATCTTGTTGCCCACCGGGGGTTTCAACAGGTGGCGGTTGTCCTCGATCCATTGCTTGAAGTCGATCGGCATGCTTGGCAACATGATGAACCTCTTCATTTCGGTGAAGAGGTCAGTGTGAAGTGTTAAGTGTTAAGTGTAAAGAACGAAGAGGTGGGTGCAGGCGTCCTGACGCTTTTCCCCTTCCGCAAGCCCGTCAGAATCCAGGCTTCCAACCCCCAACCGCAAGCCGTACTTCACACTTCACACTTCACACTTCACATTCATTCTTCACCAACATAAGCAACACACTTCAATTCGACCGCGATCGGCGTGGGCAGTGCCCCCACTTCCACCGTGGTGCGGCAGGGGCGGTGGTCGGTGAAGTGCTCGGCGTAGATGCGGTTGAAGGTGGCGAAGTCGCGCTTCATGTCGGTCAAAAACACGGTGACGTCGACCAGGTCTTCCCAGCGCGCGCCGGAGGCTTCGAGGATGGCGCGCACATTGCGAAACACGGAGCGGGTCTGCTCGGCGACATCGTAGGCCACGACCTCGCCTTCCTCGTCCAGCGTCACACCGGGAATGTCGTCGCCCTTGGGCGCCCGCGGCCCGACGCCGGACAGGAACAGGAACGGTCCGGCGCGGCGCGAATGCGGATAGGCGCCGACCGGGGGTGGGGCGTTTTCGGTGCTGTGCTCTTGGCTACTCATGACGTCACTTTCTGTTGATTGCTCTTGAGGTAAAAGGGAAGACGTGAGACGGAAGGTGGAAGACGGAAGACGGAAGACGGTAAACAAGGGCGCTCATCCCATCACGGTCACCGTTTCCCGTCTTACGTCTTACGTTTCCCGTCTTCCCCCAATCGCCACGCATACATTCTTCGGCTCGGTGAAAAACCGCATCGCCTCGAAGCCGCCTTCCTTGCCCAGGCCCGAAGCCTTGTGGCCGCCGAAGGGGGTTCTCAGATCGCGTTTCATCCAGCAGTTGATCCAGATGATACCGGCTTCCAGCCGCGCCGCCATGCGGTGCGCACGATTCAGATCGCGGGTCCAGACCGAGGCGGCCAGCCCGTAATCGACGCCATTGGCGATGGCCAGCGCCTCTGTCTCGTCGATGAAGGGGATCAGGGTGGCCACCGGTCCGAAGACTTCTTCCTGGTTGATCGCAGCATCCGGCCCCGGGCCCTCGATCAGGGTCGGCTCGATGAACCAGCCACCGTCGCAGCGTCCGCCCGGCTGCGCGGAACTGCCGCCGACAAGAATGTTGCTGCCGGCCTCACGGGCCTGCTCGATGTGGCCCATCACCTTGTCGAACTGGGCCCGGGAGACCACCGCACCCTGGTCGGTGCCGTCTTCGAGCGGATCGCCGACGACCAGCCTGCCGGTGCGCTCGACGAGCTTGTCGCGGAATGCCTTGTAGATGTCTTCCTGCACCAGAATGCGCGAGCCGCACAGGCAGATCTGGCCCTGATTGGAAAACGCCGCGCGCACGACTTCATCGGCCGTGGTGTCGAGGTCGACATCGTCGAACACGATCGTCGGGTTCTTGCCGCCCATCTCCAGCGCCAGCTTGACGAAGCGCGGCGACAGTTCAGAGGCCAGGTGACGACCGACGCGGGTCGATCCGGTAAAGGTCAGGGCCTTGAGCAATGGATGGGACGACAGGGACTGCCCGGCGCTGTCGCCGGAGCCGTGAACGATGTTGAGTACCCCGGCCGGAAAACCGATCTCGTCGGCGATGCGCGCCAGCATCCAGGCGCTGACCGGTGTGACTTCCGAGGGCTTGGCGACCACCGTGTTGCCGGCGGCCAGTGCCGGCGCGAACTTCCAGCTCATGAGATACAGCGGCAGGTTCCACGGCGAGATGGCGCCGACAACACCCACGGGCTGGCGCAGGGTGTAGTTGAAACCGGCCGGCCCCATGTCGTGCGCTTCACTGAAGAACTGGCTGGCCGCGGCGGCAAAGAAGCGCAGGTTGCTGACCACTCGCGGGATGTCGACCGTGGCGGCGAGTTTCAGCGGCTTGCCGGTGTCGATGCTCTCGGCTTCGGCCAGTTCGTCGGCCCGGGCTTCGACCGCACCGGCCAGGCGGTTCAGCCATTGCGCGCGTTCGTCGGGGAGCAGCGCTGACCAGTCTCCGAAAGCCTGTTCGGCGGCGAGCATGGCCCGGTCGATGTCGCGCTTGCCCGACTCGGCCACCTCGGCATACTGCCGCCCGGTCGCCGGTTCGAATACCGGCAGTTTCTGTCCCGAGTGGGCTGGTGCGAACTCACCGCCGATGTAGTTCAGAACGTGCATTTACAAGCTGCCGAGCCGGCCGCCGTCGACCGGCAGGTTGATGCCGGTGATGTAGCCGGCCAGTGGCGAGCACAGAAAGGCGATGGCCGCGGCGGTTTCCTCCGGCTTGCAGAAACGCCCCAGCGGCACTTGCGCGAGCATGGCCGCGCGCACCTCCTCTTCGCTGGCGTTCTGCTTGCCGGCCTTGCCGGCGACCAGGTTCTCCAGGCGCGGCGTTTCGGTGAAGCCGGGCAGGACGTTGTTGACCGTGATGCCGTCGGGCCCCAGTTCGCGCGAGAGGGTCTTGGCCCAGGCCGCCACCGCACCGCGCACCGTGTTGGACACGCCCAGCCCCGGAATCGGTTCTTTCACCGAGGTCGAGATGATGTTGACGATGCGCCCGTAGCCAGCCTCACGCATGCCTGAAACCAGCGTCTGGGCAAGGCGCTGGCCGGCAATCAGGTGCTGGTGGAATCCGGCCTCGAATTCGGCTGGATCGGCGTCGATGGCCCGTCCCGCGGGAGGGCCGCCGGAGTTGTGTACCAGGATGTGATAGCCGCCTTCGGCCAGTTTCGGCATGTGTTCGGCAAGATCATCCGGGTTGCCCAGATCCATGGCCAGAACATCGTGGCCGTGGCCCGGCAGTTCCTCGCACCTTGCGGCCAGTTTCTCCTTGCTGCGCGAGACCAGCGTCACCACGGCGCCGCAGTCGGCCAGTACCCGGGCCGTGGCGGCCCCGATGCCCTGGCTGGCGCCACACACCAGTGCGCGCCGCCCCGAAAGATCCAGATTCAGCATGACATTCCCAAAACGTGGTTGTGGGTGAAACGGCAATGCGCCGGTGAGCATTCACCAGCGCACAGATCCCTGGAAAAGATTATCACAGGGTTTCGCGTCATCCGGACCGATGGACCCGCGCGGTGACGGGGAGAGCGGGATGACCGGAGCCCGATCCCGGACTCCGGTGCGCAGGTGGTGGGCCCTGCTGGACTTGAACCAGCGACCTACCGATTATGAGTCGGCTGCTCTGACCAACTGAGCTAAGGGCCCGGGATGCAACGGGTCAGGACTGGTCCTGTTCGCCGGGTGTCTGTGCTTCGGCTATCGGCTTGGGTTGGAGGCCCTGGGCTTCCAGTTCTTCCTTCTTGCGCTGCTGGATGTAGGTCAGGTTGTTCTTGTACATCTCGGCGACCTTGTCGACGCCGCCTGGCGCGAGAAAGCCCTGGTTGCCAGCGGCAATGAACGTGGCGTAGACGCCGGAGGCGGCCATCAGCGCGGCGGAGACCAGTTTGCTGTCGAAACCACGGTCATTGACCATCTGGTTGGCGAGCTCGATGAACTCGTTGGTGGCCTGGTTGTGGGCATCGATCTGCTTTTGCTGCTCTGACATGGTGCTTTCCGCTGCTAGTTGAAGGTGATGGATCGGGCCGACAAGAATACCATGCCGGCCGATGATTTCAGAAGCGCCTTACCGTTTGCGGACGGGAATATTGGTGGCCGGGATGCTGGCGATTTCTCCCTGGTCGGAGCGAACGGGTTGGCCGTCTTCCGGCGCCCAGGCCGATGCGTAAACGATTTCCCAGGTCAGCGAGTACCGCTCTCCGTCTCCGGAAGTTGCGGGAAATGCCGCCGACATGCGGTCCGCATCGATCCCGTCATGCAGATCCGTGCCGGTATGGCGCAGGTCCTCGAGCAGACTGTCGAGGTCGGGGTGCGTGCTGGTCAGCCAGTCGCTGTCGGCGACCGGTTCGCGAAAGCCGGTTCGGATCAGCAGGTCGCCGAGGCGCATGGCGTGGATGACATTGCCGCCGGTCATGGCCCGGGAGCCCTCGGCCACCAGCGGATGCAACTCACGATGGGTGTCGGGGCCGATGGTCGCCATCAGCAACAGTCCGCCTGGGGACATGACGCGGCGCAGTTCGTGCAGTACGCGTTCGGGATCGCGACACCATTCCAGCACCATGCTCGAAAAGACCAGGTCGATGCTGGCATCGGCCAGTGGTAGTGATTCGGCATCGGCTGCCAGCACTTCAAAGCGTCGCCGCCAGCGTCCGCGCCGCCGACGTGCGCGTTCGAGCATGCCCCGGGCAGAATCAACGGCCACAACGCGGGCCCTGGGGAAGCGCTCATGCAACGTACGAGCCTGTAATCCAGTACCGCATCCCAGGTCGAGAATCGCGCCCGGCTCGAATCGCAAACCGTCGAGGCGCTCGACCAGGCGGCTGGCGGCTTCGGTTGCGACAACGGCATGCCGGTCGTAATGTGCGGCGGCGGCATGAAAGCGTTGACGGGTATGGCGGTGTTCGTCATTCATGAACGGTGGATGATAATCTGCCCGGGCGAACCAGTGATCAAATGGGGTTGCGGACATGAAAAGTCCATTGCCGGTGGCACGGCATGCGATCAACGGACTGGAGCATTTGCTGTTGCCGCCGGTTTGCGTGGTGTGCGGCATGGCTGCACGAGCGGGGCTGGATTGCTGTGCCGGCTGCGAGCGCGACTTGCCGAAGCTGAACGCATCCTGCCGGCGCTGTGCGCTGGAACTGGTGCAGGATGTCGAATTGTGCGGTCGATGCACTCGCCGCCTGCCCGCTTTCGATCGTACCTATGCCGGCTTTGCCTATCGCGGCAGCATCGAGCGGTTGGTCAGGCGCTTCAAGTTTCGCCATGATCTCGCCGCCGGTCGTGTGCTTGCCGGCCTGCTGGCCCGTCGTCTGTCCGCGCAGGGCGCCCCGCGTCCGGACCTGATGGCGCCGGTGCCGTTGCACTGGCGGCGGCGCCTGGGTCGCGGATTCAACCAGGCCGAACTGTTGTGCGCGGACCTGTCACGTCATTTCCGCGGGTTGCCGTGGTATCCGCTGTTGCGCAGGAGGCGTGCTACCGCCGCCCAGTCGGAGCTGCCGGCCGAGCGGCGCGGCGGCAACGTGCGTGGTGCCTTCCGGATGCGCTCGATGCCGGCCCCGGCTCACATCGTTCTGGTCGATGACGTCATGACCACCGGTTCCACCCTGGACGAGTGTGCCCGGGTGCTCAAGCGCGACGGCGTGCAGCGCGTGGATGTCTGGGTGGTGGCGCGGGCGTAGGAAAGTGTGAAGTGTGAAGTGTGAAGTGTGAAGTGTGAAGTGTGAAGTGTGAAGTGTGAAGTGTGAAGTGTGAAGGGGCGGGCGTGATGGGGCGTGGCGGAGGGTGTCAGGCGTTGGGTGTCAGGGGGGTGAAATTTGAACCTGATACTGGTGTAGGGCTATTGCGGCGCCCAGCCAGATCACCATCCCCACCCAGTGATTGCTCAGGAATGTACGAAAGCACACTGCCGGGTTGCGATCGCGGATGCGCCAGAGCTGGATCTGGAAGAGGATGAAGGCGATGGCCACGGCGGTGAACCAGGCCGGGTGCGGAATGAAGTGCAGGCCGATGATCACCAGCAGGGCGGTGACGATGCCCATCAGCGCGCCGAGGATGGGCACATCGGCCCGGCCGAATGCGATGGCGGTGGATTTGACGCCGACCTTCAGGTCGTCCTCGCGGTCGGCCATGGCGTATTCGGTGTCGTAGATCACCGTCCAGATGAAGTTGACGGCGAACAGCCACCAGGCCAGTTGCGGCACGCTGCCGGCCTCGGCGGCAAAGGCCATCGGAATGGCCCAACTGAAGGCCGCACCCAGTGCCAGTTGCGGGAAGTGGGTGAAACGCTTGAAGAACGGGTAGGTGCCGGCCAGCAGGGCACCGAAGAAGGCCATCAGGATGGTCAGCCGGTTGGTCAGCAACACCAGTGCCAGGGCGATGGCGAGCAGGCCGAAGAACAGCATCAGTGCCTGGCGGGCACTGATTTCACCGGCGGCGATCGGCCGGTCCCAGGTGCGGCTGACATGCGGGTCGAGATGGCGGTCGGCCACATCGTTGATTACGCAGCCGGCTGCGCGCATGACGATGACGCCGAGCGTGAAGATCACCAGGTTCTTGAGGCTGGGTACGCCGCCAGCCGCGAACCACAGCCCCCACCAGGTCGGCCACAGCAACAGGGCGATACCGATCGGACGATCGAAACGCATCAGTCGCAGCCACGGCCCGGCCGGGCCGGCGAAGATGCTTGCGGTCAGGCGGAACTCCATGGTCAGTCCTCTGCGGCTCCGGGCTCATCGCCATTGTTTTCCCGGAAACAGGGGATGGTCATGCGTTGCGCCCCCGGGGAGGCCCGGAGGATGAAACGCCAGGGCGGATCCTCGCCGGGTTCGACGCGGTAGTCGATCCAGAACTGCGGAATCTGTTCGCGACGCACTTCCATCTGGGCATTGAAACCCAGCGAGCGGATGCGTGCCTGTCGATTGCGGGCATTGTCGATGCTCTGGTACAGCCCGACGGAAACGGAGTTCTCCATGTCGCCGCCGGCGACCACGTAGTAGTCCTCGACATCGGCTTCGGCCAACTGCCGGGTCAGCTGCAGGGCGTCCGAGCGGTTCGAGGCCGGCAGGTAGACCCACCAGCCGCGGTCGTGGTCGGCGCTGGTCTGGCGCAGGCGCAGTTCGGAAACGAAAGGCCGCAAACGTTCTTCACCGCGCTGTTGGGCCAGCAGGGTGGGCAGCGGGCCGATGGTGTAACAGCTCGGCCCCGTTGGTTCGGACGTCGCCGAGGTGACAATCTCGGCGACCAGTTGTGGCTGGTTCACGCCCGCTTGCAGCGGTGGGATCTCCACCGTTTCGCTCTCGACCGCTGGTTCGACGAGCAGGAAGGCGAAGCCGGCGGCGATATTGAGTGCCAGCAGGCCCAGCGCCGCCCAGCGCCAGTCGAGTCGGAATTTTGAGTTTGTTTCGTTCAGCATCGATTGACCGTCATGGCCAGCCCGCGCAGCACCAGGTGCTCGTCGGTCGTGGCCTGGATTCTCGTCATGGGCATGATAGCGGCCGCATCGCCTCCGGTGATCCAGACTGCGGGATCGGTACCAAGTTCAGCGGCTGCCGCGTCGACGGCGCGCTCGATGGCGCCGGCCAGTTGCAACGCCGTGCCGCTGACAATCGCCTGTGTGCTGTCACGGGCCGGATGCTCTTCCGCCCTGGCCGCAGCGGGCAGGCGCGGCAGGCCCGGGGCTTTCGCCAGCAGGCTGGCCCGTGCGGTGGCCAGGCCAGCCATGATCCAGCCGCCGCGATGCCGGCCGTCATCGTCGATGACATCGACCGTCAGCGCTGTTCCGCAGTCGATCACGCACAGGGCCGAGCCGGTCTGTTGCCACGGCCATTGCATGGCCAGCCAGCGGTCCGAACCCAGCCCGGCATAGGCCGGCGCGACCGGCAGTTCGACATTGCCGGTGGCGAGGACGGTTAATTCCAGCCCGCGTTCGCGGGCCAGGGCAGACAGCCAGTCAACCGTTTCGGGGCGCGACTGTGCGGAAGCCCAGACCCGGTCGCCCGGGGAATTCAGCAGCAGGGTTTCCAGCGGTCCGGGCTGATCCACCGGGCTGCTGCCGGCCTGGTCGAGCAGGCCGTCGTTGGCGGCACGGGCCCACTTGATCCGGCTATGCCCCAGGTCGATCACCCAGTCACCGGCCACGGACACTGACCTCGCCGCTGGCCAAGGCCTGGATGCGGTCGCCATGTTGAACCAGCAGTCGGCCCTGGTCATCGATCCCTTCGGCCAGACCCCCGAAATTCTCGCCCCTGGCCATGCTCACGTGGACCTTGCGGCCGGCCAGTGCATCGAACTGACGCCATTGACCGGCGAAGGCATCGAATCCCGACTGGTCGAGTTGTGGCAAGTCCTCGGCCAGCCGGGTGAGCAGGCCGGCAATGAGCCGGTTGCGTGAAAATCCATCGACATGTCGGCTCAGGCAGGTCCATGGTTGATCAAGGGCGGAGGACTCGGGCAATTCCAGGTTGATGCCGATGCCGATGATGGCCTGGCAGGGCCCCTCGGCCGCACCGCTGACCTCGACCAGGCAGCCGCCCAGCTTGGCGTCACTGATAAACAAATCGTTGGGCCACTTGACCCCGACGGCATCCGCCCCGGCCTCGCGCAGGGTCCGGGCGGCCGCCATGCCCACGACCAGGCTGAGCGGCGAGAGGCCGGCCAGGCCGGATTCGAAGTGCCATCCCAGCGACAGGTAGATGCCGCCCGGCGGCGACAGCCACTCGCGCCCACGCCGACCGCGGCCGGCTTTCTGTGCCTCGGCGACCAGCGCATGGCCATGTACCGGTGTGCGAGCCGCCAGTCGGGCATTGGTCGAGTCCACCGCCCCGACCACCTCGAGCTCGATCGATGGCGCGTTCAAGTGCTGCCGGATGGCGTCGGCGTCGAGCAGTTCGATGGGGTGGGCGATGCGGTAACCGTCGCCGGCCGTGCCTTCCACGGGCAGCCCGATACGGCGCAGCGATTCGATGCGTTTCCATACGGCCGCCCGGCTGATGCCGAGTTCATCGGCCAGCCCGGCCCCATTGTGACGCCGGCCGTCGGCCAGGCGCACGTAGAGTTCATTGAGCTCAGGACTCATCGCTTTCTTCGGGTTTCCTGCGACGGCGAACCAGGCGGGCTTTCTCGAAACGGTTTTCGGAACCCGAGCGCATGCGCGACAGGTTGTCGCGGTGGGTGTAGACCAGCACGATGGCGAGTGCGATGGCCAGTGCACCCAGTGCCGGCGGCAGTTCCTCGGGGCCGAGCAGCCACATGGCCGGCACGATGCTCAGACCGGCCAGGATGGTGGCCAGGCCGACGTAGCCGGTACCGACGATGGTGATGACCCAGACCAGCAGCAAGGGTGCCAGGCACCAGGGCGCGACCACGGCCACGGCGCCGACGGCGGTGCCGGCTCCCTTGCCGCCGCGGAAGCGGAAGTACAGCGGCCAGACATGTCCCAGAACGGCCGCAAGGCTGGCGGTGGCCGCCAGCGTATGAAAATCGATCACGGTCAATGGCAGCCCGAGCAATGCCAGCGGCACCAGTCCGGCCGCTACCGCGCCTTTGCCGACATCGATCAGCACCACGCCCAGCGCGAACTTCCAGCCCACCGTGCGCAAGGCGTTGGTGCCGCCGGCATTGCCGGAACCGAGCTGGCGAATGTCGACTCCGCGCAACCGGCCCAGCAGCAGGCTGCCGGAGATCGAGCCGAGCAGGTAGCCGGCCACGGCGGCGAGAAACAGCTCAGTCACGTTTGCGCTCCGGCGGTTGCCACGGGTGCATGCCGGCGATCAGGGTGCCCGGGCCGGCGTGGGCGCCCACGGCCGGGCTGGCCTCGACAATCCAGCAGGCATCGATTTCCGGGTGCCCGGCAAGAATCTGCCGACGCAGTGCGCGGGCGTCTTCGGCGGCATCGGTATGGCTGATGATGATCCGGTAGGTCAGGTCGGCATCCATGCGCTTGAGCAGATAGCGGCCGAAGCGTTCGACGGTGTTTGCCCGCCCGGCGATCACGCCGCGTGCGCCCAGCCGTCCGTCGGGCGTGGCGGTGAGTACCGGGTTGAGGCGCAGCCGGCGCGCCAGGTTTTCCATCCAGGGCTTCACCCGCCCGCCGCGCACCCCCCAGGACAGGTCGCGGGCCAGCGCGTAGGTCTTGAACTGGCCGATGGTCTCGCGCAGACGTGAGCGAATGGCCACCCGTTCCCAGCCTTTTGCCGCCGCTTCGGCCGCCCACAGCACGGCCAGTGCCTGGCCGCAGGCGGCATTGCGGGTGTCGAAGATCTCGATGCGCTCGGGATCGACCCGTTCGGCGGCGTTCTCGGCCGCCTGCAGGGTGCCGCTCAGGGTGCTCGACAGTTGCACGCCGAGTACATCCAGCCCATGCGAGGTCAGCAACTCGAACTGGCGCCGAAAATCGGCCGGTGGCGGCTGTGAGGTCTGGGGATGGGTCTCGGCACTCTCCAGGCGCTGGTAAAACTCGGCCGGGCTGATGGTGAGCTTGTCGAGAAACTCCTCGTCGCCGAAGTTCAGCCGCACCGGCACCACGTGGATGCCGAGTCGGTCGATTTCCTCTTCGGGCAGGTCGGCGGCCGAGTCGGTGACGATGGCCACCTGGCCGGCATGGTTCATCAAGCCATGCTGGCGGGTCATGTCGTCGGCCTTCTGCTGGCGGATTTCACCGAAATCGCCGCAGATGCGAAACACCTCACCGGGGCTGTCGGTGTGAATATGCACGCGCGCTCTTCGCTGGCCTCCGGCGACGACCAGTGAGCTGGCGTCCTGGTTCTCGAGTTCCCGGCGCAGCGCGGCCACATCTATGCCGTCACCCTCGATCAGGCACTCGGTACAGAAACGGTGACTGTCCGGTGCGGTGTTGCCGGAACGGGCGGCCGCCGAACGGGTGGCGCCGGCCTGTGCCAGGCTGGCCATGTCCGGTACGCGGCCGCTGCGCATGTAGCGCCATACGCCCTCGAGCAGGTCGACAAAGCCCTGGGCACCGGCATCGACAACCCCGGCCTCCTTGAGGGCGGCCAGTTGCTCGGGCGTGCCGGCCAGCGATCGGCGTGCCCGCCTGAGTCCCTGGCGGAACATCTCGCGAATGTCCTCGACACCGTCGGCGGCGAGTCGGCTGAGCTCGTCGGCAAAGTCCTCCAGCACGGTGGGCAGGGTGCCGGGCACGGGGTCGGACATCGCGCCCCAGGCAGATTCCGCGCCGGCGCTCGAGACCCGGGCCAGGCGACCGGAATCGAGGACCTGGTAGTCACGACTCGAGTCGCTCAGTCCCTGGAAATACTGTGCCATGATGGCGCCGGAATTGCCGCGGGCACCGTCAAGCGCGGCCTCGGCCACCCGATCGAGCAGGTCGGGCAGGCTGTCCGTTTCGCCTCCCTCGATGGCCTGGCGCACGCTGGCCAGCGTAAAGGCGAGGTTGGTGCCGGTGTCCGAGTCGGCGACCGGAAAGACGTTGATGGAATTGATGTAGTCGCGTCGCCGGAACACGTTGGCGATGCCGGCCAGCAGCGCCTGCTCGAAGCGAGCTGCATCGATATGCGATATGGCCACTAGTCTTCGACCAGGTCGCGCACCTGCGAGGCGGTAAACGGCCAGGCCAGCTTCTCCCCGGTCTCGGGGTTGAACAAAACCGGAATCTGGTTGCCGTATCGCTGGAGCAGTTCGACGTCGGTTTCGATGTCGACCAACTCGTAGGCGCTGCCGAAACCGCCCTCGGCCAGCAGGGCCTGGGCCTTGTCGCAGAGACTGCAGTCCGGCCGTGTGTAGAGCTTGAGCGTCATGGGGATAACCCGGGTTTCAATGCGGTGGCCAAGTATTTCATTGTAGCGTTTGTGCGTCCAGTCGCGGGAGACGGGGGCAGCGCGTAGAATTGAACCAGATTCAAGATTGGTGGATATCACGGCATGGCTGTCAGTATTTTCGACCTGTTCAAGATCGGCATCGGCCCGTCGAGCTCGCACACGGTGGGACCGATGCGCGCCGCCGGCATTTTCGTTCAGCGGCTCGAACAAGCCGGTTGCCTGGAGGAAGTGGCCCGGTTGAAGATCGGTCTGTACGGCTCGCTCGGCCACACCGGCCGCGGGCACGGCACCGACAAGGCAGTGATTCTGGGCCTGGAGGGCGAGTTGCCCGACCAGGTTGACCCGGACCACATCCCCGAGCGCATGGAGCAGTTTGCCGCCAACGGCAAGCTCCGGCTGGCCGGTCACCATGAAGTTTGCATCGACGCCCGCAAGGACCTCGTCTTTCACAAACGCGAGACCTTGCCGCACCATCCCAACGGCATGCGTTTCACCGCCTTTGACGGGGAGGGTAACGAGTTGCTCGAAGGCGAGTACTACTCGGTCGGTGGCGGTTTCGTGGTCAATGCCGACGAGGCGGCGGCCGATCGCATCGTTGCCGACGAAACCCCGCTGAAATATCCGTTCTCCTCCGGTGACGAGCTGCTGGCCATCTGTCGCGAGAATGACATGCGCATCGCCGAGGTGATGCTGGAAAACGAGAAGGCCTGGCGCAACGAAGAAGAGATCCGTGAGGGTCTGCTGACTATCTGGCGGGCGATGCAGGAATGCGTCGATCGCGGCATCCGGCAGAGCGGTTACCTCCCCGGCGGCCTGAAGGTGACACGACGCGCGCCGGAGCTCTTCCGCAAGCTCAACGAGCGTGCGGAGAAGGACGACCTCGATCAGCTCGACTGGATCAATCTCTACGCGCTGGCCGTCAACGAGGAGAACGCCGCGGGCGGTCGGGTGGTCACCGCACCGACCAACGGGGCGGCCGGCATCATTCCTTCGGTGCTGCACTACTACCGGCGCTTCGTGCCCGGTTCCAGCGAAGACGGCGTGATCGAGTTCCTGCTCACCGCGGGTGCCATCGGCATTCTCTACAAGGAAAATGCCTCGATTTCCGGTGCCGAGGTCGGCTGCCAGGGCGAAGTGGGCGTGGCCTGCTCGATGGCCGCCGGCGGGCTGACCGCCGCGCGCGGCGGCGACATGAGCCAGGTCGAAAACGCCGCCGAGATCGGCATGGAACACAACCTGGGTCTGACCTGCGACCCGGTTGCCGGCCTGGTGCAGATCCCCTGCATCGAGCGCAATGCCATGGGATCGGTCAAGGCCGTCAACGCCGCCCGTATGGCCCTGGCCGGCGACGGCAAGCACCGTGTGTCTCTCGACAAGGTCATCAAGACCATGCGCGATACCGGCCGCGACATGAAGTCGAAATACAAGGAGACCTCGCGTGGCGGGCTGGCGGTGAATGTGATCGAGTGCTGAGGCACTCGGGTAAAAGGTGAAAGGTGAAAGGTGAAAGGGAAGTAGTCGGTGGGCGTTGGGGCGGCTGCTTTGGCATGGCCGAAGCCGGTGTTTTCCCTTTTCCCTTTTACCGTTCCACCTTTTTCCCGTCCACTGCGCTGTTGATCCTGCTCCTGGCGGGATTGCTGGCACTGGTTCCGGTAACAGCACCCGCCCAGACCATCTACATCTACGAAGACGACGACGGCATCACCCATTTCACCGATCGTCAGCCAGTGACCGAGCGCGAGGTCACCATTCAGCGGGCGGTGGCGGAACCCGAGGCGATGCTCGATGTGCGTCAGCGCGGGCCGGATGATTCGCCGGTATGGTGGTTTCGCAATCGCACGCACGGGCCGCTGACGGTGCGGGTGGAGTTCGCCGAGGAAGACAACGTGGTCAGCGAGCCCGAGCTGCCGAGGCTGTTCGTGCTCGACGCGCTCGAAGAACGTGAACTGGTGACCATCGGTCCCCTGGACCCTTACCGCTCATGGGCCTATCGATTGAAGACCGGATCCCTCCCCGGTCGACCGGACGCCGACCACCGGCCTGAGCGACCGTACCGCGCGCCGTTCGCCGCGGGCGAACGCTTCCGCATCGGCCAGGCCTTCGGCGGGGAGTTCAGCCACAACCAGCCGTCGAGCTATCACGCCGTCGACATCGCCATGCCCGTCGGCACGCC
>SKSJ01000067.1 GCA_007123055.1 Wenzhouxiangella sp. | reverse complement strand
TTTCCGGGCAGTGACCCGTGTGTCGGCGATCCTTCGCTGACCTTTTGCCAGGTGCCCGGAGACTGGTCGGTGAATACCGGTTTCGAGGACTGGGGGAGTGAGGCCCCGGATGATTATCAGGTTATCGTGGTGACTGCGGAGGGACCGAACGGCACCAGTCACACCATCCGCACGCTGGTCACCCGGCTGGGGAACTGATCGTCATGGGCCCGAAGAAACATCGCAGTATCGATCACCACCGCGGCTTTACACTTATCGAGCTGATCCTGGTGGTCGTGTTGGTGAGTATTCTGGCCGCCGTGTCGCTGCCCATGCTGATGTCCGGCTTCAACGCCTTCACCCAGCAGCAGGAAACCGCGGCAGTCGAGCGCGAGGCCATGCTGGCTCTGGAGCGGATTTCACGCGAGGTGCGCATGAGTGCCGATTTCGAGGTCAATGACGGCCTTGAATTCGTTCGTCCGGATGGTGCCGAGGTGACGATCGGTCTGAACGGACAGGATCTTACCCTGAATGGCGCGGTGCTGGCCGGCGGGGTGTCGAATTTCAACCCGCAAGGTCCGGTCGAGCACGAAGGCGCCTGCTACCTGCGCGTCACCTTCACGACCCAGCCGAGCCTGAACTGGCAGCAGGTCGTTTACCTGAGGAACGTCTCGTCATGCGCGGAATGACCCATCACCGGCAGCAGGGTTTCATGGCCATCGTCCTGGTGGTCTTCCTGGTGGTTTTCGTCGCCATGGCCGCGGCCATCGTTTCCATGAGCACCTCCGGCGCCCGCGGCGCGGCTGACCACGTACAGGCCTCGGCCGCCCTGTTCATGGCCGAAAGCGGCATCGAGTGGGCTGCGAAGCGGCTGCAGGACGTCGGTGATGCCGAAGCATACTGTGACGACTCACTCCAGGGGGCGGGTGGCAGCATCGAGGGCAGTGGTGGCTTTCAGGTTCTCGAGAGCAATTTCGTTGCAGGCGGTGATGAAGAGAACGACGGGTGCCGGGTTCGGATTCGCGGCACCAGCGGATCGGCCAGCCGGGTTGTTGCCGCCCGGGTGCCGATCATGACCGGTGACGGTGAATTCGATAGTATCTTTGAGAATGCGAACGCCTGGGAGGATCCGCAATTTGGCGGTTTTGTCCAGCCCGGTGTCATGGAGATCCGGCGCAATCCGCAGTGCACCGGACCCAACCCCACCAATCCCGGGAGTGCCGACGGCAGCGTCATCACCGATCCGTTTACTGCCGGTGATTCGGTTTACTTTGTTACGGGATTCGATCTGGTGGATGGCACCCCTCCCGCGGGTGCGGCCTGGGTTCGCGTTAGTGTCACTCATGCCGGCGGGACCGTGCAGTGTGATATCGACATGGCGCAGGGCGACAGCGCTTGTTCGGCGGATGCCTCGAATCCGCTTTACAACGTTCACGATGTGGTACTCGAGCTGGGTAGCGGTTTCGCGGCTACTGACGTGACTGAAATCAGTCTGCGGGGCTTCTGGGGTGGGAATGCCTGCAGTGTGTATCTGTCCGATGCCTGCCTGGGGCGCCAGTCGTCCTGCCTCGGCTTCGAAACGACCGATAATCCGGTGTCAGAAGGAAGCTGGAATGAAGCGCCTGAAATGCCCTGAGAGTTGAAGACACACCCAGTCGGCGGTCATTGATCTTGCACCTAGGACCTGGATCCTAGAACCCAGAACCTGTCACCCGAAAAAAACCCCGCACAGTGGCGGGGTCTCAATTCCGGATTATTGGATCTACTATTCCTCAGATAATCATTCAACCAGATCAAAACCGCTTGTGCCAAGATCAATAGGAGGGCATACATCTTCACTCGGCAAAGTGGCGGTAACTACGTCATCGGTAACATCGAAGGTGGCATCGGAAACAATGTTGTCGACTACGTCCTGCGCGCTTCCCTTGCCACCAATCCCGTTGATGTCCGGGTCTGCAATATTAATGGCAGCTTGAGCGAGGACTGCGCCCCGGACTCCGTCACAGGCGGCATCGGCTGCCTCTTCGGACAGGTCAAGGAACCGCGGCACGGCCACAGCGGCCAGAATACCCAGCAGCACGATAACGATCACCAGTTCGATCAGGGTAAAACCACCCTGGTTGGTACGGACGTTCATGTTCATGTAACTATCTCCTTGGGAGTTGGTAGGGGTTTTCTCTTGCCGATGCCGACCGCGGTCGGGTTTCGGCCTGGTTTGGTTCCGCCGGCGACCGCAGTCAGCCCACGGGACCCGGGGTGACACCAGAATGCATCAACCGAGGCTAGATATGCAGCTTTCGTGCCAGGATTGAAACAACCCGGTGTCGTCAGGTTCAGCCTAAAACCAGCTGAAATACAGTGATGCGGTTCACGGAATGATTCCGGGGCGACCTGCCGCTTTTTGTCACCTTGTGACGGGCTGAAACGCATCGCACTCTTCCATTCATCCAGCCGAGTCAATTCATCCACCCGAGCCGCTCGAGCAGCAGGAGTGACATGCCCACCAGCACCACCGCGGCAATACCGGCGATGAGGAGTCCGTGCAGGGCCGGGCTGCGGGTTGCATTGACTGGTGCCGAGGTCAGGCCGAGATCGTAGCGCCGGTTGGCCAGGCTTTCGATCGGCTTGAGCCGGCTGGGTCTGAACAGGATGACCAGACCAATCAGCAAGGTGCAGGCGTGGGCGGCGGCCAGGCCCCACCAGAGGATCGACCAGGCTGAGTCGGCGAGTCCATTGATGGGCCCCTGAAAGAACTGCCACAGGAACCAGGCGCTGCCCAGCGTGATCAGCGTTCCGGCGATGCGGTGATGGCGGTAGACCAGGTGCTCGACCCGCCAGGGCCGTTTGTCACGGACAGTTTCGTTCGGCGGTGAAACCGGTCCGAGCAATGCGTGCGCTACGAGCCCCAGGCCGGAGACCAGAAGGGCCATGGCCACCAGCATCACCACCAACAGGGCGGTCAGCATGAGGATATCGCCGGGGGTCATGAATCAGTTGCCGTGACGATCCGGTTGCGACCACCGGTCTTCGCCCGGTACAAGGCCTCGTCGGCGCGGCCTACCGTGTGATGAACCGGTTCACCGGGCCGGTATTCGGCCAGTCCGATCGATACGGTGCAATCGATGGTGCCGGCAGCCGTCTCGAAAGGCTTCTCGGCAACGGTTTGCCTCAGTCTTTCGGCAGCCAGACGGGCGCCCTCGAGGTCGGTGCCGGGGAGAATGGCGAGAAATTCCTCGCCGCCGAATCGGCCGATTTCCGGCAGGGAGTCGTCGATGCGCATGACCTGGTCGCCGCCACGCAGGACATCGCGTACCCGGCGGGAAAACGCCGTCAGTACCTCGTCGCCGGCCTGGTGGCCATAGCGATCATTGACTTGCTTGAAGTGGTCGAGATCGAGCACCGCCACGCTGAAGGTCTGGTCGCCGGCTTCGGCGGTGGCGTGCGCCAACTGCAGCCGGGCAATGAGTTCGCGCCGGTTCGGGAGGCCGGTGAGCTCGTCGTGCTGGGCCAGGTGCTGCAGGTGGCCGGAGGCGACTTCCAGGTCGCGATTGTGCTGGCTGAGCTTGCGCCGCAGGGCGGCGACGTAGGAGCCGATGAAAGCGATCCAGAACATGACGACCGTGAATACGCCCAGCTCCAGCAACAACAGCGAGCGTCGTTCAACGTCCTCGGTACCGACGATTTCGCCGAGAATGATCATGGCGAAACCGAACACGGCCACCAGGGCAACGAATATGTACTGATCCTTGCGCAACTGGAAGACGCCGAAAAAGCCGGCGACGACGAACAGCATCAGCAGGATGGGGCGTGCCTGGTCGGCATGGCCGATGACATAGAGCGTCACGAAGGTGGCGGCCAGGATGTGGGGCAGGGTCAGGCTGGGATCGCGGAAGCGTTCGGTCCAGCCGGTGCGGATAGCGACGTGCATGACAAACACCATCACCATGACCAGCAGGCCGACCACCGCGAACTGGACCAGGGTCATGTCGAGCATTCCCAGCGCCCAGCCATAGAGGGCCAGGGCAAAGGCCATGATCCAGGACAGGATGCCAAGCCGCAGTCGTCGCAATCGGACTCGGCGAACATCGCGGGCTTTGGCAGCCGGTTCGGTGCTGGCTGATTGTGCTGGTTTCATTGGTATTCTGTCAGGCTCTGTCGCTGGCAGGCGGCGCGGCTAATCCGCGACCAGATCCTGCATCTGCGAGCCTTGCGGTGCAGTCCACCGGTGATCATGAAGCGATCGCAATCCCAGGCCTCGCACCCGGTCCTGCTCCGGGTCGAAGGCACCGCTCTCGCTCAGATCCTCGAACTGCAGTCGCACCTGCCATCGAAGCTCGACCGGTGCCGTCGGGCTGTCTTCCAGGTACTGGGGGAACCGGACCCGGTAGACCAGTACCCCGACGTCGTCATCAAAGTACCATGCACCGGCCGGAATGTCATTGGACTGGCCCGTGCGACGGATGCCGACATACTGTTCCGGCACTTCCTGCAGCAAGGTCATCGGATTGATGCCCTCGAGCTCGGCCAGCCCTTGCGGACCTTCTCGTACCACTCTTGAGGCCGCTTCCATGCCAATGGCCGAGCGCAGGGAACCGATCACGGTGGCCACGTGCGCCGCTTCGGCGTCGCCGCGCAACGGGGCAAGCCGGTTCAGGGCGACCGTGAACAGCAGCACCACCAGGATGATGACGATGACCAGTTCGAGCAGGGAAAAGCCTTGAATGCCGGGTGGGTGGGTGTTTCGCATTGACTTATCCGAGGGCCGCGGCGCCCAGGTCCCACATCGGAAGGAATACGCCGAGTGCGAGGATCAGCACCAGGACGGCCAGGAAGATCAGCAGTATGGGCTCGATGTAGGCACTGAGGTTCTTGAGGTCGTAGTCGACTTCACGTTCGTAGTATTCGGCTGTTTCGGTGAGCATGGCATCGACATCGCCGGTCTCTTCGCCGATGCCGATCATCTGCAGCACCAGCGGCGAGAACAGCCCGGTGGCCGCTGCCGTGCGCGACAGTGATTCACCGCGTTCTATGCCGGTTCGCATGTCGTTGACGGCCTGACCGATGTACTCGTTCTCCACGGCCTGGGCCACCAGGGTCAGGCCCTGGATCAGCGGCACACCCGAGCGGTAGGTCATGGAGAAGGACCGGGCAAACCGGGCCATGGCCCCCATGAACAGGATGTTGCCAACCACCGGCATCTTCAGCTTGAAGCGATCCCAGCGATAGCGGCCGGATTCGGTCCGGATCCACTGCCGAACGACCAGCAGCAGGCCGATCAGGCCGAACAGGATGACCCACCACCACTGGGCCGTGAACTCCGAGGCGCCGATGATGATGCGCGTGGGCAATGGCAGCGTGGCGTCGTGGTGGGCGAAAAAACCGGCGAAGACCGGGATGACCCAGACCATCAGGATGGCTACGGCGATGAACATCGCGGCAATGACCATGGCCGGGTAGCGCAGGGCCTGCTTGAGGCGCGAGCGGAAGTCGCGTTCCAGCTCCAGGTAGTTGACCAGTTGCAGAAAGGCATCCTCGAGCATGCCGGAGTTCTCGCCCACGCGCACGATGCTGACGAACATCGGCGGAAAGATCTTCTGGTTCTGGGCCAGCCCGTCGGCCAGCTCGCGACCGGACTCCAGGCTGTCGACGACATCGAGAACGGCCTGGCGCAGCATTGGATTGCGGGTGGATTCGGCGACATTGTTGAGGCCGCGCATCAGCGGCACGCCCGCCTTGGTCAGGGTATACATCTGGCGGGTGAACAGGATCAGATCATTGATATCGGGCTGATCCAGACCCAGCCCCTGGCGGATCGATATGGAAGCGCTTGATCGCCCGGCGGCCGTCTGGATCTCGATCGGCGTGATATCCAGGCGCAATAACTGCTCGGCGACCGCGTCGCTGTCGTCGGCCTCGACGCGGCCGTCGACGAGCTGGCCGCGTGAGTTGCGCCCTTGCCACTGGAAAGCCGGCATCAGTCGTCCTCCGCCGTGAGTTCTGCCGTATCGATATGCTCGTCGAGCAATACGTCGATGCCGCCGGCCAGTCGCGTGACCTCTTCGAGCGAGGTGATGCCGGCGGCGGCGTAGTCCAGCGCGCACTCCAGCAACGGACGGTAGCCCCGGCGTGAGCGGGCCAGCTCACTGAAGGATTCGGTATCCATGCGGCGCAGGGCATCGGTGAGTTCTTCGTCCATTTCCAGCAGCTCGTAGACGCCGATGCGTCCCCGGTAGCCGGTGTTGGAACAATAGGCGCAGCCGCGACCGGCCCGGAACTGCATCCGGTCGACCGCCTGCTCGCCGAGCATGCCGCGCAGCCAGGCCAGTTGTGCCGGGTCGGGCGCCTTGTCTTCTCCACAGGAATCGCAAATGCGCCGGACCAGGCGCTGGGCGAGCACGCCGTCGAGGGCGGCGGCCACCATGAACCCCTGGGCGCCCATGTCGAGCAGCCGCATCACCGTGGCCGGGGCCGAGTTGGTATGCAGGGTCGACAGCACCAGGTGCCCGGTCATGGCCGCACGCAGGCCGATCTCGGCGGTTTCGCGGTCGCGCATCTCGCCGACCATGATGACGTCGGGATCCTGGCGCAGGGCGGTGCGCAGCACGCGCGCGAAGTCCAGCCCGATCCTGGGGTTGACCTGCACCTGGTTGATGCGCGGCAGACGGTACTCGACGGGGTCTTCGACGGTGATGATCTTGGTGCGCGACTGGTTGATACGGTTGAGCGCGGCATACAGGGTCGTGGTCTTGCCCGAGCCGGTCGGCCCGGTGACCAGCAGCATGCCGGCGGGACGGTCGATCAGTCGCCGGACGCGCTTGAGCATGTCGTCGGGGATGCCCAGTTTCTCCAGCTCGAGCAGGCCGGCGGACTGGTCGAGCAGGCGCATGACCATGGACTCGCCGTACTGGATGGGCATGGTCGACAGGCGCACGTCGATGTTGCGGTCCTTGACCCGGACACTGAAGCGCCCATCCTGCGGCAAGCGCTTCTCGCTGATGTTGAGCGAGGCCATCAGTTTCAGCCGGGTGACCAGGGCGGAGGCCACGCGCCGTCCCTCGATGACCTGTTCCTGCAGTTCACCGTCGACGCGCTGGCGAATGCGCAGCACGTTTTCGTCGGGTTCGATATGAATGTCGGAGGCACCGATCTGCACCGCATCCTCGAACATCGACTGCAGCAGCTTGATGACCGGTGCATCGACCTGGCCCTCGTCGTCTTCCAGGGCGGCGATGTCGTAATCGCTTTCCGACAACTCCTCGCCAAGCTCTTCGGCAAGCGTGGAGATCTCCTCGGTGCGGCGATAGACCACATCGATGGTTTGCAGCAGGTCGGCCTCGCGCACCAGCACGACGTCGATGGGGCGCTTGAGCATGCGGCCCAGGGCATCGAAGGCGAAGATGTCGGTGGGGTCGGCCATGCCCACGGTCAGTTCGCGATCTTTCTCCGACAGCACAATGGCGCGGTAGCGCCGGGCGTGGGTTTCGGGCAGCAGTCGCACGGTCTGCGGCCGGAACTGGTAGTGCTTGAGGTCGACGAAGGGAATATCGAGCTGCCTGGAGAGAAAATCGAGCAGGTTCGATTCGCTGATGTAGCCCAGTTGCACCAGCACCCGTCCCAGCTTGTGACCGGATTGCTTCTGCTCGGCCAGGGCCAGCTCGAGCTGCTTTTCGGAAATGATCCGGTTCTGCACGAGCAGGTCGCCAAGGCGAAGTCTCTGCCTGGACTTTTGCCGGGTGGTCATGAACGGTCTCCGTGGGAAATCTGGATGGCGCGCAGGCGCTGCCTGGCGAATCGGGTGGCCTGCGGGTCGCCGCTTTCCAGCACTCGGCCATAGGCCTGGCGGGCTTCGGTTGGCCGATCGAGCGCCTCCAGCGAGACGCCGAGGCCGATCCATGCGGCCGCACGCTGCGGCACGATCTCGGTCAAGCGGCGATAGGCCTTTTCGGCGGCCGCATGATCGCCGGCCTGGCGGTGGGCGGCGGCCAGCAGTTGCTGAAAGTCCGGATCGGGTGATGCCGGAGCATGCGTTTCAAGCACGGTTCTGGCCCGTTCAACCTGGTCGCGCTCGAGCAGAATGCGACCGATCCGCAGGGCGAAACGGGCCGGATCACGGCCCTCGTGCAGACCCTGTTCGAGCCAATCGAGCGCCGCGTTCGTCCGCCCCCTTCGCAGGAGGTGGGTGGCGAGCAGGTCGCGCGCCTCATCATGATCGGGCTGTTGCTCGAGCAACTGCTCAAGTTGGCGTTCGGCGCGCTGGTGATGCCCGCGTGCGATGGCACGGCGGGCGCTGTCGAGGTCGTGCTCGTGACCGTCGTCGGCGCGCTCGATGGAAATGGTGCGGTCAGCCGATAGCTCGTCAGGCTCGATGGTCTCGTCGACGGCAGGCGGTCCGCTTGCCGGCTCGGTGGCATCGCTGATGGTCGGCCGGTCTGCCGCGGCGAGTTCCACCGGTGTTGGCGCCGGGGCGGGCGCGGGCGCTGAATCGGCCGGTTCGGTCTCGGCGGGTTCGACCGCCGGTTGCGATGCCGTGTCGTCGGTGTTCTCGACCGGGGGCTGCGGGCCGGGCTCGTGCACCGGTGCTTCGATTTCGCG
>SKSJ01000159.1 GCA_007123055.1 Wenzhouxiangella sp. | reverse complement strand
CCCTCGAACCAGAAACGGTCGGACGGCAGCCCGGCCACCGACAGCGCGGCGATGGCGGCACAAGGCCCCGGAACGGTGCGCACCGGGATGCCGGCATCGTGGGCGGCGGCGACCAGCCGATAACCAGGATCGGACACCAGCGGTGTGCCGGCGTCGCTGACCAGGGCGACGTCTTCGCCCTTTTCCAGTCGTTCGACCAGTCGGGCGCAGGCGGCGGCCTCGTTATGTTCGTGCAGGCTGACCATTTCCGGCGGCTGGCGGTCGCTGAACAACCGCCGGCTGGTACGCGTATCCTCGGCCGCCATCACCGCCACCCGTCCCAGCGTGTCGACCGCACGCGGGCTCAGATCGTCCAGGTTGCCGATGGGCGTGGCAACGATCCAGAGCGTGCCGGGATTTGGCTCGGAAGGATTGGACATGGGGGGTAGTTTACGGGGTTACAGGTGACAGGTGACAGGTGAACGGATGCACCGACGCACTGACTTCCGACTTACGCCGCCAATGCGGTTTATCATTGCTCCATGAAAAACATACTCGCAATAGTGCTCGCCTCACTGCTCCTTCTTGCTGCCTGTGCTCCGTCCGGGCCGGCGGTGCGGCCGGATGTGGCAGATGCGCGCCAGGCTCAGGTCGAGCGCTTGCTCGAGCGCGGGAATTACGCTGAGGCCGCGCAGGCATGGCTGGATCTGGCCGCCGAGCGGCCGGAACGAGCGGATGTCTACCGAACGCGCGCCGCGGAGGCCTGGTTGCGCGCCGGCGAGGTCGATTCTGCCGAGTTGCTGCTCGACGGAATCGATCCGCAGTTGCTCGGCCGCATGCCGCGGACCCGTTTCGACCTGGCACGGGCGGAGCTGGCGATGATGCGCGGCGATCTCGGCATGGCCGGTTGGCTGCTGGCGCACGCGGGCGAGGATTTGCCAGACGCACTGGTCGCCCGCCACCAGCGGCTGGAGGAGCGCCTGGTGGAGCTCGAAACCCAGCCGGCCAGGCAAGCGCTTGTGGCGCTGGACGATGCCATGGCCGACGGCGAATTCGAGCCGGAACTGGCGCTGGCGCTGTTGATCGAATACCCGCTCGCCGCCCTGGAAAGCATCGTGTACGAGTACGGCCATCGCAGCGACCTGTTGCCGTGGCTGGACCTGGTGATCAGCGCACGCGAACACCTGCTCGACGAGCAGGCCCTGCGGCCGGCGCTGGCGGACTGGCAGTCGCGCTATCCGACCATCGATTACAGTGCCGAGGAAGCCCTGCTGTGGCTGGCCGCATGGCGCCAGTCCTATCCCCGGCCGGCACGAATCGACGTTGCCCTGCCCGGGCCCGGCACCCCCCTGTACCGTGCCGGCGCGGCCCTGCAGGCCGGCCTGGTCTCGGCCTGGCTGGACACCACGCCCCAGCGGCGACCTGAACTGCGCTTTCACCACATCGGCAACGAGCCCGACGACATCATCGCGGCGTGGTTCGATGCCCGCGAACAGGGAGCGGAGATGCTGATCGGGCCACTCGACCGATCGCAGGTCAACGCGCTGGTGGCGCTTCCGAATGCCGGGCTCATGCCGACGCTCTTGCTCAATCTTCCGGATGATCCGGCACGGCTTGCCGATACCCCGGGCCTGGCCGCACTCGCGCTGCCGCCCGAAGAGGAAGCCGAACTGGCGGCCGTGCGCGCGCTGGTCGACGGTCACGAGCGCGCGCTGGTGCTGGCACAGCAAACAGGCTGGGGTGAACGCGTGGCGCAGGCTTTCATCGAGACCTTCGAGCTCGGAGGCGGCCAGGTGCTGGAAAGCCAGCGCTATGACCCGGGCGATTCCGACCACTCCTTCCTGCTTCGGCGAGCGCTGGAGATCGACCGGTCCGAGGAGCGGGCCAATCGACTGCAGCAGGTCATCGGTGAGCCGATCGAAAGCGTGGCCCAGCGCCGCACCGATGTCGACGTGATCTTTCTGGCCGCGCGCGCAGACGACGGGCGCCAGTTTCGACCGCAGCTTCGCTTTTTCGATGCCGGCGACGTGCCGCTGATGTCGACCTCGCACATCGTCTCCGGGGCACCCGACCCGGGGCGGGACCGCGATCTCGACGGCGTCGTGCTGCCAATCTCGCCCTGGTTTCTCGACACGACCGCTCCCGGTGAGGTGCGCGCTCGCGCCGAACGCCGGCACGAGCACCTCGGCAACCCGGCCCACTCGCGCCTGCATGCGCTGGGACGCGATGCCATGGCGCTGGTGCCTTGGCTGCAGCTGATGCGGGCCGACGAGCAACTCTACCTGCCGGGCATGACCGGGCGACTGACCATGCCCGACGGGACCGCGTTGGCCCGCGACCTGCCGTTCATCCGCATCGATGGCGGCCGCGTCCGCGCGCATTGACGGCATGGCGGAAGCCCGCGGCGAATACGGTGAACGCCAGGCCGAAGTCTGGCTGCACGAGCGCGGGCTGCGCACGATAACGCGCAATTACCAGTGCCGCGCCGGCGAGATTGACCTGGTCATGCTCGACCCCAACCCGGCCGACACCGAGGTACTGGCCTTTGTCGAGGTTCGCCTGAGAGGCGCCGGCGCCCGGGTCGACGGCATCGACAGCATCGACGAGCACAAGCAAAGGCGCCTGGTCGCCGCCGCCCGGCACTTCCTGATGTGCCACCCGGAATGGTGCGAACATGCCTGCCGGTTCGATGTCATAGGCATCAGTGACGGAGACGGGGACCTGCGCTGGATTCCCGATGCATTCGAAGCCGGCAGCGACTAGAATTCAACCCGTCCCAAGGGGCCATCCGACCTGGAGCACCGAAAAAAGATGAACAGCCTGATTCGAATCATTGCAGCAGCACTCGCGGTGTCCATGCTGAGCGGTTGTGCCGCGCTGGTCGTGGGCGGTGCGGCGGCCACCGGCATGGCGGTACACGACCGAAGAAGCGTCGGCACCGTGGTCGACGATCGCATGCTGCGAGTACGCGTCAGCGATGCCCTGCACCGCCACGAGTCCTTCGACCGCGATACCCGGTTGCGCATACTGACCTACAACGGATGGGTGCTGCTGGCCGGCGAAGCCTATGACGAGGCCCGGGTGGAACTGGCCACGGAGATCGTCAATGATGTCAACGGCGTGCGCCGGGTGATCAACGAACTCGCCCCGATGGAGCGCGTGAGTGTCGGACAGACCAGCACCGACCGCTGGATCTCGAGCAAGGTCAACACCAGCCTGACCCGGATCCGCGACATCGACGGCTTCGACCCCACGCGGGTCAAGGTCATCACCGCACGCAACATCGTCTACCTGATGGGCCTGGTCTCCAGCGTCGAGGCGGAGGCGGCGGTGGAGGAAGCCCGCACGGTGCGCGGCGTCGAACGCGTGATCACCGCCTTCGAGTACCTGGACGAGCCGGCCTGACCAAGGATCACGCAGGCGACTGGAGCGCACCAGAACCGAAAGGGATGTCATCAATCCCGGCCGCTGCCCGCAATCACTCGGAGGGGGTTGGGCCAGCGTTGTCCTGCATGCGCTTCGCTGGCGCTCAGCGCATCCTACGAAAGCCACCACATCGCGATGGCGAGCACGATCAGCGTGTAGCCGGCTGCCAGGATGTCGTCGAGCATGACGCCGAAGCCACCGTGAACGCGGCGGTCGAACCAGCGTATGGGCCAAGGTTTGGCCGCATCGAAGACGCGAAACAGCGCGAAGGCGGCCAGCCACCACGCCCAGTGGAAAGGGACGAACAGCAGGACCAGCCACATGCCGACGAACTCGTCCCAGACGATGCCGCCGTGGTCGTGAACGCCGAGTTTCTGCCCGGTGACGCCGCACAAGGGGATACCGACCAGGAAGCCGGCGCTCACCACGGCAAGTGCCACGGAAAACGGCAATTGCACGATCAACGCGGCAAAGGGCAGCGAGGCGACTGTACCGGCAGTGCCCGGCGCCACCGGGGCCAGTCCGCTGCCGAAGCCGAAAGCGAGAAAACCTGTGGGAGTGGCCAGGGCGACCCGGCGGGTGTCGGCATGATTCATGGCGAGAAATGATCCCATCCCGGCGCCAGGTCGGCAAGTTCGTCGCCGTCGGCGTCGAGGCAGCGTACCCGGCCGCTGTCGTTGAAGTGTCCGATCTCTGTCATGGCCACGCCGGCGCTGACGGCCAGACGGTCCAGTTCTCTCGCCGCCTCCGGCGGCAGCGCCGCCAACAGTTCATAATCGTTGCCACCGCCCGCCTGGTATCGACGGCGCTGCATCGGCTCGGCGACCGCTGCTTGCAGCGCGTTCGAGGCCGGCAGGTCGTCGAGCCGGACTTCGGCGCCGAGATCATCATGCAGCAGGTGGCCGAGATCGGCCAGCAGGCCGTCGGAGATATCGATCAGGGCATGGGCACGCGTTGCCAGTATGCGACCGGCCTGCAGGCGGGCTTGGGGCCGGTGTAGCCTGGCGATCAGCGCTTCCGGGGCATCCCGGCCCAGGTCCAGCGCGGCGGCCGCATCCCCCAGTGTGCCGGTGACGACCAGCCGGTCTCCGGGCTGGGCACCACGGCGCGTGGCGATTTTCTCCGGAGCCGCTTCACCCAGGAGTTCGACCGCGATATTGAGCGGCCCGGACGAGATATTGCCGCCGACCAGCACCACGCCGGTCGCTTCGGCCGCGCCCAGGAATCCGTCGAGGAAACCGTCCAGCCAGCCGGGGTCGTCCTTCGGCAGGGTCAGCGCCAGCAGCGCCCAGCGCGGATTTGCGCCCATGGCGGCCAGGTCGCTCAGGTTGGCATGCATGGCCAGGTGGCCGATATCGGCCGGTGCCCAGTCGGCTGTGAAATGCCGGTCGAGCACCAGGGCGTCGGTGGTGGCGACCAGCGCCATGCCCGGTGTCGGCCTGATGACGGCGGCATCGTCGCCGATGCCCAGCACAACGGAATCGGACGCGCCGGCCCGACGCCGGATGCGCTCGATCAGGTCGAATTCACCCACTGCCCAGTTCGGCTTCGCGCTCGAGCTTGCGGCAGTCGGCGGCGAGCCGGTCGAGTACGCCGTTGACGAAGGTGTGGGCCTGCTCGGCGCCGAAACGATGGGCCAGTTCCACGGCCTCGTCGAGAATGACGCGGTAGGGGGTTTCGATGTGGTGCAGCAGTTCGCAAGCCCCCAGGCGCAGAATGACGCGCTCCATCTGGTCGAGACTGGCATCGACACGGGCGACATGCGGGGCGAGTGCTTCGTCGAGCGACTGGCGGTTTTGCACCACCTCGGTCACCAGTGTTTCGAAGTAATCCTCGTCGACACCCTCGAAGTTCTGCTCCTCCAGAAACTGCTCGATGATGGACTCGGCGGTGTCATCGTTGAGCTGCCACTGGTACAGCGCCTGCAACGCACGCCGGCGCGCGCGACGGCGTGGCTCGAACTGGTTGCCCGGCTTGCCTTTCCTGCGTCGCTGGTTCACGAAGTTACCTCCGCCTTGAACGCGATCATGTCCATTGCCGCTTCGGCCACTTCACGCCCCTTGTTCTTGCGTTCGGGGTCGGCCCGTTCGAGTGCCTGCTCGCCGTTTTCCGGGGTGAGCACGCCGAAGGCAACGGGGATGCCGGTATCGAGCGATACCTGCTGCAGACCGCGGGCACACTCGGCACTGATGAACTCGAAATGCGCGGTCTCGCCGCGCACCACAGCCCCCAGCGCAATGACCGCGTCGAAGCGACCGCTGCAGGCCAGACGCTGACTGGCCAGTGGCAGCTCCCAGGCGCCGGGGACTTCGAAAACCTGCACGTGGTCATCGGCCACGCCGGCAGCCGCCAGCGTGTGGCGCGTGCCGTCGAGCAACATGCCGGTGATCGTGGGATTGAACTGCGCCACGGCAATGGCGATGCGCCACTGCCCGGCGCCGGAACGAGTCTGGATGTCAGTCATTGATCTGTCCTTCACCTTCCGGAACCACGTATTCGACGATTTCCAGCCCGAAGCCGTCGAGGGCGTGCAGACGCTTGGGCGCGCCAAAGACCTGCATGCGACGGATGCCCAGCTCGGCGATGATTTGTGCGGCGATGCCGTAGCTGCGCAGGTCGTGGCTGTCGCCGCCATCCTCGCGTTCGCCGTTCGCGACGGTCAACAGGCCGTTGAGACGGGAGTGGTCATCCTCATCATAGCCCAGCACCAGGGCCAGACCGCGACCACGGCGGGCAATATCGGCCAGGGCGGCGTCCAGCGGCATGCCGAAACTCGGCTCGGTGATACCGATCACGTCGCCGAGCAACTCGGGAACGTGCACCCGCACGGGAAACGGCTCGTCGGCAGTGACTTCGCCACGCATCAGCGCCCAGTGCAGCTTCTGGTTGATGCGGTCACGGAACACCTTGAGTTCGAACGGCCCGTGGGCGGTACCGACGGTCTGGGAGTGCACGCACTCCACGCTCTGTTCGGTGCCCAGCCGGTAACGAATCAGGTCGGCCACCGTGCCCATCTTCAGACCGTGCTCGACAACGAACTTCTCCAGCTGCGGGCGACGCGCCATGGTGCCGTCCTCGTTGAGGATCTCGACCAGCACGCCGGCCGGCTCCACTCCGGCCAGCAGGGCCAGGTCCATGCTTGCCTCGGTGTGCCCGGCGCGCGCGAGCACGCCGCCGGCCTGGGCGACCAGCGGGAAGACGTGTCCGGGCTGATTGAGGTCGTCCGGTTGGGCGTTGGGGGCGACGGCGGTGCGAATGGTATGGGCGCGGTCGTAGGCGGAAATACCGGTGGTCACGCCCTCGGCCGCCTCGATGGAGACGGTGAAGTTGGTGCGGTGATGCCGGTCGGTATCGCGCACCATCAGTTGCAGGCCGAGCTGGCGGGCGCGGGCACGGTTGAGCGACAGGCAGATCAGCCCGCGCCCGTAGCGGGCCATGAAATTGATGTCCTCGGGCCGCACCATGCTGGCGGCCATGATCAGGTCGCCTTCGTTTTCGCGATCCTCGTCATCGAGCATCACGACCATCTTGCCCTCGCGGATGTCGGCCAGGATGGATTCAATCGAATCGAACTTCATGCTTGTCCTCGCATTTCGGCAAGCCGGTCCAGGTAGCGCGCCACCAGGTCGACTTCCAGGTTGACCACCGCCCCGACCTCGAGCCGGCCCAGGGTGGTGACCTCCAGGGTGTGGGGAATGAGATTGACCTCGAATTCGTCGTTCTCGACCGCGTTGACGGTGAGACTGACGCCGTCGAGCGTGACCGAACCCTTCTCGGCCACGAAACGTGCCAGTGCGGCCGGCACGCGAAAACGGTAGATCCGGCTGTCGCCCGCCGGCGTGATCGAGACCACCTCGGCCAGGCCGTCGACGTGACCGGTGACCAGGTGGCCGCCCAGCCGATCGCCGGCAGCCAGCGCCGGTTCCAGGTTGACCGGATCGCCTTCTGACAGCTTGCCAAGACTGGTGCGCGCCAGCGTCTCGCCCGACAGGTCGGCGCTGAAGCCGCTCTCGTCCAGATCGAGCACGGTCAGGCAGCAGCCGGCCACGGCCACGCTGTCGCCCTCCTGCCAGCGGTGCGGCTCGAGTTCGGCGCAGTCGATACGCATGCGGCAGCCGCCGCCACGGTGATCCCGGGCCGATACCCTGCCCAGGGCCTGAACGATTCCGGTAAACACGATGTCAGGAACTCAGTTGTCTGTCCGGTTGTTGTGCCGGTTGATAGAGAAAACGCCAGTCCGGGCCGACCCGGCGGCTGTCAATCAGATCAAGATGGAGGCGGTCGGCGAACTTTTCCATCCCTGCCAGCGCCAGCATCGGCTTGCCCTTGCCGATCAGCACCGGGGCCTGGTAGACCAGCAGTTCATCGACCAGCCCGGCGCTCATCAGCGCGCCGCACAGGCCGGAGCCGGCCTCGACCTGGATCTCGTTGATCTCGCGCGCGGCCAGGCGTTCGAGCAATACGCCCAGGTCGACACGGCCGTCGGCCTCGGCGGGCAACTCCCACCACTCCACGCCGCCGCGCTCCCAACCCGGGTGGCGGCGTCCGGCGACGATCACCGGCCCGGCCAGTCCCAGCATGCGGGCATGCTCGGGCATGCGGCCATTGGAATCGACCACCACGCGGGTGAGGTGTCGATCAATACCGGGCAGTCGCAGGTTCATCTGCGGGTCGTCGGCCAGCACCGTGCCGATGCCGGTGAGAATGGCCGAGGCACGCGCCCGCCACAGCTGTACGTCCTCGCGCGCGGGTGCGGAGGTGATCCATTGCGATTTGCCGTCCGCGCCGGCAACGAAGCCGTCGAGGCTGATCGCCAGCTTGACGCGCAACCACGGCCGACCGCGTTCATTGCGAGCCACGAAACCGCGATTGAGCCGGCGCGCCTCACGCTCCATCAATCCGGAACGCACTTGAATACCGGCGCGTGCCAGCAGTTCGTGACCGCTGCCGTTGACGCGCTCGTGCGGGTCGTTCATGGCCGTGACCACTTCGGCCACGCCGGCATCGATCAGTGCCTGCGCACAAGGCGGCGTGCGACCGTGATGACTGCATGGCTCGAGCGTGACATACACCGTGGCGCCGCGCGCCCGTTGACCGGCCTCGGCCAGCGCCAGCGGCTCGGCATGCGGCTGACCCGCCGCACGATGCCAGCCGCGCCCGACCACTT
>SKSJ01000193.1 GCA_007123055.1 Wenzhouxiangella sp. | reverse complement strand
GAGCAGGCAGCGCGGGGGGCCGCCGTCATCACATGGATGCTCGACCAGGACGATGATGGCCGGATCGGTGCGTGGAAAACTGAGCTGGCGGCAGTCAGCGTTGCTGCATTGGCGGCGATGCCCGCTGTCGCTGCTGATCGTGGTGGCACCGCAGCGCCCGCAGTACTGATGATTGCGATGCCAGTTGAGCATGGCACGGGCATAGGCCAGCAGGTTGGCATCGTTGCCATTGAGCAGCGGACCGAACTGACGCAGATCGACAAAGCTGGCCTGATTTTCAAACTCGGGCTCGGCTTCGTCGTGATCCGACAGGTCAACGGCAAACAGCGCTGTGCTTTCCTCCATGCCGAGAAAAACCGCCTCACCCTGCTCGACCGTCTCATCGGCCAGGTGCTCCGGGCGCAAACGCACTGCCCGGGGCTGTTCGGGTTCGGCAACGTAGAGCAGGTGACGGCTGCGCCAGACCGCGATGATCCGGGTATCCGGTCGGCTCAAGGCCTGCTCGACCCAGCCCGGATCCTCGCGCCGGGCGGCGGCGCGATCAATGCGCGCGTCAGCGTACTTGAGCGTTGGTTCCCTGTCGGACCTGTTTTTCATGAATCGACTTTATCCGGCTGCGATGACCAGTGTAGCGGGTCCGGAGGCTATCAAGAAGGAGCGCCCGGCGGACTCGCGGCCTGACTTCGTCGCCACTTGTGGTCCTGTCATGTATTGATTCCGGGGTGACTTGGTCCTAGTCTGGGAAGACGTTGTTCGGCGGAGGACCGCTCCGCGAAACTACAGAGCGGTTGCTCCCCTGCTTGAGAGGGCTTCAATGGCGTTCGGGAGATTCCTGGCAACCGGCCATGCGACGGCATGGGGCATGTGGAAGGGGGCGCTCGATGTGTCCCTTGGTGAGTGCGCATGAAGTTTCCCTCCAGCACGGGGTTTGCCCTGTTCGGTGCCGCGATGGTCGCGATCAGCTACGGGCTGGCGCGATTTGCCTTCGGTCTGTTCGTGCCGCCGATCCGCGCCGAACTGGATCTGTCCGCGCAGGTCATCGGAATTATCGGTGCGCTGCCGCTGATCAGTTTCGTGCTCGCCTCGCTGGTCGCGCCGTATTGCGCCGACCGGCTCGGGGCCCGCAACACGGCGGTGATCTCCGGCGGCTTCGGCGTGGCCGGGCTGGTGCTGATCAGCCTGTCCAACGGGGCGCTTTTGCTTGGCGTCGGCGTGTTCGCCTGCGGCATCTGCACCGGTTTGATGATGCCGGCGCTGACCGCGGCCATGCAGGTACTCGTCAAGCGCACCCTGCACGGGCGCGTCAGTTCGGTGATGAACGCAGGCACGAGCATCGGTGTGTTCGTCGCCGTGCCGGCAGTGCTGTTTCTAGCCGATGCCTGGCGGCTGGCGTATGGGTCGTTTGCCGTGCTGGCCGGTCTCGGCATTGTAGTCACCTGGTTCTTCATCCCTTCGGTGTCACACGTGATGCCGTCCAATGCCGCACCACCACCACCGATCACGGCACTGCAATGGTCGCGCCTGTTCCGCCTCTCGCTTTTTGCCTTCGCGATGGGCTTTGTTTCGGCGGCTTACTGGATCTTTGCGCCCGACCTGGCGGTCACGCTCGGTGCCCTGCCGGCCGGTGAAACCGGCTGGCTATGGCTGGCGGTCGGGTTGGCCGGGCTCGGTGGCGCCGTGGCGGCCGACCTGGCCGATCGCAACAATCCACCCATTACGCATGCATTGATGCTGGTGATGCTGGCCACGAGCCTGGCCCTGCTGGCAGCCAGCCCCGGCCAGATCCTGCTGGCTTCCTTTTCGGCGCTGGTCTTCGGCCTGGCCTACATGAGCCTGACCGGACTGTACCTGATGACCGGCATCCGCCTGCTGCCGGGTCGGTTGTCGATGGGGCCGGTGCTGCCGTTCGTGGCGTGCGCGCTTGGGCAGGCCGCCGGCTCGCCCGTCGTCGGCGTGCTGGTCGATCGCTTCGGCTACGCCGATGCGTTTGCCCTGTTCGCCGCGGTGGGCATCGTGGTCGCGATGCTCTCTCCGCTTTACCCGCGCAGCATCGAGACGGAGGAGGCCGAAGAGATACCGGAGGAGGACACCGGGCTCCAGGCGGCATACGACAGCCAGCTTCTGAGCGAGGAAGGCGAACCATATCGTTATGGCGAGGTGACAAACGGCCCGGACTCCGAGACCGAGACATCGCCATGAATGCCGCAATGATGGGCCCCGACGACCCACTCATGTCCGGTAGCGACTTGCTTGTGGACGGCGGCGTGACGATCGCGTACTGGCAGGGGGATCTGGCGCCGGAGTAGCAACCGCCGGCGGTTCGGCTCGCAGTTGGCGCAGGTGTCCGGGGCTACCCGAGTCGGGTACAAACCCTTTCACCACAGAAAATCCCGGATCATGGCCGCAATCGCTTCTCCATCGCAGGAGGCCAGGAAAGCGAGGTGACCGCAGTCGCTGTCGGACTCGTAGAGCTCGGCACCGCTCAGTTCAGCAAAAATTCGCGACTCCCCGGGAGTCGTTCCGATGTCGTGGGTCGCTATCACGATGAGCAGTTCGGCCTCGACCGCTTCGGCTGCACGGTGGAGAGACCCATCGAAAGGCGCCGTCACATTGAATCGATGGGCGGCATGGAACTGCGAGCGGATGTCATCGGTATCGGGCAGGTGTCTCGCGCCCTCCCGGGTGCCCTGGAGAAAGTCGGTCACCTGGTCGTGCGCAACCCGCCGGTTCCAGTGTTGCGGTGAGCGCAGCATCGTCCGAAAGTACAGCCAGAATGTTTCGCGCGCCTGCTCACAGCGAGGTTCACAGTCGGAGAGAATATTCAGGGCAATCTCTCCAAACATCAGATCAAAGGGCGAACGTCTCGGCGTACCGACCACGGGCACACCGCGGGCCAGGTAACCCGGGTAATGCATGGCCCATCCGTACGTAGCCATCGCCCCGAACGAGATACCGGCCACGGCGTGTACTTGCTCAATCCCCAGGCCCTCGGTCACGAACCGATGTTGTGCGTGCACCATGTCCGGAATGGTGAATACGGGGAAGTCCCCGCCAGGCTGGGTCCGGCTGTTCGAAGGCGAGGACGAAACGCCATTGCCGAAGGCATCGATGATGACAATGAAGTGCCGGTCGGGATCCACCCACCCTTCCGGGCCGATCACCGTTTCGTTGGCCAGCACTTCTTCGCTGGTTCCCAGCCCCCAGGTCACGATCAACACGGCATTCGAGCTTGCGGCATTGAGTTGCCCAACGGTGCGATAACCAATCTTACAGTCCTCGATGACCTCGCCGCTCTCGAGCGGGCATTCACCCAGGTCGTGGAATTGCTGGTGCTGAGCGGTGGCCGGCCTGATGAGGCCTGCGCACACGAGCAGACTTGCAATGAGTGGCAGAAATGCTGTCTTGAACAGTTGAATCATGATATCGATTTCCGAAAACCAACGGGTAGTGAGTAACACGTGATGTCAGGAGCAGGTCCGCCAGGCAGGCCAGGATCTGGAACCGTTCAGCCGCCTGTCACTACAGGGCACCCATTCGATGGTCACAGCGTTGCCTCTTGCACGTAGGCATCCCGGTCTTGCTCAAGGATGTACCCGGCTTCCAGCAGGGCATCGACAGCACGGGTGATTCGCTGCAGGTACGCTTCGTCGTCGGGGTAGCGCTCGGCCAGCTCCGCGTCGGTGAACGGCTCGAAGTAACCCCCGATCCATCGCAGCACTTCAATGTCCGGTTCGGCTTGCGGGTCGACGTTGACCTCCGGGTTCTTGCCGCTGTAGGTGCCAAGCGGTGCTCCTGCCACGGCGCCACCGATGAGCCGCTCCATGTGTGGCAGGCGCAGGCCGCCAAGGGCGTTGCCATCTGCATCGAGGTCGGTGTCGAAGCTGCCATCCGGATTGAGCGTCCCGTCGAGGAACCTGGACGGCGGCGCTGCGACATCAGCCCTCACCCAGCGGGCGAGATTGTTGAAGGCGGCCCGGAACACCGGGTTCGAGCTGATCGGATTCTGGTTCTCGTCGAGTCCCGGGATCAAGGTCGCCGGAAGATGGGAGACACCGGCCAGTTCGTACTGGCGCCAGTCCGTTCTGTCCGGAAAACGCGAGCGGCCAGCGCGGAAGAACGCCTCGACATCACCCTGCGCAGCAACATGGATCATCTTCGAGCCGTCTTCAGCCGGCGGTTCGTTGCAGGGCTCAACCCGGTAGTAGACTGGCGGTTCGTCGTCGAATGCCAGACAAATCAACCCGGCCTTTCCGAGCAGATGACCGTCGTACACCAACTCGCCGTCACGCACGTTTTTGCCCCTCGACAGGAATGTCATCTGCAGCATGCCGGTTTGGGAAAAGCCGGCGCTCAGTACGGTATCGACCGGGACCGGACCGTCGGCACCTTCAAACGCACTGGGGTCTCTCAGAAAATCAGCGGTGTGGCGTAGAATGTCGAACGCGTCCCCAGGCTGGTCGATGGTTCCGTAAATCAGGTGACTGTGGTGCCGTCCCCCATCCGGAGGCGAAGAACCGAAATGGTCTGTCACCGCCTTGTCCCACTGGACGCCAACATACGTATATCCGCTCTCAAATAAATAATCGCCCGTGGTAGACAGTGCAAACTGGCCTGGCCTCCATTCGTCCGCGGGCGCGCTGAATCCACCAAGGGTCAGGGTCACCGTATTCAGCCAGTCGACAACGCCGACTCCATTTCCGCCATCATGCGGATAGATGAGCACGAGCGGGACCGCATACTCACCCTCCGAGCCATCGTCGCGCTCGATGGCGCCATGCATGGTGGCTTCGGCGTAGGTGTATCCTTCGGCGTCCGGGAAGACTCCGGTCTCGTCAATGGTCACCGAGACCGGTCCGGCGGCAACGTGAATGGTTTTTTGTGCCGGATCAGCAGTCGCTTCGGCACTGCCTGCCTGGTTACCGTTACTGCAAGCAGCGGCTCCGAGCAGCAATACTGCAATGACGACTGCTACTTCTCTGGTGAAGTATCGCATTCTGGTCCTCCTCTGGAGTGCAACAGGCAAGTGAAACATCATTGACCGATTTGAGGTGCAGTGCGCCCTTCACCGCACTGCGCCATCGATGAACAGCATTCATCGACGGTATATCGAAATATCGGCCTTCGCTTAAGGGAGACGCAGGAGCTGCACTTTTCCCGCCAACAGTCATGGGGAAGTCCGGGGCAGTCATGATCCGGCCATCAGTTCACTAACTCGATCCGGTTGGATGCAGGTTTCACTTGGACGACTTGTGCCCATTGCCGTGGCCGGGCCCTACCGATGGAGATCTCTTCTTCGCCCGGATACGTCGCTGCCGCCATTCGGCGATCTGGGCGTAGGCCATCACCGTGATGATCGGAAACAGACAGGCCAGGGCAATCATGCCGAAGCCGTCCAGCACCGGACTGCGGCCGGGTATGGCGGTTGCCAGGCTCAGACCCAGAGCCGCGATGATCGGAACGGTGATGGTCGAGGTCGTGACACCACCGGAATCGAAGGCCAGCGGAATGATGAATTTCGGTGAACGCAGAGTCTGGACAATGACCAGCAGGTAGGCCCCTATGACCATGTAGTGCAACGGCACCCCGGTGATGATGCGCCAACTACCCAGGGTGATGCCGACTGCCATACCGATGGCCACGGCAACACGCAGAACGAACGGATCGATGATGCCGCCTGATGCCTCGCCGGCCTTGACCGATACGGCGATCAGGGCGGGCTCGGCAATCGTGGTGCTGGCACCGATTGCGAAGGCAAAAAGATAGACCCAGTAGTAGTGGGTCCAGTGACGCTCCAGCCCTTCGGTGACGGTCGGAAGAAATGCCGGGCTGGTCAATTGTTCGGCCATCATGGCACCGAGGGGAAACAAGGCCATTTCCAGGCCGAACAGAAACAACGCCAGGCCCAGAAACACCAGCACCAGGCCCAGCAGGGCGCGCTTCAGGTGGGGAATGGGCCGACGGATGACCAGGTACTGGAAAATGAAAATCACCGCCAGAATCGGCATCAGGTCGAACAACGTGGTATGCAGAATCACCAGCCCTTCGTTCATGCCGCGCCCCCGAACCCGATCAACCCGAACGCGAGCACGAAAATGATGGGCATGACCGAGGCGAAGGCAATCAGGCCGAATCCGTCCAGCATGGGATTGCGCCCCTTGATGGAGCTCGCCAGGCCCACGCCCAGCGCGGCGACCAGAGGGACGGTAATGGTCGAGGTGGTCACTCCGCCGGAATCGTAGGCAATGCCGATGATCTCATCGGGTGCAAAGACGGTCAGCACTAGCACAAGCGCGTAACCGGCGATGATCAGATAGTGCAGAGGCCAGCCCTTGAGAATGCGCAACACGCCCAGGACCACGGCACTACCCACCGACAACGCGACGACAATGCGCAGCGTGATGGCGAACTGCCGCTGCGCTTCGAGCTCCGGTGCAATCAATGCCGCATCGGACATGACCAGCCCCGCCTTGCCCGCCACGGCGGTCAGCGCCGGCTCGGCAATGGTGGTTCCGAACCCGAGAGAGAAGGCAAACAGGATCAGCCAGAACAAAGACGCCTTGCGGGCAAAGGCATGGGCCAGGTTCTCCCCGACCGGAAACAGCCCGATCTCGAGACCCTTGACGAACAGGGTCAGGCCGAGCAAGACACTGACCAGCCCGATCAGCAAATCGGCCACGCTGACATCCGGCGGCAGCGGTTGGCGAATGATCACGAACTGGAAAAGACTGAAGACGATCACGACCGGGGCGAGGTCGCGCATCGATGAAAGCATCTGCTTGAATAGGGTCTGGAGCAGACTCAAGGCAAAACCCCTTGCGGGTACTGTGGATCACTGCCGACACGAAAGGCCGCGCTGCACCGCCCGTGTTTCGGCCCATCGTTGCAGGTTGATGTTCGACCGATGTTACCGCAGGACGGTCAGACCCGCCTGAGCGCTTGCGCACACAGCCAGTTCGTTCCCGGCAATTGTTGCAGAATTTGGATGCTAGTATGATCGGGCTACTCACTGGATGAGACGCAGAGATGCCCAGTGAACTGACGGCCTTGCTCCATGCCGCAAGCAGCGGCGATCAGCCCGCACTGAATCGGGTAGTGGCCTTGCTGTATGTCGATCTGCGCCAACTGGCCACGCGCTGCAAGTCTCGCCACCGCGGTAATACACTGGAAACCACCGGCCTGGTTCACGAGTGCTACATGCGCTTCGTCAACGCCGGCCAGCTCCAGATCAGTGACCGCACCCACTTCTTCAACCTCGCCGCGCGCATCATGCGCCAGTTGCTTTGTGACTACGCCCGCGAACGCCTGGCCGAAAAGCGCGGTGGCGATGCCTCGCACATGGAATTGCGCGACTCCGATGCCGCCGAACGCCATGAGGCCGCCCAGTGGCTGGCCGTCGACCAGGCACTGGAGCAACTGGCCGAAAACCGACCGCAACAGGCACAGGTCATTGAATGCCGCTTCTTCGGCGGACTGACTGAAAGGGAAACCAGCGAGGCACTCGAGCGCCCCTTGCGCAGCATCCAGCGTGACTGGGCCGAGGCTCGGTCATTGCTCGCGGAATGGCTGGCAAAATGAGCAGCGGAGACGATCCACTTCTCCCCGGCAGCGCCCTGGAAGGCGCCCTGTTCCAGCGCTTCCTGGAACGCCTGAGTGAGGTACGCGAACCCGGCCCAGGCGAGCGCATCGGCGCATGGAGGATTATTTGCGAACTCGGGCGAGGCGGCAGCGGAGTCGTGTTTCTGGCCGAACGCGCCGACGGCGCCTACAACCAGGAAGCGGCTCTGAAATGGCTGCGCGGCGACCGGCCGTCCCTGGGGGCGCGCCAGGCCCTGGAGCGTGAGCGTGAGTTGCTGGCCGGCCTGGATCATCCCAACATTGCGCGGCTGATCGATGGCGGGCGTACCGACGACGGCATGCTGTGGTTTGCCATGGACTACGTGGACGGCGATCAGATCGACCACCACTGTCGTGACTTGCCAGTCACACAACGCGTTGAGCTGATCCGCGACCTGTGCCGTGCCGTTCACTTTGCCCACGGCCGCGGGCTTATCCACGGCGACATCAAGCCATCCAATGTATTGGTCGATGGTCGGGGGAAATCGCGGCTGCTGGATTTCGGCGTCTCTCGCCTGAAGGACTCCGGGGACAAGGGTTATGGCTTGACGCCTGGCTATGCCAGCCCCGAACAACGTGCCGGCCTGGCACCGACCACGGCTTCGGATATCTGGCAGCTCGGGCGTCTGCTTGAATCGGTACTCGACGGCAGCGCCGCGGACCGGGATCTTCAGGCGGTGATCGATCGGGCCACGAGCGAAGCACCGGAAGCTCGCTACGCCGCGGCATCGGAGTTGGAGGCAGACCTGACCGCATGGCTGAGGACGCGCCCGGTGGCCGCCCGCGGCAGCAGTCCTGGCTACCGGTTCGGCCGTCTGATACGACGCCACAAGGCGGCGACGGCGTTGGTTGCCGCAGCACTGTTCACTCTCCTCGGGTCGAGTATATGGTTTACCTGGCAACTTGCCGAAGAGCGCGACACCGCCCAGGCGGCGTTGAAGGAAACCGAAGCCGCACTCGCCCGGGCGGAGGATCTGCGGGCGTTCATGGTCGACCTGTT
>SKSJ01000256.1 GCA_007123055.1 Wenzhouxiangella sp. | reverse complement strand
TCAAGGTCAAGGAAAACGAGCCGTTCGAGTACGCCCTGCGTCGCTTCAAGCGCTCGTGTGAAAAAGCCGGCGTGGTCGCCGAAGCCCGCCGTCGCGAGTTCTTCGAGAAGCCGACCCAGGAGCGCAAGCGCAAGAAGGCCGCCGCGGTCAAGCGCCACCTGCGCAAGCTCTCGCGCGAGCGCGTCAACCGCCGCCGTCTCTACTGAGCAAACGCTCATTGTACTAGCTTCGTGGTGGATCGCCGCCTCCGTGCGATTCGCTCACCGACGGCAACCGGATCATCATGTCGCTCAAGCAACGCATCAACGATGACGTCAAGCAGGCCATGCGCGCCGGCGACAAGCCGCGCCTGAAGATCCTGCGCATGATCACCGCCGCGATCAAGCAACGCGAGGTCGACGAGCGGATCGAACTCGATGACGCCCAGGTGCTGGCCGTGGTCGAGAAGATGATCAAGCAGCGGCGTGAGTCGGCCGAACAGTACCGTGCCGGCGACCGGCCGGAGCTGGCCGAGGTGGAAGAGGCCGAGATCGCCATCCTCCGGGACTACCTGCCCGAGCCGCTGTCCGACGAAGAGCTCGCGCGGGTCATCGACGAGGCCATTGCCGAGGCCGACGCCACTTCCATGGCCGACATGGGCAAGGTCATGGGCCTGATCAAGGGCCGCGTCCAGGGTCGCGCCGACATGGGCCAGGTCTCGGCACAGGTGCGTGGCCGTCTGGCCGGCCAGGGCTGATCCGGCTAGACTGGGCCGGTGGCTGGCCGAATCCCCGAAAGTTTCATCGAAACCCTCATCGAGCGCAGCGATATCGTCGAGGTCGTCGGCTCCCGGGTCGATCTCAAGCCTGCCGGGCGCGGCGAGTTCAAGGCGCTGTGCCCCTTTCACGACGAGAAAACACCCTCTTTTACCGTCAGCTCCGACAAGCAGTTCTACCATTGCTTCGGTTGCGGGGCACACGGCACGGCCATCGGTTTTGTCATGGAGTACGACGGCCTGGAGTTCCCGGCCGCGGTCGAGGAGCTGGCCTCGCGTGCCGGCCTGGAGGTGCCGCGCGAGGGCGGCCATGCCCCGGTTCAGCGCCATGACCGCCTCTACGAGGCGCTGGGGGCCGCGCAGGCCTGGTTTCGCCGCAAGCTTGGCGCGAGCGAGGCGGCGCGCAGCTACCTGAAAGGGCGCGGTTTCGACAAGGCGACGGTGGACGAATTCGGTATCGGCTACGCGCCGGATGCCTGGCAGGCGCTGGCCGACGAGTTGACCACCCAGGGATTTCGGCTCGACGAACTCGAGCAGGCCGGGCTGGTGACGCGCAAGAATCAGCGGGTGACCGACAAGTTTCGTGATCGGGTCATGTTCCCGATCCACGACCGTCGCGGCCGGGTGATCGCGTTCGGCGGGCGGGCGCTGGGCGAGCGCGGGCCGAAGTACATGAACTCGCCCGAAACGCCGGTTTTTCACAAGGGGCGTGAACTCTACCGGCTCTACCAGGTGCGCCGCGGCGGCCTGCCCAAGCGCTTGCTGGTGGTCGAGGGCTACATGGACTGCGCCGCGCTGTATCAGTACGGCTTCGACAATGCCGTGGCCACCCTGGGCACCTCGGTGACCGCCGATCACATGGAGTTGATGTTTCGTGCCTCGCCGGTGGTGGTGTTCTGTTTCGATGGCGACCGGGCTGGCCGCCAGGCGGCCTGGCGCGGGCTGGAGGCGGCGTTGCCGGTCATGCGCGACAATCGCGAGGTACGCTTCCTGTTCCTGCCCGAGGGCGAAGATCCCGACTCGCTGGTGCGCGCACGCGGTCAGGCCGAGTTCGCAGCCCTGGTCGAACAGGGGCGCCCGCTGTCGGCGTTCTTTTTCGATCACCTCGCCGAGGAGATCGACATGACGACGATCGACGGCCGCGCGCGGCTGGTGGCGCTGGCCGAGCCCTACCTGGAAAAGATGCCGAAAGGCGCGTTTGCCGACCTGATGCGCCGAGAGCTTCAGAAGCGGGCCGGGCATGGAGGAACCGCCGCCGGGCAGCCGGCGTCGAATGCTTCGCAAGCGCGCAAGCCGCTGGCCGGCGAGGATCGACCGCTGACCCCGGTGCAGTATGCCGTGGCGCTGATCGTTCAGCATCCCGACCTGGCCCGCGACGTGGCCGAGGGGGCGCTGGATGGACCGGCGACCATGCGGGGTGTGGATTTCTTGCGCGAACTGATTGACTTTTGTCGGGCCAGGCCCCATTTTTCAACGGCTAAGCTGGTCGAAAGCTGGAGAGATCGCCCGGAAGGCCCGTGGCTGGCGCGCCTGGCCAGTCGCGAAGTGATCGAGCAACAGGCAACGGCCGAACAGACAGCGACAGCAATGTCGGCGGCGCTGGCGCAAACACTGGCCAGAATACGTCGTCAACAGATACAGACCCGAGTCCGCGAACTCCAGCAGGCGCAGCTGAGAGAAGGGGGACTGGATGACATCAGGACCAGAGAATTGCGCAGGCTGCTAGGCCAGCGCGTGGACGAAGATTTATGAGCAAAGCCGAAGCAAGCGACATGGACAATTCACCGCGACCGTCTCAGCTCAAGCAGCTGATTCAGAAAGGCCGTGAGCAGGGGCAGTGGCTGACCTATGCCCAGGTCAATGACCACCTGCCCGGCGATATCGTCGATCCCGAACAGATCGAGGACATCGTCAACATGATCAACGACATGGGCATCAAGGTGTTCGAGGAAGCACCCGAGGATGCCGATGCGCTGATTCTCAACGACTCGGCCAGCACGGACGCCGACGACGAGGCCGCCCAGCAGGATGCCGAGGCGGCGCTGGCCGCGGTGGAAAGCGAGCTGGGTCGCACTACCGATCCGGTGCGCATGTACATGCGCGAGATGGGTTCGGTGTCGCTACTGACGCGAGACGACGAAATCGATATCGCCAAGCGTATCGAGGACGGTCTCAACCAGGTCAACATGGCGCTGTCGCGATTCCCGGGCACGGTCGGCATCCTGCTCGAGGAGGTCCAGTCCTGGAAGGAAGGCAACCTGCGCCTGAACGAGCTGGTCAGCGGCTTCATCAACCCCGAGCTGCTTGCCGAGATGGACCTGATCTCGGAAGACACCATGGAAGCGGCGGTGGCCGAAGAGGCCGAGTACATCGACGAGGACGCCGAAGAGGAAGACGAAGACAAGCCGGCGCCGACCGTCAACACGCTGCCGGACCCGGAGCAGGTCACCCAGTTTTTCGACGAGCTCGAGAAGCTGCACGAACACTTCATCAAGCTCTACGATCGCTACGGCGCGACCGGCAAGAAGGCCAACGAGATCAAGGACAGCATCTCCGAGCAGTTCCTTCGGCTGAAGCTGCCGCCGCGTCTGTTCGACCTGCTGATCCTGCGCATGCGCCTGCACGTGGCCCGCATTCGCGACATCGAGCGCGCCATCATGGCCGTTTGCGTCGAGCGATCCGGCATGCCGCGCAAGGAATTCATCACCAGTTTCCGCGATAACGCCTCCGACCCCGAGTGGCTGGCCGGATTGCTGCGTCGTCGCACCGACTGGGCCAAGACACTGCGCGAATACAAGGACGAGATTGCCGAGCTGCAGGGCAAACTGGCGAAGTTCGAGCGCGATCAGCGTATCCCGGTCGGCCAGCTGCTCGAGCTCAACCGCGAGATGTCCATCGGTGAGGCCAAGGCCCGTCGTGCCAAGAAGGAAATGGTCGAGGCCAACCTCAGGCTGGTCATCTCGATTGCCAAGAAGTACACCAACCGCGGTCTTCAGTTCCTCGACCTCATCCAGGAGGGCAACATCGGCCTGATGAAGGCGGTGGACAAGTTCGAATATCGCCGCGGCTACAAGTTCTCGACTTACGCCACCTGGTGGATTCGCCAGGCGATCACCCGTTCGATCGCCGACCAGGCGCGCACCATCCGCATTCCGGTGCACATGATCGAGACCATCAACAAGCTCAATCGCATCAGCCGACAGATGCTGCAGGAAATGGGTCGCGAGCCGACGCCGGAAGAGTTGTCGGTCAAGATGGAAATGCCCGAGGACAAGGTGCGCAAGGTGCTCAAGATCGCCAAGGAGCCGATCTCGATGGAAACGCCGATCGGTGACGACGAGGATTCGCACCTTGGCGACTTCATCGAGGATGCCAATATCCTCTCGCCGATCGACACGGCCACCACCACCGGGCTGACCGATACCGTGCAGAAGGTGCTTTCCGGTCTGACTCCGCGCGAGGCCAAGGTGCTGCGCATGCGCTTCGGCATCGACATGAACACCGACCACACCCTCGAGGAGGTCGGCAAGCAATTCGACGTCACCCGCGAGCGCATCCGTCAAATAGAGGCCAAGGCGCTCAGGAAACTGCGCCATCCGACCCGGTCGGAACAGCTCAGAAGCTTCCTGGACCTGGAGTGATGACAATCGAGGCTGGCGTCTCCCGAGCCGCCAGCTTCGGCACTGCCTTCTGAGGCTGGCGTGCGATCTGACATGTCTGCGATGTTGTTTTCGGGTGTGATGAGGGTCACGGCCGTGACACTTGACCGGTCCGGCGTGCAGGGGTAGCTTGGGCTTCCCCCAACACCCTTCGGAATCAACACATGTTCAACAAGCGAGAACAGACCGACGAGCGGTCTCCGGCGCCGGAGAACCGCAAGCCTGAAACGCCACGCCAGACTGCCCCGAGTGGGCGCTCAGCCTCTTCCAAGACGGCCGTCATTGGCCCATCCATCGAGATCGACGGCACACTGCGTGGCGACGAAGACCTGGTGATCGAAGGCCGGGTCAAGGGGGCGGTGGAGTTGAAGAAACACAGCGTGACCATCGGTGAACAGGGGGATGTACAAGCCGATATCCACGCCCACACCATTTACGTTGACGGCAGTATGGACGGCAACCTGGTGGCCTCCGAGCGGGTCGTGATTCGTCAGAGTGCGCGCATCAAGGGCACCATCGTGTCGCCGCGCGTGAGCCTCGAAGATGGTGCACGCTTCAACGGCAGCATCGACATGGACCCCGACAGCGAGGCGTTGGACAAGGTGTTCGCCGGTGGCAAGTCCTTGCCCCGACAGGGCGGCGGTACGCCCGACAAGCCGGCGGCAAAGCCGAACGGTCAGCCGGGAGGGGGGAAACCGGCGCCCTCCGACAACGCTGCGCCGAAATCGTGAACGGCCGGTAGACCAGCCGAGTGATGACCGCTGCCAGCGCGGAACGGATGCCCGACCCGGAGCGTCTCGAGCTACGCGTGCCGCTGTTCGAGACGGCGATCGATGCGCTCGACGACGAACGACGGCACGTGGTGCTCGACCTGGGCGTCGTGCGCTCGGGTACCGTGTCGCTGTTCAGTGGTTATCGTTGCCGGCTTGATGTCATGGCCCTGGAGATCGGCGGGCGAGGCGGTCTTGACCAGCTCGAGGCCGAGGATTTCTCGGCCCGGGTCAAGGCGGCCTTGCCACCGGCCGGCGACGAGGCGGTCGACCTGGTGCTGTGCTGGAATCTGCTCAACTACCTGTCGACCGAGCAAATCGGCACGATCATGGCCGAGTTGGCGCCACGCTGTCGGCCCGGTGCGCGTGTGCATGCCCTGATCGAGTACTCGGCGCGATCCATGCCGGCCACGCCGCTCTCCCTGACTCCAGCCGGGTCGGGAGAGCTCGAAGCGGTGATCGACGGCGACGAGCAGGTGCCGGCACCGCGCTACAGTGCACGCGACCTCGAGCAGTGCATGCCCGGCTTCGCCCACGAGCGCACCATGCTGCTCGGCGGCGGCATGCAGGAGTATCTGTTCCGACGTCAGCAGGTTTGATCCGGCTTGCTCCATGCCCGCTCAGTGACGAAAGTGCACGAACACGCGGCCGAAGTTCTTCGCATCCTTTTCCACACGGTGATAGCGTGACTTGATCCGGCCCTGTTCGAGGTATTTCAGCACCCGTTTCTTCAGTTGCCCGGAGCCCTTGCCCGGGATGATTTCCAGCGTCTTGATCTTTCTGCTTTCGGCCTGGTCGAACGCCTCGTCCAGGGCGTCATCGATCTGGCGGCCGCGGTTGAAGATGGGATGCAGGTCGAGTTTCAGGCGCGCCATGTGCGGGCAAGTGCGTATGGGATGTCAACTGACTCCATGTTACAACGAGGTCTGCTCAAAACCCCAGTTTCCAAGGAGCACAACATGATCAGTGAACACCAGGCAGACGTTGCGGTGATTGGCGGCGGCACGGCCGGCATGGTCGCTTATCGCCAGGCCAGCAAGCATGCCAAGCGCGTGGTCCTGATCGAGGGCCAGCAGTTCGGCACCACCTGTGCCCGGGTCGGCTGCATGCCCAGCAAGCTGCTGATCGCCGCGGCCGATGCCGCCCATCATGCCCGTCATGCCGGACAGTTCGGCATTCGCCTGCATGATGTCGGCATCGACGGCCCGGCCGTGCTCGAGCGTGTGCGGCGCGAGCGCGACCGTTTCGTCGGCGGGGTGCTCAAGTCGGTTGAGCGCATTCCGGAGTCCGACCGCCTTGAAGGCATGGCGCGTTTCGAGGATGCCCACACGCTGCGCGTGGGTGATGACCACCGGGTGCATGCCGGGCGTATCGTCATCGCTACCGGATCGCGTACCAATATTCCCGGTTTTCTCGAAGCCGCCGGCAATCGCCTGGTGACCAGCGACGATGTGTTCGAGTGGTCCGATCTGCCCGAATCCGTGGCCGTGTTCGGCCCCGGCGTGATCGGTCTGGAACTGGGACAGGCCCTGGCGCGGCTGGGGGTGAGAGTCCGCATGTTCGGTGTCGGCGGCGCGGTCGGTCCGATCCAGGACGACGAAATTCGCCGGATCGCGCTCGAGACCTTCAACGAGGAGTTCCCGCTTGATCCCGACGCCGAGGTGGAGTCGGTCAGCGAGGTCGACGGTGGCGTGAATATCACGTTCGTCGAGGAAGGGAAGAAGCGCACCGAGTCCTTCGACTACCTGCTCGCCGCCACCGGCCGCCGGCCCAATGTTGACGGGCTGGACCTGGAGCAAACCAGCCTGGAACTGGATGATCACGGTATGCCGCTGTACGATCCCTGGACCATGCAGTGCGGTGACTCGCACATCTTCATCGCCGGCGATGCCAATAACCATTTGCCGCTGCTGCACGAGGCGGCCGACGAAGGGGGTATTGCCGGTACCAATGCCGGGCGTTACCCAGAGGTGCGTGTCGGCCATCGACGCACGCCGTTGGCGGTGGTTTTCTCCGACCCGCAGATCGCCACGGTCGGGCTGACCATTCAGCAGGTCGATGAGCAGTGCCGTGGCTGCTACGAGGTCGGATCGGTCGACTTTTCCGACCAGGGCCGCAGCCGGGTGATGGGAGCGAATCGTGGCCTGCTGCGGGTCTACGGCGAGCACGGTTCCGGGCTCTTCATGGGCGCGGAGATGTTCGGGCCGGCCGCCGAGCACATCGCGCACCTGTTGGCCTGGTCGGCGCAGCAGCGCATCAAGGTGTCCGACATGCTCGACATGCCGTTCTATCATCCGGTGATCGAGGAGGGGCTGCGCACGGCACTCAGGGATCTCAATCACAAGCTCAAGCTCGGGCCGGAGATGAGCGACCGCTGCATGGAGTGTGGCCCCGGAAGTTGAGGGTGCGGAGCGGATGGTGTCAGAGCGCGCACGGCCTTACGCGGGTGATCGGCGTTGGCGGCACTTCGCCCTGCTTTGGCCTTGGGATCAGTAATTTTTGCTTTCTGCCACTTGAGGGTTGAATGCTTTCAATCGGGCAATCGGGGTACTGATGGCTTGGGGAGAGCATATTGCCGGCGGCCGCACCCGCTTCAGGCCGTGCGCGCTCAGACACCACCCGCTTGGAAAGGTGGGAGTAGATTGAAAGTGCTTTCGGGCTGAGCGTTACCTAATTAGCCGCATGGCCCACTAGTCATCAGCCTACTCTCCGCCGTCGAGTGGCGAGTGGTCTTGCCCGGGGCCGGGTTCGAGGTGACAGAACGCTGCAAGGCCTCTCCGTAGCATACGAGCCTGAAAGCTCTGCTGATCGGTAAGGCTTACCCAACAGTACGGCGAAATTTCTTTGGCACCAGAACGCCGACGAGCTTTGAGTGGAGACGCGGTCGATTCGCCTCGAACCCGGCCGCGGGCAAGGCCGCTCGGCACCCTGCCACCTTAATCCCGCTTGCAACAGTCCAGGTTTTCCCTGGGCCCTCCGTCTCTTTGTGGGCAGTCCGAACCGATCAGCGCTGCACGATGCGTTCGATCAGCCCACCGGTGCCGGTCAATTGTCGGGCGATGGCGCGGCGCAGTGGTGGCAAGTGGTTGGCGGTGCGCAGGATGGCGCGCCGGAGCAGTCGCGCCGGCGGCAGGTTGCTGGTGTAGAGGCCTACGACGGTAGCGGTGGCGGTGTAGAGCGGCAGGCTGTGGGCGCGATGGCGCGCAGCGTAGGCGGCCAGCCGGCGCGGGCTGGCAATGTCGCCGTCGCGCAGGCGTGCCTTGCCGATTTCCTCGACAAGCAGGTCCACGCCGGTCAGACCCAGGTTGAAGCCGTGGGCGGTGACCGGGTGCATGCCCACGGCGGCATCGCCAATGCAGGCAAAGCGCTCGGCGCTCAGGCGGTCGGGCCACACGCCGACCAGCGGGTAGACATGGCGATCGCCGATCAACGTCATGTTCCCCAGTCGTTCCCGGTACAGGGCGGTGACCTCACGGTTGAATTCGTTTTCGTCCATGGCCTTGAGCTGGCCGATGCGCTCATGCGGCAGGGTGATGACGGCCGAGGCATACGGACCGTTGAGCGGCAGCAGGGCCAGGGTGCGGTCGTCGCCGAACCACTCCCAGGCCACGTGCTGGTGATCCTGTTCCAGCGCCATGCGGGCGACCAGCATGGACTTGCCAAAATCGCGCATGCGTGCGCCGATACCGGCCGCGCGCCGGCTGCCGGAAAAGCGTCCGTCGGCCGCCACCACCAGGCGGGCATCGAGATGTGTTCCGTCCGACAGAATGAGCCGACGCCGATTGTCGCCGGGTACGGTGGATTCGACGCGCCGACCGGTCAGCCATTCGATGCCGCCGGTCTGGCGCGCGGCCTGCCAGGCGGCGGCACGGATCAGGTGGTTGGAGACCAGCCACCCGAGCTGATCGGCATCGCCGTCGTCATGAGTGATGCGCATCGGTTCGGTCGATTCGCCGTCGAACACCCAGGCGTCCCTGAGATCACTGATTTCGTCGGCGTCGATGCGCGACCACACGTCCAGACGCTTGAGCGTGGCGCGCGAAGCGTGGGTGAGCGCGATTTCGCGCCCGTCCGGCGCCGGCTCGACGAGGTCGGCATCCTCGGCGGGATCGACCACGGCAATATCCAGACTCATGGCGCCCAGCGCACGCGCAAGGCACAGGCCGGCCGGGCCGGCCCCGATGATCGCGATATCGACATTCATCCGATTTGTTGCTCCCGTATTGACTGGTTGGCGGTCAAACGCACCGTGACCGCTAATGGTCCGCCACACTCGAGGCCGGTTCACCGCCGGGGACGTCGGCCCCTCACCTTCAATGCAATTGTCGCAGATTGTCGTGAAGCGTGGCCCACCAAGCCCTGCTGATCAGGTGCACGGGTCGGGTACACTCGGGAACACCAGTCCAACTTTCCACTCCGGGATCACTGCGATGCGCCACCTAACTGTCTTCTCCATTCTGCTGCTTGCGTTCGGGACGTTGGCGGCCGATGAACTGCCGGATGTTTCCGAAAAGTCCATCGCCGAGCTACGCGCCGGTTTCGATCGCGGCGACTTCACCATTACCGAGGTCGCGCGCGCCTACCTGGAACGCATCGACGCTATCGACAGCAACGGTCCGTCCCTCAACTCGGTATTGACGGTCAATCCGGAAGCGCTGGATGTGGCCCGCTCGCTGGATCGGGAACTGGCCGAGGGTCGTGTGCGCGGACCGTTGCACGGCATTCCGGTGCTGCTCAAGGACAATATCGATACCAGCGATCTGCCGACCACCGCCGGCTCGAAACTGCTGGAGGGCTCGGTGCCGCCTGAAGACGCCTTCATCGTCGCGCGCTTGCGCGAGGCGGGCGCGGTGATCCTGGGCAAGAGCAACCTCAGTGAATGGGCCAATTTCCACAGTTCGTTCTCCTCCAGCGGCTGGAGTCGCCTGGGCGGGCAGGTGCGCAATGCCTACGACCCGGCCCGTAATCCCTGTGGTTCGAGTTCCGGCTCGGCGGTGGCCACGGCGGCCAGCCTGGCGGCCTTTACCATCGGTACCGAAACCAACGGCTCCATCGTCTGCCCGGCCCAGGCCAACGGTATCGTCGGACTCAAGCCCACGGTCGGCTTGTGGAGTCGGACCGGGATCATTCCCATTTCACAGACCAAGGACAGTGCCGGCCCCATGACCCGGACAGTGGCGGACGCCGCGCTGGTGCTGGGCGCGCTTGCCGCGGTCGATACCGAGGATCCGGCCACTGCACCGGTGGACGATCATCGCAGCGAGGACTACACCCGGTATCTCGATGCCGATGACCTCAAGGGGCGACGTATCGGCTTCTACACCGAGCCACTGGGCAACCATTACCGCGTGGATGCCGTAACGCACCAGGCCATCGAGGTACTGCGCGAGGCGGGGGCGGAGATCGTCGAGATTGAGCAGATCACAAGAGAGAACATCAACGCCGAGTCCCTGGAGGTGATGCTGCACGAGTTTCGTGCCGGAATGGATGCCTACCTGCATAGACTGGGTGAGCATGCCCGGCATGCCGATTACGACGCCTTGATCGAGGCGATGCGTAGTGACCCAGCCGAAACGGCTCGTTTCGATCGCAGCCTGATGTTCATGGCCGCGCAGCGCGAGGGTCTGGATTCGGAGGATTATCGCAACGCCTTGTCGCGCATGTTGACGCAGGCCAGAGAGGAGGGGATCGATCGTGTCATGGATGAGTATGAACTCGACGCCATCGTCTCGCCGTCGGGTTCCCCGGCGTGGATGACCGACCTGACACTGGGCGACAACTTCAAGCTGTCGAGCAGTTCACCATCGGCCCGGGCCGGATATCCCGTCATCACCGTTCCCATGGGACAAATCGATGGTCTGCCCGTTGGGCTTTCCGTGTTCGGTCGAGCCTGGAGCGAGCCGATCCTGATCGAGATCGCCCACCTGTACGAGCGAAGGACTGGCCACAGGCAGCCACCGGGGTTCGACTAGACGCTCAGCCGTCGCGCCTTTCCTTTCTCCGGGTGATTGGCTACCCTTTGCAAAAAGGCGGGGCAATTGACAAGGAGTGGGTATGCGATCCAGAACCGGTTCGGAAAAAAGCGAAGCACCCTACGGGCTGTTCGGCCTGCTGCTGCGCGTGGTGTTGCTGGTCATGCTGTTGACCATTGCATTGAACATGCTGGTGGAACGGGTGTGGCCGCCGCACATGACTGAACGTTTCCTGGTGATGGTGGCCGAGCCACTTACCTGTCAGGACCTTCGAACCCGGCTGGAACGGCATAACCCCGATGGTGTGAACTTCCGCATCGAGTTGCCGGCATTTGACAGGAATGGAGCGCAGGCCGCCGACCAGTGCTGGCTGGAGATCGACGGGATTGCCGGGCGAATCGACCTGGGAGAGCAGGCGCGTCCAGTCTATCGGGCCGCCGAGGAAATGAGCGACAGCATCATGTCGATCAACCAGCGTATCGAGCCACGCTTTGGCGAGGTTCAGCCCCTGATCGTGTTTCTGGTCTCACTTCTCATCGCCACCCTGCTGGTCATTCACCATCGCAACCGACATACCGTTCGTCGCGGAAGGATCTGAGCATCTCTTCGCCCGAGGACGTCCCTAACGCATCAACTCCGGCAGGAACAGCGCGATCTGCGGAAACAGGATCAACAGCGCGGTCGAACACAACAGGATGATGATGAACGGCGGCGTGCCGCGAATGATCTCGAGGTAAGGTCGTCGGAAAATCGCCACGGCGGTGAAAATGTCGCAGCCAAACGGTGGCGTGGCCGAGCCGATCGCTGCCTGCAGCACGATGATGGTGCCGACATGGACCGGGTCGAGACCGGCCGCTGAAATGGCCGGGGCGAAAATCGGAGTCAGTACCAGGATGACGACGATGGGGTCGACGAACATGCAGCCGATGAAGTAGGCGACCGCGATCAGCACCAGTACCTGGTAGGGGTTTTCGGCCGCCGTGGCCAGAATGTCGCCGAGCAGCAGGTTCGGGATCTGGGCAAACGAGATGATCCAGGAGAATGCCATGCCGGCGGCCACCAGTATGAAGACCACGGCGGTGATCATGCCGGTCGACAGGGCGACTTTGGGCAGGTCGGCCAGCCTGACCTGTCGGTAGATGACCATCTCCAGCAGCAGCGCATAGGCCACCGACATGGAAGCGGCCTCGGTCGGGCTGAAGGTGCCGGTGTAGATGCCGCCGATGATGATGATCGGGAAGCCGAAGGCCAGCAGCGCCTTGCGTACGGCCTTGAGCCGTGTCGGCCAGTCGGCCTTGTCCCGTACCGGAATGCCCTTCCAGACCGATATGGCATAGCAATAAAGCGCGAACAGCACCAGGATCATCAGTCCCGGCCCGATACCGGCGATGAACAGATCGCCCACCGAGGTGCCGGAGACCACGCCGTAGATGATCATGCCGATCGATGGCGGAATCAGCAGCGCAATATCGCTGGCGTTGATGATCAGCGCCATGGAAAAGCGATCGGAATAACCCGCCTCAAGCAGTTTCGGTCTCAGCGGCTTGCCCATCGCCACCACCGTGGCCTGGGTCGAGCCCGATACCGCGCCGAACAGTGTGCAGGAGACCGCTGCAGTCACCGGCAGACCGCCACGGATATGGCCGAAGAACTTGCTGACCAGGTCGAGTAGCCGGTCGGCGGTATGCCCCTTGATCATGATGTCGGCGGCCAGGATGAACATCGGCACGGCCACCAGCACGGTCTGTTCCACCCCACCGATCATCTGCTGCACCAGGGTGGCCGGGTTGACGGTGGAGAAACTGGCGAACATCAGCACCAGTGCGCCGACGATCAACGGCACCATCATCGGATAGCCCATCAGCAACAGCACGATCATGATGGCACCGGCAACCAGCGCCACGTCGGCGGTATTCATGGCCGACAGGCCGATCCACTCGAACAGTTCAACCATCGTTGCGGCCTCCCTTTTCCAGCGGTCGACTCAGACCGCTCTGTTCAGCGGCACGGCTGGCTGAGTCTTCGGCGCTCTCGTACTCATCCGGCCGATACCAGGAGAGATAGTTGTCGCGACTGATCAGGTTGCGAATGCCGGCCAGCGCGAACTGGATGCCGCCAAGCAGAAAGCCCAGCGGCACCAGCATGTGGACCAGGTAGACGGGAAAGCCGGTGGAGGACGTGATGCGACAGCGACCTTCGCGGTTGGCCACCAGTTCCAGAAATGCGCTGAACAGCCACGCGGCGAGGAGAAACCCCGCCACCAGTGCGATGGCAAGCACCAGGGGGCGCAGAATGGTTCCGAGGCGCTGCAGCAGTGCGGTTCCGTGGTGATGGACCAGTCGCACACCGTGACCGCCGAGAATCAGGCTGGCCAGTACGATCGCCAGCGCGATGGGAACCGGCATGGCACCGACCGGGAGGTTCAGCCCGAGGACGTCGATGTGTTCGGGCAGCACCCGGCAGCTGCGCTGGGTCGATTTCGCGTAGTCCCAGCCGTAGCCGGCCAGGGCAAACAGCAGCAGGCTGGTGGTGAAGCTGACAAAGATCAGCAACACCTTGCGCGCAGTCTTCGGCAGCAGGTCATGTATGGCCGAGACGCGGATGTGACGCGCCTCGCGTGCCCCGATGCCGATGCCCATGAAGGTGACGATGACCAGCAGGATCTGGCTGACGTCATGCGCGAACTGGATGCTGGCGCCCAGCGTATTGCGCGAGATGACGTTGGCAACCGAGATGGCGGCCATGGCCAGGATGCAGGTCACCAGCGCGCTGCGCTCGAACCAGGCCAGGCCATCGTCCAGCCAGGCGAAACCCTTCCTGACCGCGCCGCGCCAGCGATCGCCTGATAAGGGCAGTACTGAAATCATCGGGGCCGTGCCGCAAAGTCAGCCCTAACCATAGCCGGCCACTGCCAACTCCACAACCCGCCGGGCAGGTCCAGTGCTGGAGCCGCTGACAGGCGGTTCTGGCAGGCGCGGTCAACCAGGGATTGGCCGCAGGCGGGCAGGTTCCCATCGTCGCCTGTGTTAAGGTCAAAGGTCGATTCAATCCCAACTGCTTGTGGAGAAAGTGCGATGAAACACATCATGCGCTTGTCGACCGGATTCCTTCTGGTCGTGATGCTGGTTCTGGTCGGTTGTGCCGATCCGGATGACGAAACCGCTGCGGTGGACGAGCCTGCGCCACCCCCTGAACCCGAGCCGGTGACCTGGCGTTTCGCCCTGGAGGAAATCGAGGGCAGTGTGCAGGATGCCTACGCACAAGAGTTCGCCCGCCGTCTGTCCGAGCGTTCCGACGGGATGATCGAGCTCGAGATCTACCCCTACGGCGCCATCGGTACCTCGTCGCAGATTACCGAGATGATGCAGTCGGGCGCGCTCGAGCTGGCCTTCGCCTCGCCTGGCCACCTGGCCGATGCCATCCCCGAGGTGGGGGTGTTCACCCTGCACTTCGTGCTCTCCGATGACAGCGAGACCAATCGCCAGGTACTGTCGGATCCGCGGCTGCACGAGCTCTTCCAGGAGCCCTACCGCAACGAGGACCTGCAGTTGCTGGCCATCGTGCAGGAAGGCTGGATGGTCTGGAGCGGCGACAACGCGTTGCGTACACCGGAGGATTTTGAAGACTTTCGTATCCGGACCATGACTTCGCCGATCCTGGTCGAGTCCTACCGGGCCTACGGCGCCAACCCGACGCCGATGCCCTATGCGGAGGTCTACAGCGGGCTGCAGCTTGGCCAGATCGACGGCCAAGTCAACCCGATTTTCGCCATCGAGGAAATGAGCTTCTACGAGGAGCAGGATGTCCTGACCTCCGGTCGGCACGCCCAGTTCGTGGCCACCGTGGCGGCCAGCCGTCAGTGGTGGGACGACCTGCCCGATGAACAGCGCGAAATGATCGAGCAGATCCGCGACGAGATGGTCGAGTGGATCGATCGCGAGCAGATCCGCTACAACGAGGAACGCCTGCAGGCCATTCTCGACGCCGGTGGTACCGAGTTCGTCGAGCTCACCGACGAGGAGCGCGAGGTGTTCCGCGAGCTCAGCCTGGGCGTGCGCGACATCTACGTCGACCAGGCGGGTGAACGGGGACGCGAAATCCTCGACACCCTGCTCGAGCTGGTCGAGGAGTACGCAGGCGAGTGAGGCATCGCCGGCGTCGCCGGCCGGATTGCCCTGCTATCCGGCGGCGACTTCGAGTGGCTCGAAGTCCTCGCGCTCGGACAAGAAATCCGAGCGTCGCTTCGAGGCGGCAAACTCCTCGGATCGACTCAGGTGCCTTCAAGCAGGATATCGAAAAAGGGGGCATTCGAACTGATCCGGGTCAAGTCTCGTCGTCCTGGCTGGCGATGTGACGTCGCCAGCGCCTGAGCAGGAACCAGATGGCGATGAGGAAGGCCGGTGCGGTGACCGAGATCACCAGCCTGAGCCGGTCGGTCTCGATGAATCCACCCAGCAGGTAGGTCAGGATGCCCAGCGAGTAGTAGCTGATGGCCATCACCGACAGGCCCTCGACGGTCTGTTGCAGCCTGAGTTGCATGCGCGAGCGTCTCGCCATGGTCGCCAGCAGGCTGCGGTTCTGTTTCTGTAGTCCGACGTCGACACGGGTGCGCACGAGATTGGCGGTGCGCGAGATGCGCTGGCTGAGGCTCTCCTGGCGTTGTGCCGTGGCCTGGCAGGTGCGCAGGGCCGGCTCGAAGCGCCGCTCGAGAAATTCGCCCATGGCCTGCAACTGCCCGACTCGCTGTTCGCGCAGGCCGCGCAGGCGATCGCTGACGATCCGGCCATAAGCATCGGTGGCGGCGAAGCGGTAGGCGCTGTCGGCCACCTGCTGCTCGGATGTCTGTGCCAGGTCGAACAGTTCGTCGAGCAGGGCCTGTTCCTCGGCCAGGTCGCTGGTGGCGCCCAGTTGCGTGACCATTTCGGCCAGGCGATGCTCCAGGCGCCCGAGGCCGGGTGCCAGCATCTTGGCCATCGGCAGGCCAAGCAGGGCCATCATGCGGTAGGTTTCGATCTCGATCAGGCGCTGAACCAGGCGACCGGTCTGGTCGGCGCTCATGCCCAGATCGCGCACGTGGTAGCGCACGTAGCCGTCGCCGGTATGGGTGAAGGCGGTGTGCACATCGGCCACGCCGCCGAGCACGCGGCTGCCGACGACATGCCGGCCACCAAGCAGGTCGGGCAACTCGGCCTCGCTGCAGCCGCCGTCGCGCCCCTCGACGAACACCAGTGCGGCCGAGACGACCTCGCCTTCGATACGATCCAGCCAGCCCCGCGGCAGCGCATCGACGGGGGAGCCTGGCGGTGTCCGCCCGCTGCACGGTGCACTGATTGCCAGTGACTCGAATTCGGTGTGGCGCTCCCAGCGCAACTCCAGTGTATCGAAGCGGGTTGAATGATGGCGTTCATCCACCCCCGTGTCGCCGCGTTCGTCAAGCTCGGCCATCAGTTCACGCAAGCCGGTGTCGCCGCTGCCGACGATGGCCAGGTGAGCGAGGGTGCAGGGTGCATTCAGAACAGTGTGCGGCCGGCTGTGCAATTCGTTGGCCAGAGCCGGGTGTTCAGTGTGAAACGGCAGGGTCATGAATGCCTGGCTCCGGTGCGGTGATTCTCGCCCACACATTAGCATATTCTTACATAGTGAGGGTATCCCAACCCATGGCCGCACTCGACATTGGGTGCGCTCGACAGTACATTGAGCGCTTTCCCACGGAAAGAACGTTCATGTCCAGGATCCCGGCGCTTTGTCTTGTTCTATTTTTTACATCGGTGGCGGCTGCCGATGCTCCCCGTGTCTGGCTCGATACCGAGCTGGGACCGATCATCGTCGAACTGGATGAGGGTCGGGCGCCGGTTACGGTGCAGAATTTTCTCGACTACGTCGATGCCGGGTTTTACGACGGCCTGATCTTTCATCGGGTGTCTGAGGATTTCGTCATCCAGGCCGGTGGTTTCGACGCGGAGTTCAGGTTCAGGGAACCGTCGTTCGAAAGCATCGCCAACGAGTCGACCAACGGCCTTTCCAATCGGCCTGGCACCATTGCCATGGCACGCACCAATGATCCCGATTCGGCAACGTCGCAGTTTTTCATCAACATTGCCGATAACGATTTTCTCGACGGAAGCAGTTCGGAGCCGGGCTATGCCGTGTTCGGCGAGGTGATGCTGGGCATGGGGACGGTCGAACGTATCAACAGCCTCAGGGCGATCACGAAGCTCGGCCTGCGGGAGGCTCCGGTACGTCCGCCGCTGATCCGTCGGGCAGTGCGCGTTGACGGATTTCCCGTGATGCCGCTGCACACCGCCTCCTGGTTCGATCCGCAACGTCCGGGGGTCGGATTCAATATCGAGGTGACTCACGACGCCTCCACCGAGCAGGGACCGCTGATGGTGGTGTACTGGTACGACTTCAGTGATGGACAGCCGTTGTGGCTGGCCGGGGTAACCGACTTCGAGTGGGGTGACGACGCGGTGACCATGGAACTCAGTCACGTACCCGCCCCCAACGAACAGGCCGATTTCCTGTCACCGCCGGCCGGCGCGTTCGAGACCTGGGGTGAACTGACCGTCACCTTCGACGACTGCATGACCGGGCGTTTCTTCTACGACTCTCCACAATTCGGCAGCGGCGAATTCGAGGCCACGCGCCTGACCCTGCCGGTCGGTGAGAGTTGTCAGGGTTTGTGATCCGGCGACGTTGCCGGTAGCCGGTTCCGGGCGGCCCGGACTTTTCCAGGCCGAGCGGCTGCCGTGCGAGATGCGCGTCATTGATTCAGCGTGACGTCAGCGGCGTTAGAATCGGACCACATTCAATCAATCCATCAACCAGGGAGACAGCCATGCCCGTACGCAAGTCCAGTGCCCAGTGGAAGGGTGACCTCAAGTCCGGCAACGGCACCATGAAGTTGGGTGGCGGTGCCTGGGAGGGCCAGTATTCCTTCGGCTCGCGCTTCGAGGAAGGCAGCGGCACCAACCCGGAGGAGCTGATCGCCGCGGCGCACGCCGGCTGCTTCTCGATGGCGTTGTCGAACATTCTCGCCGGAGCCGGACACGAACCGACATCGGTCTCCACCACCGCCGCGGTCAATCTGGAGATGGGCGATGACGGTCCGTCGATCAATCGCATCGAGCTGACCTGCGAGGCCAACGTGCCGGGCATCGACGAGGCTGAATTTCTCAAGCACGCCGAGGCGGCCAAATCCGGGTGTCCGGTGTCCAAGGTCCTGGCAGCGGCCGACATCAGTCTCAACGCCACTCTCAAGTAACGCTTATCCCCCGACGTTTCGGGGGAATAGATACCTCAGTCGATGCGTCGTTCCTGCCGGTTCGACCGGCGCTGGGGGCTCGATGACCGCGAGGATGTTGATGCGCGCGTAGAGTCCCGATTCCTCGATGACGAGGACCTCGGCGCCGTGCTGCGGCTGGAACTGCTGCGCGAAGCGGGTGCGCTCGAGCGCGACGGTACCGACGACCCGGATGACTCACCGCGCGAGGGTGCCGCTGTCGAGCGGGAGCCGCTGGTCCGGGATGTCGTGCGGGCAGGTCGGGACTGGCTGGATGCTCGCGGGGTTCTGCCCTGCGGGCGGGCCGTTTCACGAGAGGGAGCAGATGTTGCCCTTGATTCGCTGCGTCCGCTGCCGGACTGTCGAGTGCCCGCCGCTCGAGCAGGGCTTGCCTGACGCTGGCTCTGCCGGGCCGGACGGACGGCCCCGGTTCGCGGTGTAGAAGCCTCGTTGCGCGCCGACCGAGCACTGCGCGTGCTGGCTGTCCGCTCCGTTTGAGCTTGTCGCTGTGCACGGCTGTCCGACCGCGTTATCGCGTTTCCTTGTCTCAATGCCTCGCGCGCGTTACCCGACCGCTGCGTGACGGCGCGGTTGACCGAACCCGCCTGGCGTTGGGTGCGGCTGGTTTCGCCGCGTTGCAACGGGCTGGTGCCGGAAGTGCGAGTCCGGGACTGAGCGTTAGCCTGTGCCCGTTCGCGCAAGGGAGCGGCCGCACGCTGCCGGTCGGCCCATTGACGCTGCTGACCGATGGTGCGTGCCCGTTGCGGGCCCGTGGCACGGGCCGAGGCCGAGCGCACGGCAGCGGATCTGGCGCTGTCGCGCTGCGATTGCACGAAACGGCGCTCATCGACGCCGGGGCGATAGCTCACGCCGCGCCGGTGCACCGGGTTGTGCTGCCAGTGGCGCGCGCTGCTGTGCCGCGCGATTTCCCGACCGGAGCTGAAGTGCCGGTGGGTGTGGACATGGCGGTGGTGGTGATGATGGTGGTGATGCACGCTCACCACTTGGCGGCGCGACCAGTGGAAGGAACTGAAGTAGAAGGTCGGTGCCACGCGGTAGGCCGGCCCCCAGTAGAACACCACGCTGCTGCGATAGGCCGGCGGGTGACGCCAGTAGACCGGCGGATGGCTGGACCAGCGCCAGCGGGTGTAGACCACGCGCGGGTCGTAGTAGGGTACGTAGACCACGCGGGTGCGGGCCGGCTCGATATAGATGTATTGCGTCTCGCGCACCACCCGGACATGTTCGTTGGAGCGCAGGTGGCCCTGGGCGTAAGCTTCCGAGCGCAGGTACTGGACCGTGTCGACGACTTCTTCTTCCTGCATGAGGAAAGCGTCGCCCAGACGCTGTGTCCAGTCGAGGTCTTCATCCATGCGGGCAAGCAGTTCCGGGAAGGCGACCAACGCCTTGACGCTGGGATCCCAGTCCATTCTCTCGACGGAAGCCACCGCCTCTTCACCACGCAGGGACGGGTTGTGGCGCGACCAGCGCGCTGCCTGCACCACTTCCAGCGGGTAGGTGGCCGCGATCAGTACGTGCGACAGCACCGTGTCCGGGTAGAGCGCCACCGGGGCGAGCATCTGGTCGAGCTCGGCCTGGGTGAACGGGGCCGGCTGTGCCGACTGCGACGGGACGGACAGGCCGATGCCGGCGATCAGGGCCAGGGCGACCGCAATGTCTTGAACGATTTTCATGGTGCTGCCTCCGTGCCGGCGACCGGCGCTATTGGCGTTTTGATAGCACACGTTGTACACCAGCGTGCCTGAAGTCCGGCTGAACGAGCGGCCGGACCGGATGGCATGGTCAGTGCCGCAACGAATCGAGATGGCGGTTGAGCGTCGCCGCGGACAGTTCGCCCACATGCTGGCGCCTGAGTTGGCCGGAGGCGTCGTAGAACAGCGTCGTGGGCAGCACGCGCACGCCCGCCAGGGGTGAGAAGCGATTGTCGCGGTCGAGCAGGACATGGTCGAGTGCCAGTCCCTGGGTCTGGAGAAACGCTCGCACCGTGTCGGCGTCCTCGCCCTGGTTGAGCAGTACGATGGCTGCATGATCGTGTTCGCGCTGGGCGCGTTCGAAGACCGGCATCTCGCGCCGGCACGGCGGGCACCAGGTGGCCCAGACGTTGACCACCAGCGCGCGGCCCCGAGACGGCCCCAGGTCGGCCAGGTGGACCGACTCGCCGGCCAGGTTCATTGCATTGGTATCCGGCAGCCGTTCGGCCTCTGTCGCGGTCATGACCGCGATGGCCACGGCCAGGAGCCAGGAGAGCAGGCCCGCGCCGCCGGCCATCAGCACCGGCGCCAGACGCCCGCGGTCTTGCCAGGCCATCCAGCCCAGCATCACGACGGCACCTGCCAGACCGCCCAGCAGGTCGAAGCCGCGGTCGCGGATATCGATCATGGCCAGCGGTCCATCGAAGGTATCGAAAAAGCGCAGCACGAACACGACACGGGCGGCGACCAGACCCACCAGCAGCAGGTTGAACAGGACATCGTTGACCGGCAGTTCGCGGCGGCGTCCCAGCCAGGCACCGCAGGCCAGGGCCACGGCGACCGCGAGAAAGAACAACAGCGTGCCGAGATTGAAGCCCAGCGGGCCGATGGAGATGCCCTGGTCGAGAACGTGCATGGTCGGGTTCCGAGTGAGTCAGCGCCTGTTGGGCCGCCAGGTGTCGCGGAGGTTCCCTGCCAGCGCATCGATACCGGTCCCGCCTGCACCGGGAGAGGGTAAAATCGCGCTCATGAAAACACTTCTGTTGATTGGACTGGCACTGGTACTCATCGGTGGCGTGTTCACCTTCGGACCGTGGTCGACCGGCGCCGGATTGCTGATCATGCTGTGCAGTCTGCCGCCGATCTTTCTCGGCCTGTTCCTCTGGTTGCTGCGCGACTCGCCGCAGGATTGAGCCGCTTCAGGTCGCCGCCATCGGCACGATCTGGGCGGTGACGGCGGCGAAATGACAGATGCTGCCGCCGAGCACGAACAGGTGCCAGACGGCGTGACTGTAGGGGATGCGCTCGTTGTGGTAGAAGATCGTGCCGGCCGTGTAGAGTACGCCGCCGGCAATCAACCAGCCCAGTGCCGCCGGCGTCAGTGCCTGCACCAGCGGAATGAAGGCGACCAGGACCAGCCAGCCCATGCCGACGTAGGTTGCTGTCGACAGGATCCGGAAGCGCCCGGTGAAGAACAGCTTGAAGAGGATGCCCATCACCGCCATCGCCCAGATCACCCCGAACAGCGACCATCCCCAGCCACCACGCAGCGCGACCACGGTAAAGGGCGTGTAGGTGCCCGCGATCAGCAGGAAAATGGCGCAATGGTCGAGTACCTTCAGGCGTGATTTGAGGTGCGGACGACGGGCTGCGTGATAGAACGTCGAGGCGCTGTAGAGCAGCACCAGGGAAGCGACGAAGACCGAGGCGCTGACGATTTCGCGCGCGCCGGCATAAATGACCGTTAGTGTGATCAGCACGGCGCCGCCGCCGATCGCCAGAACCACGCCCAGGCCGTGGCTCAGGGCATTGGCGATTTCCTCGCGATGGGCTTTCAGCTCGGTCAATTTCTTTATCTTTCGCCGGGATCCTGGCGGCAGTATCTCACGTTCACAATGACGTTTGCGCTCCTGGCTGCCTTGCGGCCGTGCAAATCACCCGCTGAGGCGAGCCGATCCGCCAACTTGAACCGGCAGCCCGCATGACGCACAATCGAACGTTGGACGCATGACCGGCCCGGGATGTCGGCAGCCGGTGTTGGTCGTATCGAGGGGTTGGCAAACTGATGGTTAGCGCAATTCAACGAAGCAGCGATCCCGCGCGCGTCCTCTTTGTCGACGACTCGCGCCTGATGCGCTATGCCGGCAGCCGCTTTCTCGATGACCAGTGCGACGTGGTGCTGGCCGAGGATGGTCGCCAGGCCTGGGAATACCTCAACCGCGACGATCGCATCAGCCTGGTGTTCACCGATCTGATGATGCCGGTCATGGACGGCCACGAGCTGATCCGTCGCATTCGTTCGTCGTCGCGCCAGGATATCAATCGACTGCCCATCCTGGTCGTGACCAGCCAGGAGGAGTCGGCGGCGCGTGAGTTGGCCATCAGCGAGGGTGCAACCGACTTCATTCCCAAGCCGTTCAGCCCGGACGACCTGCGTCATGCCCTCGATCTCGGACGGTCGGATGCGCCGGGGTCCGAACCACTTCCGAAGGCGGCGAGCAGTGCACCGGTGCTGGCGAGCGAGCTATCACGTGAACAGGGCGATGAACCGGCCTCGTTCCTGTTCCGCCTCAAGCAGACGCTGAGTTTCCATCAGCGCCAGCAGCTCGACCTGGCGCTGATGCACGTGCAACTGCAGAGCTACTGGCACACCCGCAACCGTTACGGTCCGGCCTGGGCCGATGCCGTCATGCGCAATCTCCATCGCAGCCTGGTACACGTGCTGCGCCATGAAGACAGCGTGCATCGCACTGCTCCCGACCTGTTGAGCGTTATCCTGATGGGAACCGATCGCAAGGGTGCCCGGGTGCTCACGCGCCGCATCCGCCATCGCATCGGTGGTTCGAGCATGCGCCTGGCGAACATGTCGGTGCGCATGGATCTGCGGTTCGTGGTGCAGTTTCCGGACGTCAACGCCGAGGAAGATCCCGCCGAGTTGTTCGAGGCGGCCGAGAAAATGATGCACTGGCGCACCACCGGCAATCCCGAGCGGCACCTGGCCAGTGTGCCGACAGGCAGGCGGTAGCCTTCCTGTCAGTCGCCGCCCGGCGGCTTCCCCTTTATTTGCAGCGTCTTGCCGAGAGCCAGTTCGAGCATGGATGCGACCATGTCACCGGATGTCCCCTCGATCCGTCCGAACAATTCCTCGATGCCGGCGTGGTCCAGGTAGTCGGGATGATGAATTTCGGCGATGGTGGCATAGGGCAGGTGTTCGTTCCCGCGGCTGACTTCCAGGTGGAAAACGTGAACCGCCAGGCGCGCCGCGGCATCGATGTGCATCAGTGAGCCGATACCGGTGGTGGCCGGCACCTCGCCGATCCAGAGATGGCGGCGGTGCACCGTCCAGCCGGCTTCAGCCAGGGTCGCGCCGATGGATCCGCCAGCCAGGATGCGTTCGTGCACTCCGGCCAGCCGGCCATCGCTCGAGTCGGTGTAGCGGGTGACGGCGAAGGTGCGAGTCACCGTCTCGCCGTCTTCGAGGCTGTAGAGGCTGGCGGTGCGCACGGCATCGGTCTGATCGAGCAATTCGATGCCGTAGCTGCCGAAACGCTGCTCGATACGCTCGCTGTTGAGAGCCGGCGTCGAGCGTTCTTCGGCCACAGCCGGCGTCGCCACGCCCAGCAGGACGGTAAGAGTGACCATCAGCAGCCGCTCAGTCCTCGTCATCGGCGTCGGGCAGGATGACATTGAGTTCGAGCACGTCCTGTTCGCCTTCCTTGTCCAGGCGGACCTGCACGGCCTCGTTGTCGACCTTCACGTACTTGCGGATCACTTCGAGCAGCTCGCGCTTGAGCAGTGGCAGGTAGTCGGGCCCGCCGCGCTGGGCCCGTTCCTGGGCCACCAGGATGAGCAGGCGTTCCTTGGCCACGCTGGCCGAGTCGGGTTTGCGCTTGCGCAGAAAATCCAGCAGTCCCATGATCAGCTCCCGAACAGTCGCTTGAGGATCCCCTTGCGGTCGGCATCGACGAAGCGCATCGGGCGCTCCTCACCGAGCAGGCGGGCGACGGCATCGTCGTAGGCCTGGCCGGCCGCGGCATTGTCGTCGAGAATGACCGGCACACCCGAATTGGATGACTGCAGAACGATCTCCGATTCGGGGATGACCCCGAGCACGGGCAGTCCGAGGATTTCCTCGATATCGTCCACGCTCATCATGTCGCCGCCGGCGACGCGATCGGGGGAGTAACGGGTGACGAGCAGATGTTCGCCGACCGGGTCCTCACCGCGCTCGGCGCGGCGCGACTTGCTGGACATGATGCCGAGCACGCGGTCGGAGTCGCGGACCGAGCTGACCTCCGGGTTGACCACCACAATGGCGCGGTCGGCGAAGTACATCGCCAGGTGGGCACCGCGTTCGATGCCGGCCGGTGAGTCACAGACGATGTAGTCGAAATCCTTGCGCAGATCGTCGAGCACCTGCTCGACTCCGCTTTCGGTCAGTGCATCCTTGTCGCGGGTCTGCGAGGCGGCGAGGATGAACAGCGTGTCGTGACGCTTGTCCTTGATCAGCGCCTGCCTGAGAGAGCAGTCGCCCTGGATGACGTTGACGAAATCGTAGACCACGCGCCGCTCGCAACCCATGACCAGGTCGAGGTTGCGCAGTCCGACATCGAAATCGATCACGGCCACGCGCTTGCCGTGCCGGGCCAGGCCCGTGGCGATGCTGGCGCTGGTGGTGGTCTTGCCCACACCCCCTTTCCCCGAAGTAACGACGATGATCTCTGACAAGTGCGGTTCCTCCTGCATTGAAAAGGGGCTGCTGGCCGGCGGCCGACCCGGCATTCTAACCCAGCCGGGAGTGGGTTCAACGGCCACGTTGGCCGGTGTGTTCAGTCGTGCGTGAGCGGCGCCAGTTGAATCTGTTCGCCATCCAGCCGGGCCTGAACCGGTTGCCCCGAAAACTCGTTCGGGAGGCGCTCGAATACCTTGTAGGTGCCGGCTACCGAGACCAGTTCCGCCTGGAAATCCAGGCTGTAGATGCGCGCAGAGCGATCGCCCCGCGCACCGGCCAGCGCACGGCCGCGCAGCGATCCGTAGACATGCACCGAGCCATCGGCAATGACCTCGGCGCCGGCGCCGACGTTGCCCAGCACCACCAGGTCGCCACC
>SKSJ01000030.1 GCA_007123055.1 Wenzhouxiangella sp. | reverse complement strand
TCCGCCGAGCGCACCAGCGTGCTGCCATGCGGTGCGCCAACACCGGAAAACACCACCCGCCCGGTTGCCACAAAGATGCCCGAGTCGAGGTTGCCGGTCGCTTCGAGCACGTTGTGCGTGGCCTGGGGCATGTCTTCGGGCAAGACCAGCGAGGAGTCGTCGAGCACGATTCCCACCACGCCGTTGTCGCGGAAACGCGCATGGGTGCCCATGACCGTGATCGTGGAGTCGTGAAAGAAGGCGCCGTAGAGCGCGTTGTCGGCACTGTCGATCTCACCGCGAAGGGCAGCACGTGATCCGGCCATGCCCCTCAGTCCGGCAATCGCGTTCTCGCGAAAGCTCGAGTCGGCGATATCGGCGCCGGCATCGAACAGCAGCAGGCCGGTGCCATTGTTCTCCAGCACCACGTTGTCCAGCAGCAGATTCGCACCGGCGGTGGCCAGCACGCCCTCGTCGGGACCGTTGCGAACGGTCAGACCCCTGAGGGTGATGCCCTGTGCGCCGTCGACGGTGATTACGCCGTTGAACTGTCCTTTTGCTGACATGCCCGAGCCGTCGATGACTGCTTCGCCGCCGCCATCGATGGTCAGCGGCCCGAAAGTCACGCGGACCTGCTCCTCGCAGGTGCCGTTGACTTCGATGGTGTCTCCGGGCCGAGCATTGTGCAAAGCGCGCGCCAGTTGATGCGGCGGGCCAAACAGCATGCTGGCATGAGATTGAGGTGTGGATGAACAGTTGACTTGAATGGTCTTGCCGGTGGCCGGTGAAGCATCCGCCAGGGACAGCCCCGGCAGCATGGCCACAAACAGGACTACGACGATAGAGTTTCTCATTTCGGGTTCCTCCCGGTGCATGGGCACCGCGTTCAGGCTGAAAGATGCCGACGGTCAACCACGGGCCGCCGGTCGGTTACCAGCCTGCCCATCACCTGCGTGTGCTGCATGAAACCGGCGAGATGTTTCCGGTCAAACAGCGGTAAGATGGCGGTAACCCGGTGTCATCCCGGAGGAATGCGTTGCAAGCGAACCAGGCTACCGACTCCCGCAGGCGCTGGCGCTCGGCCGACCTGGCCATCGATGTCGGCACCCGCCAGGTGTTTCGCGATGGCGAAGATCTGGCCGTGCCGGGCTTGTCGTTCGACCTGCTGCTGGCCTTGATGGAAAACGCGCCCGAACTGGTCTCGGCAGACGAGTTGATGGATCGGGTCTGGAGCGGGCAGGTGGTGAGTCCCGAGACCGTCTCCCAGCGCGTGAAGCTCCTTCGGCAGGCCCTGGGCGACGACCCTCGCAATCCCCGCTACATTGCCCTGGTAAGAGGTCACGGTTGGCGCTGGGTTGCTCCGGTCAATGGCGATGATGGGGGGCGGGAGCGCAGAACATTGGTGACGAGCCAGCGCCTCGGCCGGATTGCCGTCCTTGCCACCCTGGTGCTCGGCCTGATGTGGTTCACTTTCCTCGGCGATCAGTGGTTCCCGCCGGCGCACGCGCCCGAACCCTCGATTGCCGTACTGCCGTTCGACAACCGCAGTGACCACCCCGATGACCTGTGGCTGACCGAAGGACTTCACGACGAGATCCTGCTCGAGCTTTCCCGCATCCCCGGCCTGCGGGTCATCTCGCGCACATCCGTTCTGCCCTACCGGGCAACAGCGCTTTCCGTGCCTGACATTGCTCGCGAACTGGATGTAGGCCTGGTGCTGGAAGGTGCGGTGCAGCGCGTCGGCGACGATCTGCGCCTGACCCTGCAGTTAATCGATGGGGTGGACGACCGTCACCTCTGGGCGGAGCGCTTCGATCGCCCCCTGGCATCCGGCAATCTGCTCATGATCCAGCGTGAGATCAGCCAGGCAGTGGCCGACAAACTGCAACTCGCCTTGCTGCCGCCGGCACGAGATCACTCGCCGCTGAACACCGAAGGCGGCGCTGCCGTCTACCAGTCCTACCTCGAGGGCTGGCAGGCGCTGGAGTTGAATACGGCACGAGGCATCGAACAAGCCATCGAGTCCTTCGAGCGGGCCCTGGCCATCGATCCCGACTTCGCCCTGGGCTGGGTGGGGCTGGCCGAAGCACGGCTGATGCAGTGGCGTTATCGCTTTCTGCACCCGGACATCGCTGCCCGCCTGGCCGGCGATTCCATCGAACGGGCCTTGGCGCTGGAACCCGAGCTGCCCGAAGCCATCGCCGCGCACGGGGAACACCTGTGGCTGCGCGGGGACTGGCAAGCGGCCGAAACGCAGTTTCGTCGTGCCATCGCACTCAAGCCGAATCTCGCGCGCGCCCATGTCCGCTATGGTTTCATGCTGCTGCTCAATCCGGCCGATCATCGCCCCGCCGAGGCCATCGAATTGTGGCGGGCCGCGGCCCGCATCGATCCGCACTCGCACGTGCTCCGGCAGCACCTGGCCTGGACCGAATTCCGTGCCGGTCGCCTCGATGTGGCCGAGACGATGTTGCGGGCCATCCTCGATGATTATCCGGACTACCCGGTGGCCTGGTTCGTCCTTGGTGAGGTGCTCGGTGCTGCCGCCAATCAGGCCGGCGCCGCGGCGGCCTATCGGCGCGCGCTCGAGCTCAACCCGAATATCACACCGCTGGCCAATTACGGGCTGGTCGAGGCATTGATGGACCTGGAGATGGACGAGTCGGCCTGGTCGGCCCTGGAAGCTGCCCGGGCAGTGCCGGGAGCGCCCGAGCTGGCACTCCGCCTGGAGTTCAAGCTGATCGTTCAGTCCGGCCTGCCTGATCCTGACCTGCAACGGGCCCGGACGATCCTGGCCGACATGCTCGAAAAGCCCGCCACCATCAGCCACTACTACGAAATCGACGCCTTTCACCAGGCCACCCTGGAACTGCTCGAAGGCCGTCCCGATGTGGCCCGGCAGGTCATGGAGCGCGTCGAGCCGCGGCTGGCCGATGAGCCGGGTGCCCTGCCGCGCGACGGCTTCTGGCGGCCACTGTTCTGCACTCAGGCCCATGCCATGGTCGCCACTGGCGATGTCGAGTCCGGGCGGGCGCTGGCGCGCTGGTTTCTCAACCAGCTCGAACTGTCCCCCGATGCCGCCCGCCGCCATCACGTCGAACCGATCGTCTGCAATGCCGTCCTGGGCCGGCATGATCAGGCACTTGCGGCGTTGCAATCGGCTGCCGAGGCCGGCGTGCCGGCCGGTTGGCGTTTTCTCACCGTTCGCCCCGAACTCGACGCCCTGCGCACCGACCCCCGCTTCAGCGAGCTGATCGCGGCCATCAGAATCACGGCCGCACAACAGCGCAGCCGCCTGAGCGACGCTTGAACAAGCCACTCGAGGATGCGGTCAGACCCCGCCCCAATCGCGCCCTGGTACCCGGAACCCGAGCTCTGAAGCTCGCGCGGAGATGCCGAGGCGCTTCCCGATTGTCCCGTGCGCCGGCGTTGCATCGCCGATGCGCGAGGCGGCCGCAACCTTGTCTGCAAGAAGTGCATCAGCCTGTGCCAGGTTGCGCCTACTCGCGGTGCGGGATGATTCACCGGTCGCCCCGATGCGCTTCGTTGACGCTCAGCACATCCTACGAACCGACCAGCCAACCTTTATAATAAGCACATGAACCAGATTGCCTCTCCCCGATCCCAATCCGGCCGCATCTTCATCATCATCGCGGTGGCCGTCGCCGCGATTGCCGCCGGCATCATCTTTTCTTCGAACCTGATGCAGCGCACGCTCGACTTGCGTGAAGCCCAGCTCTTCCCGCAGCCGCGGCTGGTCGGCGATTTCCAGCTCGAAACCGCGACCGGCGAGGCCTTCACCCGCGAGAATCTCGAGGGTCAGTGGTCGTTGCTGTTCGCCGGCTTCACCAACTGCCCGGACATTTGCCCGGACACCCTGGCGGTGCTGGCCCAGTCGATGCGCGAGCTCGAGCAGATCGGGCGCGAAGACCGGCCGCAGGTCATCTTCCTGTCGGTCGACCCGGCCCGCGATCACGGCCAGCACCTGGCCGAGTACGTTGAGTGGTTCCATGCCGACTTCGTCGGCGTGACCGGCGAGGAAAGCGAGATTGACCAGCTTACCCGCCAGCTCGGATTGGTCTACTATCTCGAAGACCCGGACGAGGACACCGGCTACTACAACGTCGACCACTCCGCCTCGATCCTGATCATCGATCCCCAGGGGCGCCTGTACGGCCGCTTCGGCCCGGCCGTGACCAGTGAAGACGTGACCGCCGACGTCTTCGCGCTGACGCGCTGATCGTGACACTCGGCGACCGGCTGCGGGCGTGGCCACAATACCTGTTGCCGCAGCATCTGCTTACGGCAGTGGCGTGGCGGCTGTCGACCTGCCGTGCCGGCTGGTTCCGGCGGATTTTCATCGGCGTGTTCGTGCGCCTGTTCAGTATCGACCTGAGCGAGGCCGAGCGCGAAGACCCGGCAAGCTACGACTGCTTCAACGACTTCTTCACCCGCTCGCTCAAGCCCGACGCGCGGCCGCTGGCCGATCCGGGCCACCGGCTGGTCAGCCCGTCGGACGGCACCGTCAGCCAGCTGGGCCGGCTGAATGCCGATGCCATCGTCCAGGCCAAGGGGATCGAATACTCCGCCGCGCAATTGCTGGGCGGCAAAGACCGGGCCGATGCGTTCGAGGACGGCCACTTCATCACCGTCTACCTGGCGCCCAATGATTACCACCGTGTCCACAGCCCCATCGCCGGACACGTGGTCGAGGAAGTGCGCATTCCCGGCCAGCTGTTCAGCGTGTCCGCGGCCACCGTGCGCGCCGTGCCCCGGCTGTTTTCCAGAAATGAACGCATGGTGGCCATGCTGGACACCGAGCACGGTCCCGTCGCCGTGGTCATGGTCGCCGCCATGCTGGTCGCCGGCATCGAAACCACCTGGGGCGGCCCCGAAGACCGCCGCCCCGGCCCCGACATCCGCACCCGAACGATCGACCGCCACTTCCTCGACCGCGGCGCCGAACTCGGCCGCTTCCACTGGGGCTCCACCGTCATCGTCCTCACACCGAAGGATTTTCCGGCATGGCGCGACGACCTTGTGCCGGGCAAGCGGGTGAGGATGGGAGAGGCGTTGACCGGGTAGGATTTCGTTTTTTCGTTTTTTCGTTATTTGGTTTTTTGGTTGCTCGATGGCGCAGAGCCTCTAGCCACGCCAGTGGCGAAGGCGTCACCAGCAACCAAAACACAAAACCACCAAAACACCAAAACACGATCCAACCAGCCAATAAACAAACGAACAAACGTGAATCTATTAGCCGGTAGGATGCATGGAGCGTAGCGGAACACATCAGCCAAACGACAAAGCCTGTCGTCCCGGACTTGATCCGGGACCTCGCACCTGAGAATTACTTTTCAGCGCCGTGTCGAAGCCACCGTGCTAGGTCCCGGCTCGGGGGCCGGGACGACAAGCCAACAAGCCAACATGAATCTAATCGAGCCGGTAGGATGCATGGAGCGTAGCGGAACACATCAGCCGACGTCCGGTTTCAGGGTTCAGGGCAAGCATCGTTGCCTCTAGCCCTGAACGAGCAGCACCTCAAATCCGAGCAACCAAAAGACCAAAAGACCAAACAAGCCAACGTGAATCTATTAGAGCTGATCAACCGCCACGCCGCCGAAATGGACGCCGCCGGCCTGCATTTCGGCCACGGCACCGACAACGCCTTCGACGAGGCTTGCTGGATGGCCTCGGCCGTGCTTGGTTTGTCGCCGGATTTCGATGAATCGCTGTTCGAGCGCGAGGTGGCGCCGGCGGAGGAAAACCGGCTGCGCGATCTGGTGGCAGAGCGCATCGCCACGCGCAAGCCCCTGGCCTACCTGCTGGGCGAGGCCTGGTTCTGCGGGATGAGTTTCGAGGTCAACGAGCACGTGCTGGTACCGCGCTCGCCGCTGGCCGAACTGATCGTGGAGGGATTTGCGCCGTGGATGGATCCGGGGAGGATCCGGCGCGTGGTGGACGTGGGAACGGGGTCAGGCTGCCTGGGTATTGCCGTAGCGAAGCACTGGTCCGAAGTGGAAGTGGACGCGGTCGATATCAGCACCGAAGCGCTGGCACTGGCCCGCCGCAACGCCCGTCGTCACGACGTGGCCGACCGGGTGAACTGCATCGAATCGGACCTGCTCGAAGGGCTGGGGGACCGGCGCTACGACGTCATCCTCGCCAACCCGCCCTACGTGCCGACCGCGTCGATGACCGAGCTGCCCGAGGAGTACCGGCACGAACCAGCCCTGGGCCTGGAAGCCGGCGACGAAGGCCTAAACCTGGTCCGTCGCTTGCTCGACCAGGTCCCCGATCATCTCGAACCCGGCGGCATACTCGTGTGCGAAGTTGGCGAGGCCGCCGAAGCCGCCGACCAACTCCTCGCCGAACGCAGGATCGAAGCCACCTGGCTGGACTTCGAACACGGCGGGGAAGGGGTGTTTCTGGTTGATTCGTTGAATCGTTGATTCGTTTTTTCGTTTCGTCGTTTGGTCGTTTCGTCGTTTCGTAGGATGTGCTGAGCGCCAGCGAAGCGCATCATCCGGCGTTGGGGTTGCCGCCATGGGGTGGGGGGTGTCCGGCGTTGTCTGATGCGCTTCGCTTTGCTCAGCGGCATCCTACGGGTGCCGTGGCTTGATGCTTGCGGGGTTTCGTAGGATGTGCTGAGCGTCAGCGAAGCGCATCAGCCGGTGCCGATCGGGAGCCGATGCGGTTCGGTTTGTGGTTTACGCGGTACGGTTTCCGGTTTCGGGTTTCCGGTAAAACCGGGGGCTCCTGGTTTCTTGGTCGAAGGCGCCAAGCACCACACCATAGGTCACACGCCCGCCAGCCACCGCACCAAATCTTTTCCGGAACCCGTCATTTCCCGTAACCCGTCGCCAATGACTATTCGACGGTGACGGACTTGGCGAGGTTTCTGGGTTTGTCGACGTCGGTGCCCTTTTGCAGCGCGACGTGGTAGGCGAGCAGTTGCAGGGGGATCGTGGCGATCAGGGGGCTCAAGCCGTTGTTCATGCCCGGGACGTGGATGTTGGTCACGCCTTCGCCGTCGTTCATTTCGAGGTTGCTGGCGGCGAAGTTGATGAGCTGGCCGCCGCGGGCGCGGACTTCTTCGAGGTTGGCCTTGAGCTTGCCGAACAGGTGGTCGTCGGGGGCGACGGTGACCACGGGCATGTCTTCGTCGACCAGGGCGAGCGGGCCGTGCTTGAGTTCGCCGGCCGGATAGGCCTCGGCGTGGATGTAGCTGATTTCCTTGAGCTTGAGCGCACCTTCCAGGGCAACGGGGAAGTGCGTGCCGCGGCCCAGGAACAGGGCGTGGTGCTTGTCGACGAAGACCTCGGCGAGCTTCTTGATGTCGTCTTCGAGCTCGAGCGCGTCTTCGATCATTTCGGGCAGGGCGCGCAGGGTGGCCACGGCCTGTTCCTCGGCGGCGTCGTTGATGCGGCCGCGGGCGCGGGCCAGGGCGATGGTGAACCAGTACAGCGCGGCGAGCTGGGTGGTGAAGGCCTTGGTCGAGGCCACGCCGATCTCGACGCCGGCGTGGGTGAGCAGCCTTAAGCCGGATTCACGCACCAGGGTGGAGCCGGGCATGTTGCACAAAGCCAGGGTCTGCAGGTAGTTGTTTTCCTTGGCGAAGCGCAGCGCGGCCAGCGTGTCGGCGGTTTCGCCGGACTGGGAAATGCCGATGAACAGGGTGTTCGGCGGTGCAACCGGTTCGCGGTAGCGGTATTCGCTGGCGACTTCGACATTCACCGGGATGCCGGCGATGGCCTCGAGCCAGTAACGCGCCACCAGGCCGGCGTGGTAGCTGGTGCCGCAGGCGATGATGTGAATCGCCTCGATGTCGGGCAGGATGGCATTGGCTTCCGGGCCCAGGGATTCGGTCAGGACATGCTTCTGGCCGAGCTTGTCGGCCAGGGTGCTGGCGACGGCCTCGGGCTGCTCGTGGATTTCCTTGAGCATGAAGTGGCGGTAGTCGCCCTTGCTGGCGATCTGGTCCTCGTGCGCGTAGCGCTCACTTGGCCGTTCCAGCGGTCGGCCTTCGGCATCGAACAGCGCGATGTCGTCGCGGTCGATGCGCCCTAGGTCGCCGTTTTCCAGGTGGACGAAGCGGTCGGTGACCTGCAGCAGGGCGAGCGGGTCGGAGGCGACGAAATTCTCTTCCAGGCCGACGCCGACCACCAGCGGGCTGCCCATGCGCGCGAAGTAGATGGCCTCGGGGTCTTCCGGGGTGATCACGGCAATGGCGTAGGCGCCTTCCAGGCGGCCCACGGCACGGATGAAGGCATCGCGAAAATCACCGGCTTTCGTGTCTTCGTGGGCGATGAGGTGGGCGACGACCTCGGTGTCGGTTTCGGAGGCGAATTCGAAGCCCTCGTTTTCGAGGTCTTTGCGCAGCTCGTCGTGATTTTCGATGATGCCGTTGTGCACCACGGCCAGTTGGCGGCTGGAGATGTGCGGGTGGGCGTTCTTCTCGGTCGGCTTGCCGTGGGTGGCCCAGCGCGTGTGGGCGATGCCGGTGTGGCCGTCGGCCGGTTGTTTCTCGACGACGGCGACCAGTTTTTCGACCTTGCCGACGGCGCGGCGCAGTTCGATCTGTTCATCAACCAGCACGGCCAGACCGGCGGAGTCGTATCCGCGGTACTCCAGCCGTTTCAGACCCTCGATGAGGATGGGGGTGACGTGTCTTGGGGAGGTGGCGCCTACAATTCCGCACATTTGATTCGTTGGCTCGTTAATTCGTTGATTA
>SKSJ01000184.1 GCA_007123055.1 Wenzhouxiangella sp. | reverse complement strand
TTTCCTCCGGCCTTGGGCGAGGCAGGGACTCGGTGTGCTGACTGACTGCGGACTGATTCATAGCCCGCCCATTATCCAATAAAGTGCGCCCAATTGCATCAATATCGATGCATGAATTTCAGTGTGCGCGCAGGAAGCGACAGCCAGAATTTGGGAGAAACGGGTTCAGGCGGTAAAATGGTGGGTCTTTTGCAAACCGGATTTGCCATTCATGACTTCGACCGCCGAGACCGTCACCCGCGCCACTGGCCAGGCCCATGAGGCTCCGCTGCGCTTCGTCACCGCCGCCAGCCTGTTTGACGGCCACGATGCCGCGATCAACCTGATGCGTCGGTTGATCCAAGCCGAGGGCTGCGAGGTGGTTCACCTTGGGCACAACCGCTCGGTGGCCGACATCGTGCGTGCGGCCATCTGCGAGGATGCCGACGGGATCGCCGTGAGTTCCTACCAGGGCGGCCATAACGAGTACTTCAAGTACATGGTCGATATGCTCGCCGAGCAGGGCGCTTCCCACATTCAGGTATTCGGCGGTGGAGGGGGAACCATCACCCCGGCGGAGATTCGCAAGCTTGAGTCGCACGGCGTCAATCGCATCTATCACCCCGACGATGGCATGAAGATGGGGCTGAAGGAAATGATCGGGGATCTGGTGGCCAGAACGCGCGAGGCGCGTTCCGTACGGAAGTCGGAAGACGGGAAACGGAAGACGGAAGACCGGGATGCCGCGGTGGCGGCGAAGCTGTCGGCCATCGAGAGCGGGACGGTTTCGGAGCATGAGTTGGCGCAAATCCGCAAGCGGGCACCCGAAGTCACGGATGTGCCGATTATCGGGCTGACGGGCACCGGCGGGGCCGGCAAGTCGTCGGTCACCGATGAGCTGGTCAACCGCTTCCTGCAATATTTCCCTGAAATGCGGATCGCGGTGCTGGCCGTCGACCCGACCCGGCGGCGGACCGGCGGCGCGCTGCTGGGGGACCGCATTCGGATGAATACGCTCAGGTCCGATCGCGTCTTCATGCGCTCGATGGCCACCCGCCGACAGCATCTGGCCACCTCCGAGGTGGTGGACGATTCGCTCGCCCTGTTGAAAGGGTCGGGGTTCGACCTGGTGATCCTGGAGACGGCCGGCATCGGTCAGTCGGATTCCGAGGTGGTCGACCTGGTCGATTTCCCCATGTATGTCATGACCTCCGATTACGGTGCGGCCAGCCAGCTCGAGAAGATCGACATGCTCGACTTCGCCGAGTTGGTGATTCTCAACAAGTTCGATCGGCAGGGTTCGATGGACGCCCTGCGTGATGTGCGCAAGCAGTGGAAGCGCAACCGACTGGCCTTCGATCTGGCCGATGAGGACGCGCCGGTGTACCCGACGATCGCCTCGCAGTTCAATGATCCGGGGGTGACCTGGATGTTTTCCAATCTCTGCCGCTTGTTGCGGGAGGGCGGTGAAAGGGAAGAGGTGAAAGGTGAAAGGATTTTCGGGACGGATCGTTGCGATTTTGATCCCAACGTCGAATTGGAAGACAGGGAACCTAAGCCTTCTGTACTGATTCCCGGCAAGCGGGTTCGCTACCTGGCCGAGATCGCCGAACAGGGCCGCGGCATCAATGAAGACACACTGAAGTGGGCCGAGGAAGCCCGACGAGCCCAGCACTATTACGAAGTGCTCAGGGAGCTGGAAGTGGGAGATCTGCCCGAGCCCATGACAGTGCCTGCGAGTCCCGACACCAACAGCTCGGAACAAGACACCACGGTAACCAACCTTCGGCAACGCTACATCGAAGCCGTCAAATCCATCCCCGAAGAAGCCCGCGATCTGCTGCGTGCCTGGCCGGATCTCAAGGCCTCGGTCGAGGCCGACGAGTACAGCTACGAGGTTCGAGGCAAGACCATCTCGGGATCAAATTACCGTGAATCGTTGTCACGGCTGCAGATTCCAAAGATTGCTGCGCCTCAGACAAAGGATTGGGGCGATCAGCTCGTCTTTCTTATGAAGGAGAACCTGCCGGGTCACTATCCCTATACCGGTGGTGTCTACCCCTACCGGCGCACCAACGAGGACCCGATCCGCATGTTCGCCGGCGAGGGTACGCCCGAGCGCACCAATCGGCGTTTCCACTACGTCTCCGAAGGGCAGCCGGCCAAGCGCCTGTCGACCGCCTTCGACTCGGTCACGCTCTATGGCGAAGATCCGGCAAAGCGGCCCGATATCTATGGCAAGGTCGGCAACTCCGGGGTGTCCATCGCCACGCTCGACGACATGAAGAAGCTTTACTCGGGCTTTGACCTGGCCGACCCGACCACATCGGTGTCGATGACAATCAACGGTCCGGCACCCATGCTCATGGCGATGTTCATGAACACCGCCGTCGACCAGCAGGTCGAGAAGTATCTGAAGGAATCGGGCGAGTGGGAAAAGGCGGAGAAGAAGAAGGCCGAGCTGCTCGGCAGTGATTTGCCCGAGTACACCGGGACCTTGCCGGAGACCAATGACGGTCTGGGGCTGGGCATGCTGGGGGTCACCGGTGATCAGCTCGTCGATGCCGAGACCTACGAAAAGATCAAGGCCGATACCCTCAAGGTTGTTCGCGGCACCGTGCAGGCCGATATCCTCAAGGAAGACCAGGCCCAGAACACCTGCATCTTTTCCACCGAATTCGCCCTGCACATGATGGGCGACATCCAGCAGTATTTCATCGACAAGGGTGTAAGGAACTTCTACTCGGTATCGATCTCCGGCTATCACATTGCCGAGGCCGGGGCCAACCCGATCAGTCAGCTGGCCTTCACGCTGTCCAACGGGTTCACCATCGTCGAGTACTACCTGGCGCGCGGCATGGACATCAATGACTTCGCGCCCAACCTGTCGTTCTTCTTCTCCAACGGCATGGATCCGGAATACTCCGTTATCGGCCGGGTGGCGCGCCGTATCTGGGCGCGCGCCATGCGCGAGCGCTACGGCGCCAACAAGCGCTCGCAGATGATGAAGTACCACATCCAGACCTCGGGCCGCTCATTGCATGCCCAGGAAATCCAGTTCAACGACATCCGTACCACCCTGCAGGCCCTGTACGCCATTTTCGACAACTGCAACAGCCTGCACACCAACGCCTACGACGAGGCCATCACCACGCCGACAGAGGAGTCGGTGCGCCGCGCCGTGGCCATCCAGATGATCATCAACAAGGAACTGGGGCTCAACTATAACGAAAATCCATGGCAGGGCAGCCACATCGTCGACCGGCTCACCGACATGGTCGAGGAAGCCGTCTACGCCGAGTTCGATCGTCTCAGCGAGCGTGGCGGCGTGCTGGGTGCGATGGACACCATGTACCAGCGCGGCAAGATCCAGGAAGAGAGTCTTTACTACGAGCACAAGAAGCACGACGGCTCGCTGCCGCTGGTCGGCGTCAACACCTTCCGCCCGCCGGAAGGGAGCGAACAGGAAGGAGGCGAAATCGAACTGGCGCGTTCCACCGAAGATGAGAAACAACAGCAGGTCGACAACGTGCGTACCTTTCAGCAGCGCAACGCCGAACAGTCAGCCGCCGTGCTCAGGCATCTCCAGGATGTTGCCCGCAACCGCGGCAATACATTCGAGGCATTGATGGAAGCCGTCAAGCGCTGCTCGCTCGGCCAGATCAGCCACTCGCTGTATGAAGTCGGCGGGGAGTACCGACGGAATATGTAGGAACGCCCGGCGTTCAGGTTCCCGCGCAACGCAGGGCAAGGCTGAACGGGCCGGTCAGAGGACTGCCGCGTTCGTTGTCCTGGCCATGCAACTCACCGGCTGCCGTGGCCTGCAGGCCGTCGGCCGACACTCTCACTGCCGGCATTTCGCCGCTCCCCCAGCGCCATCTTGGGCTGGTCCCGGGGTGGGTTCGAATGCCAGACATTTGCGAGACGGTCGTGTCCTGGACGTCGACCAGGCTGCCGCCATCATCGCGCAGGCGCAGTTGCACGCGGTCGGATTCGTGGCCGTGACTGGCGTTCCAGAAGAATTCGTCGTGCATCACGAAGCGCCACATATCCAGCTGCATGGAGCGGCCATCTTCAGCGCGCCACCTTGCCGTGGCCGAAAAGCGATCCTGGTTGGCCCCTTCCTCGGTGCGCATCGACCAGCCGCAACTGCTCAACTCGCCCTCGTGAATCTCTCCGGCCACTTTCAGCCGGAATCTTCCCGGGTTGACCGGCGCGATGGGATGCAGGCTGTCGGCCAGGAACCCTGACATTGGGGTATCCTCCTCCGGTTCAGCCTGTGTTGGAGTTGGGGTCTGTCGCTCAGCGGCGCTGGTCTCGCCGCCCACCTGCGGTGGTGGTGCTTCATCCGCACCACAAGCCGTCAGGATGAGAACCATAATAGACAGCGCCGGCAGCCGCACAGACACATGGTGATTGGTCGAGTGATTACTGAGCACGTCATTGGCCTCCCTGATCCTCGAAGCGGTCCTGGAAGATTTCGTCGGTCAATTCGCTGAGGAGCACAGCTGCCGAGAACTGCGAGGTATTTCCATCCGAGTCGGTGGCGGTAGCGACCAGCCACGCGCCTTCCAGGTTCAACCCGGCTGGCGGAACCAGTGAGCCTCCTAACTCTGATGTTGCATCGGCACTTTCGTATACGACGGTGTCGATGAAGAATCGCCCCTGGGCCGATGGTCCGTCGGCTAGGTAGAGGTCGACGCGAATCGGGTAGGCGGCGTTGGTCGACTCACTGTCGACCGAAAACGCATAGGTCAGTTGATCCTGATCGGTATCGTAGAGGGTGAGCTCGGTATTGAAGACCGGGAAATTCTGCAGATTGTTCGGTCCGGCCGCAGCACCGCCCGGGTCGACACTATCGCCTTCCGGGCCGAGATCGATCGCCTGTCCGGCATTGCCGAAGAAGCGGTTGCCCCGGATGGTGTTATTGATCAGCGTGGTGTTGTCACGATCGCTGAATACCCGCACACCTGCGCCGCCGTTATGAGCGATGACATTGCCCGGGTCGCCGTCTTCGGGGTTGTAGCCGAACGGAATCGGCGCCGTGGCCTGGAAACCGATGGTGTTGCCGCTGGACTCTCCATCATCCTGGGTGGAGGTAATGAACATGCCGCCATTGCTGTTGCCGGCCGGGGTGCCGTCCGGCAGCATGCCGATATGGTTACTCTGGACAAGTCCGTCGCTGGAACGATTAAGTTGTATGCCCAGGGTATTGCCTACCACAACATTGTCTTCAATGCTGGTGCCATGCTCGATTATCGTGATCCCGATTCCATTGTTTTCGATCACCAGATTCTCGCGGATTGAACTGGAGCCATTCTCCATCAGAATGCCACCGAGATTATCTTCGACGTGATTTTCCCAGACCAGGGTGTCATCTCCATCGAAAACGGCAATGCCCCAAAAGGAATTGCCCTCCGCCAACGTACCGCTACCCAGGGGGTTGCGGTACGAGCCAATCTCATTTCGCCAGATGCGGACATCGTTGCTGTTATTGACGGCAACGATGCCGTGGCCCCCATTGGCTGAGATCCAGTTATTCTCGATTGGAATAATGTTGGAGTTGTTGACCAGAATGCCGCCCGCGCCATTGCCGGCCGGCACCTCGCCACTTCCGCCAGGGGCCAGGCCTATCGAAGAGAATTCGACGAAGATGCGGCTGGAGTTGTTGATCTCTATGCCATATCCCGGGAAGCTGTGTATCGCGAGCATCGAAATGCGAACACTGGATCCAAATGGATTCTGGTTGTTCTGGATAACCAGTCCGGCGCCGGAATCGACTGACGAACCATCGATGACGACGCTGTTGAATTGGCCGAAGTTGACTCCGCCGACCAGTTCACTGGGATGGGTGTTGCCGCGAATCCAGGTTGATCCGGTGATCGGTGGAAGCGGAGTTTGCGGTGTGAATATGCTGCGTCCTTCTGCATTGACTGCGATCTCTTCCCAGAAGTCGATGTAGACCGTTCCGGACAGGTTTGCTGCGGCCTGAAGTGCTGCCCTTAGCGTACAGTGCGTAACGGCGGGATCGGGAGCAGGCAGTCCGGTATCACAGGCAGCCAGGCTGGCATCCATGTTGGGCTGGTCGCCAACCACCGTGACCAGCAATACATCGGGCTGCGGGTCGTCCTGGGTGATCACGTTGGCCGATTCGGCACTGAACTCGGAGGTGTTGCCGTCGACATCAATGGCTTTGGCCACGATGTTGCTGCCGTCGAAAGCGGTAGTCAGAATTCCCGGGCGGGGTGTCAGGGTACCGCTGCGCCACTGACCGGCGCTGGATTCGGGGCATTCGTCGGATCCTACCCAGGATCGACCCTGGGTTTCTCCGGATTCGACCGCGTAGAAATCGATGCGCAACGGGTAGCGTGCGTTGGCCGCCGAGGTCGGTACCCGGTAGCGGAAGTGAAGGGTGTTGCTGCCGCCGCCGTCAGTTTCCAGCCATGTGGCGCCGTCATCGAGCTGCGGGTGGTTAAGCAGGGTATTGGGCCCTGAAGCGCTGCCGCCGGGGTCGACAAAGCCGATCTCCTCTCCAAGCTGGATGCCGCCGCTGGTATTGCCGAAAATGCTGTTGCCGCGAATGCGGTGTCTCTCCAGCGTCACGTTATCGGCGTCGCTGTTGATGAGTATGCCGACGGTGTTGTTGGTGATGATGTTGCCCAGTCCACCCGAGCCGGAACCATCCGGGATGGGGTTGAACGGGACCTCATCACCCGGCTGGTAGCCGATAAGAGCCGAAAGTGAAGTGACATCCTCGAGTCCGGAACTGATCAGGATGCCGGGGCCATTGTTGCCGACCTCGTCCAGGTCGGGGGTGAGACCGATGTAATTCGACTGAATCGTGGTATTGCTGGCGCCATTGACTTCGACGCCCGCAAAGGCATTGAAGCCGATGACATTGCCACGCTCTCCGGAAGCGCCGATTCGCGCAGGTCCATTGACCACGATAATGCCGCGTGCATTGCCGATGGAGGTGCCATCGGGTCGAACACCCAGATGGTTTTCACGAATGGTCACGAACTGGCCAGCAACCGTATGCTGGGAAAAGATACCTGCAAGCTCATGCACGCCGATGGTGTTGTCATCAATGGTCAATGGCGCGCTCAGGGCTTCGACACCGATCAATCCATTGCCAACGATTTGGTTGTCAATCACGCTGTTGTTGGGCGCCTGCAAGCTGATGCCGGTGCTATTGTTCTCTATCCGGCAACGGGTGATTTCGTTGCCAGGGCCGGCGGTTTCTGCGATCGAGACGCCGGCACCGCTGTTGCCCAGGTCCTCGTCGTTGGCATTGGTGCCGATGATGCAGTCGGAAATCACGTTGTTGCCCGCACCGCTGGCAAGGCGGATGCCACTGGCAGCTCCGGCGGTACCGTTGTGACCGACCAGGTTGCCGCCCTGGCCCTGAAGACCGACCACCGTGGTGTTGTCGTCCGATTCGATCAGAATGCCGTGGCCGGCGTTACCGAAATCACTGTTCGTGGGGTCCTCGGGAGCAGCTCCTACCCAGTTGCCGGTCAGCTGCTGGCCGTCGGCGCCCAGCCGGATTCCCGTGCCGTCGTTGGCTGCGGCCACGTTGCCCCGACATTCCTGGATGAAAGGCGTCGTGGAGATCGTTCTGCAGAAGCCGATTCGATTGCCGCCTCCGGCATTGGAGTTGATCTGGATTCCGCTGTCACCGTTGCCGGCGACCGCGACGCCCGAGCCACCGGCAGTCGGTCGAAGCCCGACCCGATTTCCGATCAGGCCATTGTTGGCGCTGGCGTCGGAGATCATGATGCCGTGCAATCCATTGGCACTGACCCAGTTGTTTTCGAGCGTATTGTTGTTGGCTACGGTAATCCAGATTCCGAAGGTCGCATTGCCCGCCGCCTCGGCAGTGCCAAGAAACGCGGGTCTGAGACCGACATGATTGCCTTCGAGCACTACATTGTCGACGCCTGAAAGTGCGATGCCTACCTGGCTGAAGTTATATGTTGCGATGTAGGAGACTTCAGAGCCCTCGGCGCCGGCGGCCAGGATCAGTCCCGATGCTGAGCCGGCGTTGTCGCCGTCGATCAGAAAGCGGGGCAACTGGTCAGAGTCCGAGTATTCCGGGTGAGACTCGCCGCGAATGAAGACCTGATTTGAAATGACTGGCAACGCGGAGGTTGGCTCGACAATCGAGCGACCCGCGGAGTCGGTTTCTATCGCTGGTGAGAATTCGATGGTTGCCGTTTCTCCAACCAGATTATTTGCTGCTTCGAGAGCGGCGCGAAAGGTGCATTCGTTGTCATCCGTCACGCATCGGTTATCCCCTTCAACCTGAAGAGAGTCATCGGCGAGTGAATCAACCATGAACGTCTGCTGCCCCAACGCCGTAGTCGCTGCCATGATTCCGGCCATCGCCATGGCAATCATGGCTGCTTGAAGCCACTTCCCGTATTCTCTGGTTCCCATTTCTCTCTCCCTGACATGGTGGATTGTTTCAATTGATTCGCGCAGCGCGAGCTTCCGAAGTGCCGGTTGTCCTGTTGTTATCCTGCGAGAAAGCACGGGAAACCCGCCACTCAAGTGGAAATTAGCGCGTGAATGGTCTGAAACTGCCTCTGTCGGGGTGGTCAATCGCGTTCAGCGATCGCCTGCCCTGCCCACGGCGCTTGTGCGGCGGCCCTTCGGGAGCCACTGTGCTGGCGCGACTCGGCGTTGCGTTTCTTGGCAAGGACGCTGCCATTCCCTGCGAAACGCGCCTTGATTCGCGCCAGCACAG
>SKSJ01000031.1 GCA_007123055.1 Wenzhouxiangella sp. | reverse complement strand
GTGACCGAAACTTCCGAGTTCAGCGACGAGTTGTTCGACCGCTATGCCGGTCGCTACGAGCTGGAAGTCATGCCGGGGTTCGTCATGCATTTCTTCCGCGACGGCGAGCGCTACATGATCCAGGCCACCGGGCAGCCGGCTTTCGAGATCAAGCCGGTCGCCGCCAGCGTCTTCACGCAGGACCAGGTCGGTGCCCGTTTCGACTTCCACGTCGAAGACGACGGCAGTGTCCGCGAACTCACCCTGTACCAGAACGGCGAGCACCGTGCGGTCCGGGTCGGCGACGAGGAAAAGGCCGAAACGCCGGACTTCTCGGATTATGCGGGACGCTACCTGAGCGATGAACTGGAAACCTTCTACACCATCGTCGTGACCGACTCCGGCCAGCTCGAACTGAGGCATCGTCGTTTCAAGCCGGTGGCGTTGCACCATGCCGACGCCGACCGTTTCAACGGCGGCTTTCCGGTGATCAGCGTCGAGTTCGTGCGCGACGATGACGGGAAGGTCGTGGCACTGAAGGCGGGCAATGTGCGCGCCCGCGACATCGTGTTCGAGCGGGTGCGGTGAGCAGGGGCTATCGGTCCGGGCGGGCATGGTGGACAATATCGCCATGACGGAAAAAGGTAATCAGCGGGCAGTCGCGCGGCTGCCCGGCCGGTGTGCGCTCATCAACCCGCCTGTTCTCGTGTTGCTGTTCGCGCTTGCGGTCAGTGGCGGGCCTGTGCTGGCCGATGCCATCGAGCTGGATTTCGACGCTTCGGCCGGAACCCTGTCGGGCACCCTGTTTCTGCCGCCCGGCGAGGGCCCGCATCCGGCCGTTGTCTTCCTGGCCGGTTCGGGCGACGAGAGTTATCGCACCGGCTGGGAGGGCGAGCGGCGTTCGTGGTTCTGGCCCGAGCTCCAGGCCTGGTTCGCCGGCCGAGGGTATGCCGTCTACATTTTCGACAAGCCCGGCATCGGGCGTTCGGCAGGTGACTGGCGCAAGGAGGATTTCGGCGATCGTGCCGACAACGCACTGGCCGCGGTGCGGATGCTCGGCGCACGTTCCGGGATCGATGCCGCGCGCATCGGCCTGCTGGGCCACAGCCAGGGCGGCTGGATCGCGGTCAAGGCGGCCGCGAGGGCATCGGATGAGGTGGCCTGGGTCATCAGCCTGGCCGGTCCGGCCATCGGCGTCAGAGAGCAGATCATCGAGGACACCGCCAACCGCTGGCAGTGCGATGAGCGACGGGCCCTGGGCCTGCGCCGCGCTGGTCTGGGCATGATGCTCTCGGGCATGGGAGCCCTGGGGCGCGTTGTACCGGCCGGTTACCTGTCAAGAATCGTGCGCTACGATCCGGCCGATGACCTGGCCGCGATGCAGCAACCCATGCTTGCGCTGTTTGCCGACAACGACATCATGGTCATGCCCGAAACCAATGTCCCTCGTCTCGAACAGCACTTCGGCCGCGACAGTGGCAACCCGCATCGGGTCGTGAAAAAGATCCCCGGGCTCGATCACTTCTTCCGGGCCGGATCATTCTGCCTGGACAGCCCACGACCGCAGTCTTTCGATCCCGACTTCTGGGCGGCGCTGGACGCTCCGGCTTTCTGGGAAGCCATCAACGGGTCGCGGTGAGGTAGAGCTTCGCATGCGCTCACCGCTGATGGTGTCGAGCGTGGCGGTAACGGCTCAGCCCGACTAAGGCGCTGGCCACCAGTGACAGCAGGCTCACCAACACCAGCGCGGCCGTGCCGCTCAGCCATAACTGCCACAGGAAATGGGACGTGCCGGAAAACCGGACATTTCCGAAGATCAGCAGCGACAGCGGAAACCAGGCCACGGCAAGAATCAGCAGCGCCAGTCCCAGACCGCGGTGGAGCCGGTGCCGGGCGGCGCTGGCCGCCAGACCGGCCAGCGAGATCAGCCCCGTCCACAGCAGCAGGTTGACCACCGGTGCGCGCAGGATGCTGACTTCCATAAAGTCGCCTCCCAGCAAAAAGAATCCCAGCACGAGGATCATGATTTGCACCATGATGGCGAAAAGCCAGTACTTCATGACCGACAGCCTACCTGATCAGCTGACGCATTCGAGCATCCCGTCGGGCCTTCGAGTCCCGTCATGACATACCGGTCACCAGTGCCGGCATAAGCTATCGACCATGACTGCCTTGTCGCTTCACTGGTGCCTGAAGGTGATCATCGGCCTGGGACTAATCGGCCACTTCATTACCCTGACGCTGAACCCCGATCTTCTGCCGGCCCTGTTCCAGTTACCCTACCCGGGGTTTCTTGTGCTGGTGCTGGGCGGTGGCGGCATGGTCCTTTGGCATCACCGGATCCTGCGGCGGGCTTGGCGCCGGGCGGGCGAGCGTTTCATCCTGGTGCGCCGTGGCGGTCTGTTCGGCCGGGTCCGGCACCCGATGTATCTTGGCGATGCGATTCTCTACGCGGGTTTGGCGAGCTATCCAGCCACGCCCATCAGCCTTGCTGGGCTGGCCGTCGGATGGTGGGCACTCTCGCGCCAGGCCAGCCGGGAAGACCGGGAGCTGGCCACCACGTTTGGCGACGACCACCGCCGGTGGCGCCAGGCCACCGGTCTATTGCTGCCGCGAGTGAGCTCACCGAGGAGCCGCTGAGTGATGAAACGGGAATCGGTATGGGACTATCCCCGCCCGCCACGAATCGAGCGGGTGGACTGGCGTCTTGTGGTGGAGCATGACGGCCGGACCCTCGCGGAATCCACGCGCGGCGTCAGGGTGCTGGAGACGGCCCATCCGCCGTGTTTCTATTTCCCGCCGGCGGACGTGGATTTCGATCGCCTGGTGCCGAGCGAGACGCGAACCTTCTGCGAGTGGAAGGGGCAGGCCAGGTACTGGCATCTGCAAACCGACGACGGACTGATCGAGGACGTCGCCTGGTCTTACCCCGAGCCGGTCGATGACATGATCCGCGACTTCGTGTCGTTTTACGCCGGCCGCGTCGATGCCTGTTTTGTCGATGGGGAACGGGTCCAGGCCCAGGAAGGCGATTTCTATGGCGGCTGGATCCTGTCCTGGGTCAAGGGCCCCTTCAAGGGTGGGCCGGGAACGCGTATGTGGTGAGATGCCGGTGCGGTTTCCCGCCGCACCGGCTCGCGCACTCAGTCTCCATCCTTCGCGATGACCAGGTGGGCCGGGAGCGGAAAGCTCACACTGCCATCGTCGGCACGGTGGTCCGCCAGGGCGCCGTCAAGCCGCCGGACAATCTCGTCGATCTGCCCGTCGCTCAGCGAGATGCCGGCCAGGGGAAACCAGCCTTGCACATCGGCCAGCACCATGGTGCGAGTGTCGGGGAACCGCGCGGTGCCCGGGTGAGTGGTGATCTGGGCACCGGACAACCCGGCCTCGGAGCACAGCGCGTGCAATTCATCCACATCACCGAGTGAAAACGGGACTTGCAGGGCGCCGGCCACGTCCGGGCCGGCGACGTCGCCGAGTATGTCGGTCATGGCGCGATAGCCGGGAATATTAGACAGGTCGTCGAACACCGCTGCCAACAGGCGGCCACCCGGTGCGACCACCCGCTGCATCTCGCGCAGCGCTGCCTGCCGGTCTTCGAAGAACATGAGTCCGAATTGGCTGACGACGATGTCAAACTCCCCGTCGCCGAAAGGCAGCTTTTCGGCCTCACCTTCGTGCCAGTCAAGTTCGGGCGCCCGGTCACCGGCGACCGCGAGCATGCCGGGGTTGGGATCCAGACCGATGATCGTCGAGCGTGCTCTGCCGGCCCGCCTGGCCGCGGATCGGGCCACGATGCCGGTGCCGCAGGCCACGTCCAGGAGCCGGTGCCCGGGCATGAATCCGGCAATATCCAGAATCTGTTCCGAAAAGGGTGCGAACAGCGCCGGCACCATAAGCTTCTCGTACTGGGAGGCCGTATTTTTCAGATCCGTTGCGTTGAGTTGTTGCATGATGAAAGCTCCGCCTTGTTGCATGGAATGCATGGCACCTGTCGTGAATGAAAGGATGACAGGGCGTTCATCGGGGGGCACGTGAGCGGGGCGCATGTCACGCCAACAATCGTCATAATCAGTCGAAGTCGGTTGGGAGGGGGGCGAGAAAAGTGTTCGCGAGATCCGTCGCGCCTATGACCGGATCACGGAGCAGCGCACGAATCGACCGGGAGCACGATCGACCCTGGAACTCCGAGATCGGTGATCAGGCACCCAACCCGCGCCGGCGCACTGCAATCACGACGCCCCAGATCACTCCCACCATGAACAGCAACGCGCCGGGCAGGCCGAACAGCAGGGCGCGCAGGAAATGGTCGAGGAAGCGAATCTCGCTGAGCCGAAACTGGCGCGGGTCTTCGAAGCCGGTAATCCTTGCCGTGTAGGTGCCAGCAGCCGGGAAGTCGATCTGGCCAAGCGCTATCCGACGGGTGTTGCCGACTTCCTGGGTCACCGATCCGCGTGATGACTGCAGCGGGACGATGTTTCCGCGGGCATCAGTCAACTCGATAGTCGTGCCGGAGGGCAGTTCATCGTCCATCCGGTGCAGACGGCCGTCGATGACGGTCTTCGCCTCGTGCCAGAGCCGGTAATCGCCGGCTGCGGGAATCTCGACTTCGATCTGACCAGGTCCCTGGAACGTGGTGTGCCAGCCTCCAAAGCCCTGCACGAACGTCCACGTTGCCACAAGGAAGAGAATGAGCCCCACAAGGCCGAGGGCGATGGGCCAGCGATATGTCCTGGACATGATGTCACCTCCAGTGCGCATCATACTTAATGACGGGCACTGGGGGTGATTGGGGCATGTGATTGTCAATCCTCGCCGTTGTCGTCCTGGCCCGGAAGCTGGCTCATCAGCTCGCCGAGATCGAAGCCTTCCATCGCCTTGCCGCTGCCGATGAGCTGGCCGATGATCACCGGGTCGAGATCGCCGTGGATATTGGCGAACACGGCGGTACTCGAACCGTCGCGCAGCAGCAGGGTCAGGCCCTTCACGTACTGCTCGGACTCGAGCAGCAGCAGGTCGATCTCGGTGCTGCCGTCACGGATGGTCAGTGCGGGCGACCAGCCGGCTGCATCCATCTGGTCGAGCAGTTCGTTGGCCCGGGGTTCGGTGCCGCTGCTGTCGACGTCCTCGTAGACCATGACGCGCAGACCCTTGACCGACTTGAGTACGTCGGCCAGTTCGGGGTTGTTCTGGCGCAGCGTTTCGGCAAAGCCCGCCATCATGGCCGGTCCGAAGGCAAGGTTGACCGTGGGCGTGGTATTCATGGCCCCAGCCAGTGGGGTGAGGTCGACGTGGCCAGGCTCGCTGGACAGCGCGGGCGTGGCGGCCAGAGCAAGCGACAGGCAGAGCAGGACAGCGGAGAATCTGGTCTTCATGGTGAGCACTCCTTTGCAGGGGTTAGTGGGTAGTTGACAAGTACGGTTGAATCCAGCGCTTGAAATGCTGGGCGTAGGGGACTTCTTGCAGATTGATTTGGGTGGTGATGACACTCTGGCCCAGCTGGCTGCTGGTCGCCGAGCCGGCGCGCCGGGCGCCAAGTTCCAGGCTGGCCAGGGCCAGATGCAACTCCTGCAGGTCGGACTCGGTGACGCGGGGCGAGTCGCCGGATTGATCGAGTGGCTCGATGAATAGTGCCACGGCCAGGCCGACGAATACCGCAGCGGCCAGCCCCATCCACCAGCCCGGCTGCTGTCGGCGCCGTGCAGCCTTCATGATCCGTGTGCGCAGGTTGGTTGGCAGGGTGGATTCATCCAGGCCATGCAGTTCGTGTCGCAGGGCCCGGTCGGCGGCCAGTTGCGGATCGTCCGACGGCCATTCGGGTGCAGTGACTCGATCCTCGGCGTCCAGTTCGGTACGGGATAGTTCAGGCGACCTGTGCATGAGTTTCCTCCTCGAGACGGCGGCGCAAGGTGCGGCGGGCTCGAAACGTGTAGACCTTGACCTGGTTTTCGGTCAGTGACAGCGTGTTTGCAACGGTGGCGACGTCGATTTGCTGGATGTCGCGCAGGATCAAGAGCGAGCGGCCCGGTTCGGGCATTTCCGCGATGGCGGTGCGCAACCGTTGGGCACGTTCTGCCGTCTCCATCTCGTGTTGCGGTGGATTGTCGACATGGCTGAGGCGGTCGGTTTCGCCGGTTACCAGCTGCAGGAATCCGCGACGACGATTGCGGTTGCGCAACTGGTCCAGGCAGGCATTGCGTGTGCAGGTGACCAGCCAGCCTGATTCGGCGCCGGGTTTCAGCTCGGAAAGATGACGCCAGAGCTTGACCATACAGTCCTGGACGACATCCTCGGCCTCCGCCCTGGAGCGAAGCATCAGACATGCTATCTGTAGCAGCCTGCCACCGTGTTCGTCGACCAGTCGCTCGAATCGCTGTTTCATACCCCTTTATACGACCGGCGGCGCAAAAGGTTACAGTCCGAGAAGTCATGGACGAGCAATGCTTGCACCGGTGAAGTTTGTATACTCGGATGTGGTGACCGCTACCATGTCGACAGTGGGCGTCACTTTTGGGAACCAGAGGGATGCGATTTCCTGTGGGAGGCGACGATTTGAAATCGAACACGCCAAGCGGGCATGACACTGTTCATGCTGCCGCCGTGCCCCGGTCCCGCGGGGTGTCCGTCCGTACGCGCTTCTTTCTTCTTTGCCTGATTTTTTCACTGGCCATCGTGGTGCTGGTGGGTGTGAGCCATGTCGGTTTCCAGGCCCTTTCGGGGGCGCGCGCCTACGTTCATGGTGAAAGTCAGTGGGCCAAGGCGCAGAAGCAGGCCGTCATCTCACTGCTGGAATACGCTGCCACCGGGCGGTCCGAAGCCTTTGAGCATTACGAGGAAGCGCTCTCCGTCATCTGGGGCGATCAGCAGGCCAGAGAAGCTCTGGAGGCCGGCAGGCCGGATATCGAGGCGGCCCGCGAGGGATTTCTGGCCGGGCGCAACCATCCCGACGACATCGATCTGATGATCCGGATGTTTCGGCATGCCGGTCGCTTCGAGGAGTTCAGAAGGGCCGTGGAGGTGTGGGTCGAAGCCGAAAGGCGCATCGGGCAACTCGAGCAGGCGGCGGCATCTCTGCAATCCGCCGTCCGGGCGGAGGGCATTGATTCTCCGCAAATCGAATTGCTCATCGAGCAGGTGCTGCAGCTTGACCGGGCCCTGACCATTCTGGAGGATCGTTTCTCCATGCACATCGGGCGCCTGGCCCACCAGTTGACCCGGTTGTTCACGATCAGCATGCTGGGGTTGTCCGTGCTGCTGATCGTTGGCGTCAATCTTCTGGGATGGCGCCTGACCCGCACCGCGGAGCGCGCCGACAGGGTCTTGCGCGAGAGCGAGCAACGCTACCGCGCACTGGTTGATCAGCCTGATGTCGGCATGTGGCACATCGACAGCGCGGGCCGGATCGTCTACATCAATCCCGCCATGCGGGACCTGATGGGGATCGAGCCGGACCAGGACGTTTCCGGGATGCCCATCGAGCGATTCATCCGGCCCGATGACCGAGAGGCAGTTCATCGCGATCGCATCCGACGGGAAAAGGGTGAAAACACCACCCTGGAGATCAGCCTGGAGGATGCCGGCGGACAGTCTCGAAACGTGTTGATTCACGGTGCGCCGGTGATGCTGGGAGAGGGGCCGGTTCACGGCCATGTTGGCACCTGCGTGGATATCACCGACCGCAAACTGGCCGAGGAGCAACTCCGCCACCAGGCCCATCATGACGCGCTGACCGGTCTGCCCAACCGCGTGCTGTTCAATGACCGGCTCGAGATGGCGTTGCGGCGGGCCAGGCGGGATGGGACACGGGTCGCCGTGCTGTTCGTCGATCTTGATCGGTTCAAGGTGGTCAACGATAGCCTGGGTCATATCTCGGGAGACCGCCTGCTGCGCAAGACTGCGCAGCGCTTCCAACACGCCATCAGGGAGGCGGACACGATCGCCCGCCTGGGGGGTGACGAGTTTGGCCTCATCGTCGAGAACGTCCGGGGTGAGCGCGATGCCATCGAGCCGGCACGTCGTATTATGGAAGCGCTCAAGACTGAATTCGATCTGCACCGAGTGAAGTCGAAGGTCTCGGCCAGTATCGGCATCGTGATGTCCGGCGACACCGGCAGCCCGGCCGACCTGCTGCGTTTGGCCGATATTGCCATGTACGTGGCCAAGCGCCGCGGAGGAGGGGCTTGGCACGTATTTGATCCCGAGCAGGATGCGCATGAGGAGCAGCGCCTGCACCTGGAAAATGAGTTGTGGACGGCCGCCGAGCGGGATGAACTGGTGCTGCATTACCAACCCATCATCGACCTGAAAACGGGATGTGCCGAGGCGGTTGAAGCCTTGCTGCGATGGCGGCATCCACGCCTTGGGTTGTTGGGACCCGACCAGTTTGTTCCCATCGCCGAGGAGAACGGCGCTATCGCCGAGATCGGTCAGTGGGTGGTGCGTCGTGCCTGCCGGGATTTCGTCGGCATGAAGCAGCGGCTGGGTGCCGGGGCGCCCGCGGCGGTGTGCGTCAATATTTCGGCGGCCGAGTTCCGCCATGGGGATCCGACACAATGGATGGACGGCGTTGCCGAAGAGTTCGGCATCCATGCGGGTGAGTTGTGTTTCGAGGTCACCGAGAGCTTGCTGACAGAGCGGCCGGAGGTGGTTGGCGAGCTGGAGCGAAAGGGTTTCCCAGTTGCCATTGACGACTTCGGGACCGGATATGCTTCACTGGATCTGCTGCGACAGGTGCGATTCAGCACGCTCAAGATCGACAGGAC
>SKSJ01000076.1 GCA_007123055.1 Wenzhouxiangella sp. | reverse complement strand
GCTTCGCTGGCTGCCCCGTCAGGTTGCCGAATTTGGTGCTGGCTGTGAGAGGAGGTGAGGGGGTGTTAGGTATTAGGTGTTAAGTGTTAGGGATCAGTGGTTTGTGGCGGGCGTGGATCGGGTGGTTTCGGCTTTGGGCTTCAGGTTCTAGGTCCCAGGCTCCAGGTAAACCGAAGCCCCAACCCGAGAAGCCACCCACAAAACAAGCCGGCAGCCCCTGCTCCTTAACACTTCACACTTCACACTTCACACTTCACACTCAATTACTTCCCTCTCACCAGTCACTGAGATGGCGCCATCTCAGTGCCGAAAATGACGCTTGCCCGTAAACACCATCGCGATGCCATGAGCATTGCAGGCATCGATGACCTCTTGGTCACGCATTGACCCGCCGGGCTGGATGACGGCGCGGATGCCGCGTTCGGCAGCGGTTTCGATGCTGTCGGCGAACGGGAAGAAGGCGTCGGAGGCCATGACCGCGCCCTCAAGCGAGAGGCCGGCGTCCTCGGCCTTGATCGCAGCGAAGCGGGCCGAGTCGATGCGGCTCATCTGGCCGGCCCCGATGCCGATGGTGGCTCGCGCCCTGGCGTAGACGATGGCGTTGGAGCGCACGAGGCCGACGGCGCCCCAGGCGAAACGCAGGTCGGCCATCTCCTCGTTGCTGGGCGCACGCTGGGTGACCACCTCGAGATCGGCGTCGTCGAGTTGCAGGTCGTCGGCCTGCTGCACCAGCCAGCCGCCGTCGATGGCGCGTAGTTCCACCCTGGCCGGCGCGCTGTCGGCCGGCGTGAGGACGCGCACATTGGGCTTGGCGGCAAACACCTTGCGGGCCTCATCGGTCAGTGCCGGCGCGATCAGCACCTCCATGAAGCGTTGCAGCATGCTTCGCGCCAACTCGCCGTCGACTTCGCGGTTGACGGCGATGATGCCACCGAAAGCCGAGGTCGGATCGCAGGCCAGCGCCCGCTCGAACGCCTCACCGACCGTCTCGCCCTGGGCGGCCCCGCAAGGGTTGGTGTGCTTGATGATGATGCAGGCGGGCGACTCCTCACCTAGCGCACGCACACCGCCCCAGGCGGCATCGGCATCCAGCAGGTTGTTGTATGACAACGGCTTGCCCTGCAGGGGCTGACAGCCGGCCAGTCCGGTGGCGGCGGCACCGCGATCGCGGTACAGGCCGGCGGCCTGGTGGGGGTTCTCCCCGTAGCGAAGTTCTCGTTCCCGGTCCAGCGCCAGGTTGAATACCGGCGGCAAGTCGTTGGCTTCACCCTGCTGCGCCAACCACTGGCTGATCTGGCCGTCATAGGCGGCGGTGTGGGCGAAGGCCTTGATCGCCAGCTCCCGTCTGAACTCGATGTCCGGTCCGGCTGGCAGGCGCTCGATCAGTCCGTCGTAGTCGGAAGGATCGCAAACGACGGTGACGTGATCATGGTTCTTGGCGGCGGCACGAAGCATCGCCGGCCCGCCGATATCGATCTGTTCGACCGCCTCGGTCAGGGTGCAGTCGGGGCGGGCAATCGTGGCGGCAAACGGGTAAAGGTTGACGGCCACGATGTCGATGCGCTCGATACCGTGTTCGGCCATGACGCCGTCGTCCTCGCCCCGACGGCCGAGAATGCCGCCGTGAATGGCCGGTTGCAGGGTCTTGACCCGCCCCCCCATGATCTCCGGGAAGCCGGTATGGGCGGATACTTCCGTGACCTCGAGACCGGCCTCGACCAGGACGCGAGCGCTGCCGCCGGTTGACAGCAGGCCGAACCCGGCCTCGGAAAGGGCCTGGCCGAGTTCGGCCAGGCCGGTCTTGTCGGACACGCTGAGCAGCGCCCAGCGTCGGTCGGGGTTGTGCATGATTACTTTTCCAGCTGATAGCGCTTGATGCGGCTGCGCAAGGTCGTGCGGGTGATTCCCAGGATGGCGGCGGCGCGGGACTGATTGCCGCCCGCATGTTCGAGCACGGTGGCGATCAAGGGTTCCTCGACCGCCTGCATGATCAAGGCGTGCAGATTGTCCGGATCAATGTCGCCCATGTCTTCGAGATACTGGCGTACTACTTGGCGGACGAACTCTTCGAGACAAGGTTCCTGGTTGCCAGGGTTTGAGGACAAGGCGATTCCCTCGAACAGACTGCAAGGTGAATGACGATCATCAAGATTCGCGATGGCACATCCGCGCCGACGACCGCCAGGCGCGCGGCGTTGGCCGGATGGCCTCGGAACCGCATAAGATAGCATACGCAGCTGGCCCGGTGCGTCCGAGTGGAGGCAGCCGGACGTTCAGTAGAAGCGTATGCGGAAGCCGGAGGGCTCGGTCGCGCCGACGACGAATTCCATGACCAGGGGCACGATGGTATCCGGCGTCATGCCGTCATCGACGCGACGTTCGTCGTGCAGGTACTGGCTCGGCTCCAGGCGCCTGATCCCGAGTACCTGCTGGCTGGCATCGTAGAAGCTCACTTCCATGACCGGCCAGTCGATCGTGAACTGACCGGTGTTGCGCAGGTTGGCACTGACCACCATGGCATCGTCCAGGCTGGGGTGGCGGTGCATGTCGCGTGAAATGACCTGGATGACTTCGTTCGGATTGGCTCTTGCCTCGGGGCTGCCGCTGCCGGCCAGGCGCGCCAGTGGTGAGCCGGGTGTCTGCCACAAAAGCCACGACTGGAACAGCAGCAGGACCAGCAACACCGCGCTGATCCCCGGCCACAAACGGTTCGGGGCTTGCCAGGCGGCACTGTCGGGCATTGCGACCGCCGGCTCTTCGAATTCGGGCGGTTCAGGGGGAGCCGGTTCCTCGACGTGGACCGGCAGTTCGGTCTGCACCAGTTCGGCGTGCTCGAGCAGCGGTGGCATGCCGCCGCCGCGGATCGGTTCGGCGTTCTCTGCCGGAAATTCGCCGAACAGGTGCGAGAGCGTGTTGAAGGTCTTGCCGCAATTGCCGCAACGGACCACGCCCGAGGCCTCGGCCAGGATGGCGGCGGTCAGTTCGTAACCGGCCTGGCAGCCAGGGCAGCGGGTAAACATCACCGGGCCACCGTCAGCTATCCGAGCCGCGGCCCATCAGTTCGCGGAAACGTTCGAGGTCGGCCTTGTATCGAGCGCGAATGTTCTCTTCGCGTTGGTCGAGTGTGGCCTGGTCGGCACGCAGGCGCCGCAGTTCGGCGCGCACTTCCTCGATTGAGCCCTGCAGTCGTGCCGGCACCTGGCGGCCTTCGTCGGAGTGTTCGGCCGCCTGCGCCATGAGGCGCTCGAAGCGGTGCTCGACCTGGTCGAGTGCTACGCGAATGGACGCGCGCTGGCTGTTGAGCGCCACCAGTTCCATGTTCATCGTCGAGCGGATGGAGTCTTCACTGTTGTGCGTGACCAGCAGCATGCGGTCGCGGGCCTCCTCGCTGCGTTGCTGCTCGGCCATTTCGCGCTCCCGCTCGCGCTGGGCACGGCGTTCGGCCAACTGGTCGGGTGTGGGCGCGGGCTCGACGCGCTCACGCACGATGCCGTCGCGACCTAGTACCTCGTAACCGCGATTGGTGTGTTCGGGCGGGACCGAGTGACCGTAATGCACTTCGCCATCCTCGTCGACCCAACGGTAGACGGTCTGGGCGTGCGCGCTCAGCAGGCCCGAAAGCAGGATCGTGGTCAGCAGGATGCGGCAACAGTTCAGCATGTGTTCGGTCAGGCCCCGTAGCGTGATTGGTACTCGGCCATCGCCATTCGATGATCGGCCAGGTCGTCATGATCGTCGAGCCAGGCGATCAGATCGTCCAGGGATGCGATGGTAATGACCTCCAGTCCGGATTCGCGAACTGCCGCCACGGCCGAGCGCTTGTCCTCGCCGCGTTCCTGGCGGTCCAGGGCGATGGCCACTCCGGATGCTTGGGCACCGGCGCGCCCGATCAGTTCCACCGACTCGCGGATCGAGGTGCCGGCCGAGATCACGTCGTCGACGATCAGTACTTTTCCGGACAGCTCGGCGCCGACGATGCTGCCGCCTTCGCCGTGGGCCTTGACCTCCTTGCGGTTGAAGGCGAACGGGACGTTGCGGCCGTGATCACGCTGCAGGCTGACCGCGATCGCTGCGGCTAGCGGAATCCCCTTGTAGGCCGGTCCGAACAGCATGTCGAATTCATGGCCGGACGCCATGATGGCGTCGGCATAACAGCGTGCCAGCCCGTCCAGTCCGGCACCGTCGTTGAAGGCGCCGGCGTTGAAGAAGTAAGGGCTTTGTCGACCTGATTTCAGGGTGAAGCTGCCGAAGCGCAGCGCCTGGTGTTCCACTGCCAGGTCGATGAATCGTTGTGTCCACGGTGTCATGGCCATCATTCTAGCGGTTTTTGCTACGGGGTAATGCGTGCCCGGTGGCATGATGTAAGCTGCGTTGTCAATGCGTGGACTTTCGGGGTTCCAGCGATGGATGGTGCCGGGGACATTCGAGAAGCCGTATTTCAGGCGCACGGTCTGACCAAGGTGTACCGCATGGGTGAAGTCGAGATTCATGCCCTGCGCGGCGTCGACCTCGCGCTGTACGCCGGCGAGTTGCTGGTCATGCTCGGTGCCTCGGGCTCGGGCAAGTCCACCCTGCTCAATATCATGGGCGGGCTGGATGCGGCCACCGCCGGGGAGTTGCGCTACCTTGACCAGGACCTCAGCCGCGCCAGCGATCGCGAGCTGACCCGCTTCCGGCGCGACCATGTCGGTTTCGTGTTCCAGTTCTACAACATGATCCCGTCGCTAACCGCGCGCGAAAACGTGGCCATCGTCACCGAGATTGCCAGAAATCCCATGCGGCCGGAAGAGGCGCTGGAGCTGGTCGGGCTGGCCGACCGCATGGATCACTTCCCCTCCCAGCTCTCCGGCGGCGAGCAGCAGCGGGTGGCCATTGCCCGGGCTGTGGCCAAGCGGCCGGCGGTGCTGATGTGCGACGAACCCACCGGGGCGCTGGATTCGAAGACCGGGGTTCGGGTGCTGCAGGTCATCGAGCATATCAATGAGGAGCTGGGCACGACCACCGTTGTGATCACCCACAACGAGGTGATCGGACAGATGGCCGACCGCGTCATTCGGCTGAAGGACGGTCGCGTCGACGAGGAACACCGCAACGACCAGCGCGCCGACCCGGCCGATCTGAACTGGTAGCGTGGCCGTGATTCCCACTCTGCACCGCAAGTTGATCCGTGACCTGGCCGGCATGAAGGGTCAGATCGCGGCGATTGCCGTGGTCATCGCCGCCGGGGTCATGACCCTGATTCTGTCGGTGACCTCGCTCGACAGCATTCGCCTGTCGAAGGAACGTTTTTACGCCGACTACCAGTTCGCCGACCTGTTTGCCACGCTGACCCGGGCCCCCGACACGCTGGCCGCGCGCCTTCGCGGGGTCGAAGGCATCAACCTGGTCGAAACGCGGGTGGTTGCTCCCGTGCGCCTGGAAGTGCCTGATTACGCGGACCCGGTGCGTGGCCACGTCCTCTCCATCCCCGACGGCCGTCAGCCACTGCTCAATCGGCTGTATCTGGCCGCCGGCAGCCTGCCCGAGTCCGGGCGCCCCGACCAGGTCGTGGTCAGCCAGCCCTTTGCCGAGGCCCACGGTCTGGATCTCGGTGATGAGTTGCGCGTGATCATTCGCGGGCGCTACGAGCGGTTGCGGATCAGTGGCGTGGCGCTGTCGCCGGAGTTCGTCTACCAGGTCGCGCCCACCGACCTGCTGCCCGACTATGAGCGTTACGCGGTGATGTGGATGAATCGCCGTGCCCTGGGCAACGCCTTCGGCATGGACGGCGCCTTCAACAGTGTCGTGGCCAGCGTGCAGGCCGGAGCCGACCAGCGCGACGTGATCGATCGCATCGATCGCTTGCTCGCCCCCTACGGCGGCATCGGCGCGCATGACCGGGAGGACGTCATGTCCCATCGCATGCTCATCGAGGAAATCGGCCAGCTCGAAGTCATGAGCATCGTCCTGCCGGCCATCTTCATGGGCGTGTCGGCGTTCCTGCTCAGCGTGCTGATGGGCCGCATCGTGACCACCCAGCGCCAGCAGATCGCGGTGATCAAGGCCTTCGGCTACTCCGACGGCGATCTGGCGGGACATTACGCGCTGCTGACCGGCATGATCGTGGCCGTCGGGGTGGCACTGGGGCTGGTTTTCGGCGCCTGGGCCGGAGATGCACTGGCCGCACTGTACGCCGAGTATTTCCGCTTTCCCGAAACCATCACGCGTATGCAGGGGCGGGTGGTTGCGCTGGCCGTGCTGGTCTCCGCCGGCGCCGCCGGCCTGGGTACCTTCCGGGCGGTGTATTCGGCCGTGCGCCTGCCCCCGGCCGAAGCCATGCGACCGCCGGCCCCGGCCGAGTTCCGCCAGGGCTGGTTCGACCGTTCTCTGGCCGGTCGCTGGCTGGCCCAGACCACGCGCATGATTCTGCGCAATCTCTCGCGTCATCCCGTCAAGGCGTCGCTGACGGTTGCCGGGATTGCCCTGTCGGGCGCCTTGCTGCTGCTGGGGCACTACCAGTTTGGTGCGGTGCGCCATCTCGTCGAGTTGCAGTACCGCGACGTGATGAAGATGGACGTGCACGTCACTTTCGTCGAGCCGACCTCGGCCCGGGTACTGAGTGAAATTCGCGCTCTGCCCGGCGTACATCATGTCGAGGGCTACCGCAATGTACCGGTTCGCCTGGCCAACGGGCACTTGAGCGAGCGCACTGCGATTTCCGGCCTGCCGTCACAACCGCAACTTCGTGGCCTGATCGACAGCGAATTCCGGTCGGTCAGTCTGCCCCCCGACGGCCTGTACCTGACCCGTTATCTGGCCGAGGAGCTCGGTCTCGGGCTGGGTGACCGGGTCGAGGTGGAAGTGCTGGAAGGTCAGCGGCGCCAGCTGGAGTTGGCGCTGGCCGGGGTCATCGACGAGCCGCTGGGCCTGAGTGGTTACATGCAGGTCGATGCGCTCAACGCCCTGGTGCGGGAGGGCCCGGCCGTCAGCGGGGCCTGGTTGCTGATCGACAGCGCCCGTCGCGATGAATTGTTCGACCGGTTGTGGGAGGCTTCGCGCGTGGCCGGTATTGGCCTGATCAGTGAGGCCGAGGACGGCCTGCGAGAATACATGGACGATACTGTGCTGGTGATGATGGCCATCCTGCTCACGCTGGCGGGTTCGATCACCTTTGCACTGGTCTACAACAATGCCCGCATCGCCTTCGCCGAACGCTCGCGCGAGCTGGCCACGCTGCGCGTACTCGGTTTCAGTCGCGGCCAGGTCGGCTGGGTGCTGGCCGGCGAGATTGCGCTGCTGACCCTGCTCGCCATTCCGCTGGGCTGGTTGCTGGGCACCGGATTTGCCTGGCTGCTCAGCCTGGCTTTCCAGATGGACATGCTGCGCATTCCCTTTCACATCACCCATCAAAGCTATGCATTTGCGGCTGCCGGCGTGATCGTGGCCTCGACACTGTCGCTCGTCCTGATCGTCCGGCGGCTGGTCACGCTGGACATGGTGTCTGCCCTGAAAAACATCGAGTAGGTTTGCAATGAACATCAAGAAACGCTGGATTCTGATCCTCCTCACCGGCGCTGCCCTGGTGCTGCTGGTGCTGGCCCTCAGGCCCTCGCCGACGAAGGTCAACAGTGCCGAGATCGTGTCTGCACCCTTCGTGGAGTCGGTTGATGAGGAGGGACGTACCCGCTTGCGCGAGATCTACACGATATCGGCGCCGATCGCAGGCTATCTGCAGCGTGTCCAGCCTGAGCCGGGCGACGAGGTGGAGTTGGGGCAGGTGATGTTTCGCATGGAGCCGCTGCCGGCCCCAGCGCTCGATGCGCGCAGCCTCGAACAGGCGCGCGAGAACCTGGCTGCTGCCCGAGCGCGGCAGCGTAGCGCCGAGGCGGGCCTGGAAACGGCTGTTGCCGATGCCGAGTTCGCCGCCAGCGAATACGAGCGCTACCGCGAGTTGCACGAGCGCGGGCTGGTCTCGACCGCGGAGATGGAAAGAGCCCGGTCAGCACGTGATCGCCAACGCGCAGCGGCCCGCGCCGCCGAGCATGCCGTTGAGGTCGCGGGTTTCGAGGTCGAGAGTGCGCGTGCGGTGGTCGACATTGCCAGCGGTCAGCGTCCGGCGGAGGGGCAGTCGGAATTGGAGGTGCGCTCACCGGTTGGCGGCGTGGTGCTCAGAAGGCATCGTTGCTGCGAGGGTGCGATCGGCGCCGGAGAACCCGTGCTGGATGTCGGCAGCCTGGCTGACCTCGAGGTTCAGGTGGATTTATTGTCCATGCCGGCGGTGCGTGTGCGCCCGGGAGTGCGCGTGTCGATGACCGGCTGGGGCGGAGACGAGCCGCTGGAGGGTACGGTGCGCCGGGTCGAACCGGCTGGATTCACGCGGGTCTCGGCGCTGGGCGTGGAGGAGCAGCGCGTACCGGTGATCATCGATTTCGACCAGCCTGAACAAGCCTGGACGCGGCTGGGCGTGGGTTACCGGGTGGAGGCCGAGTTCATCCTGTGGGAGGGCGAGGAGGTCGTCCAGGCGCCGACCAGCGCCCTGTTCCGTCGCGATGGTAAATGGCACGTGTTCGTGATCGCCGACGGGCGGGCACGGTTGCGAGCGCTCGAGCCGGGCAGACGCAGTGGTCTGACCGTTCAGGTGGTGGATGGTCTGAATCCGGGCGAGGAGGTCATCACTCACCCCGCCGACCACATTGCCGACGGCAGCCGGGTCAGCCCGATTCGCCGCTGAGGGAATTTGCAGGGCCTCGACGCCCCGGGCTCGCGGTACCATAGGCCGCTGTTTTCAACCGGACCGTTCGTGACCCATGCGAGTGATCAGTCTCAACGCCAACGGCATCCGCGCCGCTGCACGCAAGGGATTCTTCGACTGGCTCAAGGGGCAGAAAGCTG
>SKSJ01000227.1 GCA_007123055.1 Wenzhouxiangella sp. | reverse complement strand
TGGCCCACCAGCTCGACCAGGTCAACGGCGACATGGACGGTTTCCCGCCCCTGCACCGCGACATGGATGCCAGCGAGTGGGCCAGCACCTTCGCCGACGCCTTCCGGCGACTGGAGCAGCAGCTCGACGCCGGCATCGAACCGGCCATCGATCCCTACGCCGCCGAGTCACCGGCCGAATACTTCGCCGTGACCAGCGAGTATTTCTTTGATGCGCCGGGGTGCCTGCTGGAGCATGAGCCGGCGGTTTATCGGCTGCTGGAGGCGTTTTACCGGCCTTCGGTGCGGACGGAGGATCGTCGGTAGTTCGGTTTCCGGTTTTCGGTTTCCGGGTTACGGAGGTCTGAGGTCCGTGCGTCTGTGCGTCTGTGCGTCTGTGCGTCTGTGCGTCTATGCGTCAGTAGGCCATGCACATCGCCCGCCGACGTACCGACTTCCGACTTTATCTTCCCTCGTCCGTCGGGGACGTGGCCCCGACCTACCATTGTTATTGTTCCGCTCCTTCGGGGCCCCAGAGCATGCGGTCTATGGCGCGTTCGGGGCTGAAGCGGTCGAGGTCGATGGCGTCGTCGACGAATTCCACGCCCTCGGCTTCGAGGAGTTCGCGCTGGCGCGTACCCTTGCTGCTGTCGTCGGGAAAACTGATCTGGCCCTGGGCATTGACCACCCGGTGCCAGGGCAACTGCATGCGTCTCGGTGCACGTCCCAGGGCGCGACCGACCAGCCGGGCCTTGCCGGGCAGGCGGGCCAGTCGGGCGACCTCGCCGTAGTTCAGCACGCAACCTTCCGGGATGCCGGCAACGACTTCCCAGATGCGCTGGTAACGGTCTTCATCGGACAGCTCAGTCTTTTGCTTCGGATCGCTCACGGGCCGTCTCCAGCATCGCCGAGACGATGCCGTTGAGAATATTGAGTTCGTTCTCGTCGGGCCGGGCACGCAGGTAAAGGCGGCGCAGGCGCTGCATCAGCCGTTTGGGCTGGGCCGGGTTGAGAAAACGGATGGCGAGCAACGCTTCTTCCAGTCGCTGGAAATAGAACTCCAGACGCTCGGGCGGCTGCGGTTCCCAATCAGGAGGCAGGGTTTCGCCCGGGCCGCCGCCGATGGCGGCCAGGTGCAACTCGTAGGCCAGAATCTGCACCGCCTGGGCCAGGTTGAGCGAGGAATAGGCCTCCGAGGTGGGGACATTCACCAGCCAGTTGCAGTGACGCACTTCCTCGTTGTTCAGCCCGCTCTTCTCGCGCCCGAATACCAGTGCAACCTCGTGGGCGTCGGCCTCGACAACGGCCTTTTCAGCCGCCGTGCGCGGGTCGAACAGCGGCTGCGGCAGCGAACGCAGCCGCGCGGTCGTGCCCAGTACCAGTCCACAGCCGGCAATCGCGTCCATGAAATCATCCACCACCAGCGCGTTGGCAAGCACATCGTCGGCGCTGGAAGCCATGGCCGTGGCCTCGCCGCTGGGATAGCGCTCCGGCGAGACCAGCACCAGGCGTTCCAGCCCCATCACCTTCATCGCCCGTGCCGTCGCCCCGATGTTGCCCGGGTGCGTGGTGCCAACGAGAACGATGCGGATGTTGGATAGGGGAGATGTCATGGTGCAATTATAGAGGTTCCCGGCATCCCGAAGCATGAAGCCGACCTGGAAGGGTGCGGGAAAAGGTGATAGGTAAAAGGTGAAAGGGAAAAGCGGGGATACCGCAAGCAGCCACCGTGTATCATGCTCTCTGTCGCTCGGATTACGCCCTTTTGTACCTTTTACCTTTCACCTTTTACCTTTCACCTTTTTCCCCATGACCAACCCCTATATCAATCTCGCCACCGAAGCCGCCCGCAGGGCCGGCGACCTGATGATGAAGTACCGTTCGCGGCTGGAGGGGATTCCCGTCGAGCGCAAGGCGCGCCACGACTATGTCAGCGACGTTGACCGTGCCTGCGAGCAGATCATCTCGGACTATATCCTCAAGCATCACCGCGACCACGCCATCCTGGGCGAGGAGAACGGTCAGCGCGGTGACAGTGATTTCGTCTGGGTCCTCGATCCCATCGACGGCACCAGCAACTACCTGCGCGGCATTCCGCACTTTGCGGTATCCATCGCCTTCATGGCACACGGGCGCATCGAGCACGGGGTGGTGTACGATCCGGTACGCGATGAACTGTTCACTGCCAGTCGCGGCGAGGGCGCCTTCCTCAACAGCCAGCGCATGCGCGTGTCCGGCCGCAAGGATCTTTCCGGCGCCGTACTCGGCACTGCCTTCCCGTTTCGCAAGCGCCGGCTGATGGACGGCTACCAGGGCATGTTCAATGCCCTGTTCGAGAAAATCGAGGATATCCGCCGTGCCGGCACCGCCTCGCTGGACCTGGCCTACGTCGCCTGCGGCCGGCTCGATGGCTACTGGGAACTGGGTCTGCAGCCCTGGGACACGGCGGCCGGTGCACTGATGGTCAAGGAAGCCGGTGGCGTGGTCATGGACATCGCCGGCGGCGATAACTGGCTGAATTCCGGCCACGTCATTGCCGCGCCCTACAAGCTGATCACACCGATGCGTGCCGCGATCGATCCGCATGTGACCGAGGCCATGCGTGCACGGGTGGCAAAGCGAGACTAAGCAGTTCGCTGACCGATTTGGAAATCACCGACATCGGCATGCCGGTCTCAAGCGGGAGGATTCGCTGAAGGCCTCGCCACCGCGTCGAACTGAAGCGAATCCTCCCGCTTGAGACCGGCTTCGAAGCCACCCGCGCCACGAATTTATCCAGGGCTAATCGATCATGGCGGAAATCAATCCGGGGCCAGCAAGCGCTTCGGCCGCAGGCGCCCCTGCCCGTCCATTTCGCCGATGCCGACAAAGGCATCGTCACCGTAAATCCGCACCAGCCCTTCTTGGGTTTCAGTCAAGCCGGCGATGGTCTGACCGTGACGTGCGCGTCGGGTCTGTTCGCCATCCAGATGCACTTCGGGCAGGTGTTCCAGCGCCCGGTCGGGGCGCAGCAGCAGGGAGCGGGCCGGACCGCGTTCGAGCTTATCCAGCGCCTCCAGTGAAATGGCGGCATCGACGTTGAACGGAGCGCTCGATGTGCGCCGCAGGCCGCTGAGGTGCGCGCCGCAGCCCAGCTTCTGCCCGATATCACGCGCCAGCGAACGAATGTAGGTTCCCTTGGAACACCTGACGGCAATCCGGACCTTCGGCAAATCGATGTCCAGCAGCCTGAGCTGGTAGATGGTGACTGCTCGTGGCGGCCGCTCGACTGTCTCGCCCCGGCGCGCCAGGTCATACAGGCGCTGCCCCTTGTGCTTGAGGGCCGAGTGCATCGGCGGCACCTGCTCGATGTCTCCCCTGAATGCCTGTAGCACGCTCTCGATCGACACCTCGGTCAGTGGTGGCACCTCGCGCTCAGCAATGACCTCACCCTCGGCATCTTCACTGTCGGTTTCCACCCCGAGATGCAGTTCGCCCTCGTAGGCCTTGTCGGCATCGAGCAGAAAGGCCGACACCTTGGTGGCCTCGCCGAAGCACAGCACCAGAAGCCCCGATGCCATGGGATCGAGCGTACCCGTGTGCCCCGCCTTCTTGATGCCCAGAATACGCTTGGCGCGCGCCAGCGCGGCATTGGAAGTGATGCCGGAGGGCTTGTCGAGCAGAAGGATTCCGTTTGCAGGCATCATCAAAAAGGAGTTCAACACGAAGGGCACGAAGAGGGTACGAAGCTCACGAAGGACTGATCATTTCTATTCTTCGTGTACTTCGTGCCTTCTTCGTGCGTCTTCGTGTTCCATCTTTTGTTTCAGGACTTGCGCTTGGCAGCCGCGAGGAGTTGTTCGATTCGGTCGCCCGATTCCGACGAGGTGTCGTGAATGAACTTCAAGCTGGGGGTCAGGCGCAGGCGCACGCGCTTGCCGAGTTCGTGGCGAACCTGGCCGGCGTGCTCGTTGAGAAACCGCAGAATGTCCGGCGCCTGGTCGATCTCTAGCACCGCCACATAGACCTTCGCATGCGATAGGTCGCGCGCAACCTCGACATCGGTCACCGTGATCAGACCGGTGGGGAGTTCGTATTCGAACTCCCCGTGCAGGATCTCGGCCACTTCGCGCCGGAGCAGCCCGGAGACGCGTTCGGAGCGTGGGATGTTCATACTCAGTCGTCGAGCGAGCGCTGCACTTCGATGCGCTCGAAACACTCGATCTGATCGCCCGCCTTGACGTCGTTGTACTGCTTTACGCCAATGCCGCACTCGGTACCGGCCTGAACCTCGCTGACATCGTCCTTGAAGCGCCGCAGCGATTCGAGCTCACCTTCGAAGACCACCACGTTGTCGCGCAGCACGCGGATCGGGTTGGCACGCTTGACCACGCCCTCGACCACCAGGCAACCGGCGACGGCACCCAGCTTGGAGGAACGGAATACGTCCTTGACTTCGGCCAGGCCGATGATCTGTTCCTTGGTCTCGGTCCCCAGCAGACCACTGATCGCTTTCTTGACGTCGTCAATGGCGTCGTAGATGACACTGTAGTAATTCAGGTCCAGATCGGCTTCCTGGATGATCTTGCGCGCCGCGGCATCGGCACGGACATTGAAGCCGATGATGATGGCGCCGGAGGCCTGCGCCAGGCTGGCGTCGGACTCGGTGATGCCACCGACACCCGAAGCAACGACGTTGACCTTGATCTCGTCGTTCGACAGGCGGGTGAGTGCATCTTTGAGCGCTTCGACAGAACCCTGCACGTCGGCCTTGATGACCAGGTTGACGGTCTGCTGCTCCTCAGAAGCACCCTCGCCCATCTGGTCGAACAGGCTCTGCAGCTTGGCGGCCTGCTTCTCGGCCAGGCGCCCCTCGCGGGCTGCCTGCTTGCGCTGATCGGCGGCTTCGCGCGCCTTGCGCTCGTCGGCCACGGCCAACACGTCGTCACCGGCATTCGGCACGCCGGACAGGCCCAGCACCTCGGCCGGAATGGACGGACCAGCTTCATCAATGGCATTGCCGGCCTCGTCGAACATGGCTCGTACGCGGCCGAACTCTTCACCGGCCAGGATGGTATCGCCGCGCTTGAGCGTGCCGTCCTGCACCAGGATGGTTGCCACCGGGCCACGGCCCTTGTCGAGCGACGACTCCACCACCACGCCACGGCAGCGGCGCGAGGGCACGGCCTTGAGCTCGAGTACTTCCGATTGCAGCAGGATGGATTCAAGCAGGTCGTCAATCCCGTCCCCGGTGATCGCCGAGACCGGCACGAAAATTTCCTCGCCACCCCAATCCTCGGGCACGACTTCCTCGGCGGCCAGTTCGGACTTGACGCGGTCGGGATCGGCTTCGGGCTTGTCCATCTTGTTGACCGCCACGATCAGCGGCACGCCGGCAGCACGTGCATGCTGGATGGCTTCCTTGGTCTGCGGCATGACGCCGTCGTCGGCGGCAACGACCAGGATGACGATATCCGTGGCCTTGGCACCGCGAGCGCGCATGGCGGTAAACGCGGCATGGCCCGGGGTATCGAGGAAGGTCACGACGCCGTTGTCGGTCTCGACGTGATAGGCGCCGATGTGCTGGGTAATGCCACCCTCTTCGCCCGTGGCGACCTTGGCACGACGGATGTAGTCGAGCAACGAGGTCTTGCCGTGATCGACATGCCCCATGACCGTGACCACCGGCGGACGCGTGACCTCGTCGCCTTCGGCGACTTCTTCCTCGGCCACCAGCTCCTGCTCGATATCCTTGTCCTCGGCCACTTTAGCCTCGTGGCCCATTTCCTCGACCACCAGAATGGCCGTTTCCTGGTCCAGCGGCTGGTTGATGGTGACCATCGTGCCCATGTTCATCAGTGCCTTGATCACTTCGCCGGCCTTGACCGCCATCTCGCGTGCCAGGTCGCCCACGGTGATGGTCTCGGGCACTTCCACAACACGCTTGACCGGCGCGGTGGGCTTCTGGAAACCGTGCTCGGTGGAAACACCGGCCACCTTGCCAGCGCGGCGCTGCTTGCCCTTGGGCTTGCGGCGCTTGGACTTCGGCCCGATGTGCAATTCTTCGCGACCGTAACGAGTGCCGGCATCCTTGCCGGGCTTTTCCTTGCCCTTGGCGGCCTTGCGTTCGGCTTCCTTGCGGGCTGCCTCGCGCGCCACCTTCTCCTCGACGCGACGCTGGGCCTCGAGCTCGGCCTGCGCGCGCTCGGCTTCCTTGCGGCGCTCTTCCTCTTCGGCTTCGCGCTTCTGGCGTTCCTCGGTCTCGAGACGCTCCCGCTCTTCCTGCTCGGCCTGCCGCCGTTCGGCCTCTTCGCGCTCGGCACGTTCGGCTTCCTCGCGCTGACGGCGAGCATCCTCCAGCGCCTTGGCCGCTGCCTCGCGCTCGGGATCGGTCTGCTCCTGCTCGGCAATCTCGCGCCGCTTGACGTAAGTGCGACGCTTGCGCACCTCGACGTTGACCGTGCGCGACGGGGCCGCACCGCGTCCACGTGTGCGCCCGGCGCCGCCCGACGGAACCTTGAGTTCACTGACAGACTTGCGCTTGAGGGTGACCTTGCGCGGCGCGCTGGCCTCATCGACTTCGCCTTTGCCGTGGCTCGAACGAAGGTGAGTCAGCAGCTTCTTCTTGTCTTCATTGGTCACCGAAGCGGCCGGGTCATCCACCTTGATGCCGGCTTCGTTGAGCTGGGTAATCAGGCGATCGACTTCGATCCCCAATACCTCAGCCAGTTGTGAAACAGTGACCTGGGACATGCAGTATTCCTTGCAATCTATCTTGTAGTTACTCTTCCGCGAACCAATGCTCACGCGCCTTCATGATCAGGGCGGCGGCGGTTTCGGGATCGAGATCCTTGACCTCTTCAAGCTCATCGACCGAGCATTCTGCCAGATCGTCGCGCGTTCGGATGCCATTCTCGGCCAGACGGAAGGCGATGGTGTCGGTCATACCCTCGAGATCGAGAAGGTCCTGTTCCGGACGATGCTCTTCGAGTTCCTCTTCCGACGCGATCATCTGCGTCAGCAAGGCGTCGCGGGCACGCTGCCTGAGCTCGCCGACCACACCCTCGTCGAACTCCTCGATGGCGAGCAACTCGGACTCGGGCACGTAGGCGACTTCCTCGACGTTGGTAAAGCCTTCCTGCACCAGGATCGATGCCACTTCCTCGTCGACGTCGAGCTTTTCCTTGAACATCTCCAGAACGGTGCGCGACTCGGTCTCGCTTTTCTGTTCGGCCTCCTCAACGGTCATCACGTTGAGGTTCCAGCCGGTCAGCTCCGAGGCCAGGCGCACGTTCTGGCCGCCACGGCCGATGGCCTGCGACAGGTTGTCTTCCTCGACGGCGATATCCATGGTCTTCGAATCCTCATCGACGACAATGGAATGCACTTCCGCCGGTGCCATCGCGTTGATCACGAACTGGGCCGGGTTCTCATCCCACAGGATGATGTCGATGCGCTCGCCGGCCAACTCGTTGGAGACGGCCTGCACGCGCGAACCGCGCATGCCGACACAGGCGCCGATCGGATCCGTGCGGTCATCCAGCGCATGAACGGCAATCTTGGCACGCCGCCCCGGATCACGGGCCGCACCCTTGATGTCGATGAGCTCCTGCCCGAACTCGGGCACCTCGAGCTTGAACAGCTCGATCAGGAATTCCTTGCAGGTCCGGCTGACGAACAACTGCGGGCCGCGCTGCTCGGGGCGCACCTCGTAGAGGTAACCGCGCAGGCGATCATTGATGCGGGCCGTTTCGCCGGGAATCGTGTGGCGCGAAGGAATGAAGGCCTCGGCATTTTCGCCCAGGTCGAGCATGATGCCGCCCTTTTCCATGCGCTTGATCTGACCGCTGACCAGTTCGCCGACACGATCCTCGTAGGCTTCAACCACCTGGACACGCTCGGCCTGGCGCACGCGTTGCACGATCACCTGCTTGGCGGCCTGGGCCGCGATGCGCCCGAACTCGGGCGGCTCCATCGGCTCCTCGATATGGTCGCCGACTTCAAGATCCGGATCATGCTCGCGCGCATCCGTCAGGCGGATCTGGCGATCCTCCGACTCGAGCTCGGCTTCCTCCTCATCATCGGAGATCACTTCCCAGCGGCGAAAGGCCTCGTAATCGCCCGTGTCGCGATCAATGGCGACTCGCACCTCGATATCTTCGGGGTGACGACGGCGCGCGGCCGAGGCCAATGCAGCCTCGATCGCTTCGAAAATCGTTTCGCGCGTCAGGCCCTTCTCGTTGGAGACGACCTCGACGACCTGCAGGATTTCCTTGCCCTTATTCATGACCAAGCTTTCCGAGTCAACTGTAAATTCATGTCATTCAACCTGATTCACCGGCAAACAGCGTATCGAGATCCGGCGCCAGCTCCGCACGATGGACATCGGCGAGCGGCAACTCCCATTCGTCACCATCAACCAGCAGTACCACGACCGAGTCGTCAACCCGCACGATCGTGCCCTTGAACTTCCGTCGCCCGTCAATCGGGGTATGCATTGTCACGCGTGCAGTCTCGCCAACAAACCGGCGGTAGTGATCGACCTCGAACAAAGGCCGCTCGACGCCGGGAGATGAAACCTCCAGCGTGTAATGGCCGCTGACAGGCTCTTCCACGTCCATCAGCGCCGAAACTTCGCGACTGACGTGCTCGCAGTCCTCGACCCCGACGCCCGTTTCATCACGATCGATGTAGATACGCACCAGCCGATTCTTCGGATTGGGCACGTACTCGACACCGACGAACTCGTAGCCGAGATCCTCGACCAGCGGCTTGAGCAACGCCTTCAACTTGTCCGATGCGGCCATCGCCCACTTCTCCCGACTAAGGAAGCCCTAAACGAAAAAAGCCCCTATGACCAGGGGCTTTTTTCTTCGTCCAAAAACCTGGTAGCGGGGGCAGGATTCGAACCTGCGACCTTCGGGTTATGAGCCCGACGAGCTGCCAGACTGCTCCACCCCGCAATC
>SKSJ01000199.1 GCA_007123055.1 Wenzhouxiangella sp. | reverse complement strand
CGGGTCCATTGACTGCGCGGCGATTTCAGCGCCGTATCGATCAGGAGATTCGATTGCATCGCTCATGGCCAGGCGCCCGGGCGGTCGGGTACAATGGCTCCTTTTTCGTTCAGTCCCAATCAAGCGCTCTTATGTGGAGGCAGCATGTATAAGTCAATTCCGGCCCTGGTAGTGGCCTCGTTCCTCGCCACCCAGGTGGCGGCCCAGGATCTGGACTCCGAAGCCGGCAAGCTCGGCTATTCGATCGGTTATGAGTTCGGAGCCGAGTTGCGTGGTTACGACATCGATCTCGATCTGGAAGCAATTTTCCAGGCAGTACGCGATGCTTACGATCAGCAGGAGCCCCAGGTCGAAGTGGCCGAAATGCGTCAGTTGATGATGGCGCTGCAGGAGCAGATCCGCCAGGAGCGGATGGAGGCCTTCCAGCAGCTGGCCGAAGAAAATCAGGTCCGGGCAGAACAGTTCCTGGAGGAAAACCAGTCCCGGACGGGTATCGTTTCTCTGCCCAGCGGCGTGCAATATCGGGTCATCGAAGAAGGTGACGGTGACCGGCCCAGCCTGGACGATGTCGTCACTGTCCATTACCGCGGTTCCAAGATCGATGGTCGCGAGTTCGATAGTTCTTTCCGTCGGGGTGTCCCGGCCGTCTTCCAGGTCAGCGCCGTGATCGAAGGTTGGCAGGAAGTGCTGCCGCTGATGCGCGAAGGCGACATGTGGCAAGTCTTCCTGCCGCCTGAGCTGGCTTTCGGTGTCCGCGGTGATCCGCCGATGATCGGACCCAACGAAGCGCTTCAGTTCGACATCCGGCTGGTCAAGATCGGCGAGCCAGAAGAGATGGACGAAGCTGCTCAGGCGCCGGGTCAGTAAGACACACCGATGAACGAGCCAGCCGGACTCATCCCGGAGGTTCAATCCCCATGCATCGGGACCTGCACGCTGGGTCCCGGTGATCTTTGCGTGGGGTGTTTCCGGAGCGGTGACGAGATTGCCGCCTGGCTGAGTTATACGCCCGAGCAGCGACGTGCCGTCATGGACGAATTGCCGCATCGGGCGCAGCAACTGTTCGATGAATAGTCTGCGCGGCCGGATCGACGATCTGGCCGCTTTTCTGCACCCACTGGATACTCCCCTCAAGGACGTCCCGATTCACGGCTATCGGCCGCCAGGTGAAGCCTCGTGGCGGCCCCGTCCGGCCGCCGTGCTGATCCCCATTCTGGCTTGCAAGGAGCCGGAGGTGCTGCTGACGGTGCGCAGTCGCCAGCTGCCTCACCACGCCGGCCAGGTGTCCCTACCCGGTGGTGGCCGTCAGGAGGGCGAGCCTTTCCCGGTCGAGACCGCCGTGCGTGAAACTGTCGAGGAAGTGGGAATTGGCCGTTCGCTGATTGAGCCGCTGGGCCTGCTTGACCGTTTCGACACGATTACCGGATATCGGGTAGCGCCGGTCGTCGCGCTGGTGCACGGTGATCCTCGGCCAGAGCCCTGTCCGAATGAGGTCGAATCCGTTTTTTGCCTGCCGTGGAGCCAGGTGGTGCATGCCGGGACCTATCGGCGCCACCACTGCATTCGAGATGGTCACAGCTACGAGCTGTATTCCATGTCCTCGACACCGCGCCTGGTCTGGGGGGCTACGGCGGCCATCCTGCACCAGTTGTCGCGGCTGTAATCGAACAAGCCCGGGAATTCACCACAGGGTCTCCGATTTGGGGATCCGCAGACCCTTCGCCTTTTGGCGATGGATCCGGCTTTGAGCCGTGACAGCAAGCCACCGGCTTGAGCCGGAGGTGGCCGTTGGTTGCTCAGTCCTCCTCGCGCAGGCCGAATAACAACTCCACAGCGCGCTTGTCCTCCGGTTTCACCATGATGTGGACGTGATCGTCGGGTTCGAGCACCGTATCGGTGTTGACCGGCAAGGCCTGTTTCCCGCGCACCAGGAGCAGGAAATCGGCACCCTCCGGAAGGGGCAGCATGCCCGCGCGGTTACCCGTGGCCATGGCGGCCGGGTCGAGACGGAACGAGATGATCTGTACCGGCAGGCTGTCGATGGCGTTGATCTCCAGAACCGGGGTGGGGCGCTCCCTGCCGGCTTTTTCCACCCCCAGCAAACGCGCCGCCCAGCTGACGGTCGCGCCAGGAATCAGGGCATTGACCACGACGATGAAAAATACCAGGTGGAACAGCTCCTGGCTGCCTTCCACCCCGGCCAGTACCGGGAAGGTCGCCAGCAGGATCGGCACGGCGCCGCGCAGGCCGACCCAGGATACGAAACCGGTCTCTCGCGCACTGTAGCGGAATGGCACCAGGCACAGCGCGACCATCAGTGGGCGGGCGATGAAAGCCAATGCCAGCGCAAGCACCAGCCCGCGCCAACCGGCCGAGACCAGGAGCTCGGGAACGGCAAGCAAACCGAGTACGAGAAACATGGAGATCTGTGCCAGCCAGGCCATGGCGTCGTGGACGCGCAGGATGCCCGATCGATAGGGCAGTCGCTGGTTGCCGAGCATGAGCGCGGCGATGTAGACCGCCAGGAAACCCGATCCCATGAACATCGTCGGCAGCCCGAAGGCCAGCAATGCCAGTGCCAGGGTCAGGGCCGGGTAGAGACCGGCGGCCGGGACACGGATGCGGGCCAGTAGCTGCGTGCCCAGCCACCCGATCAGCAGGCCGGCGGCGAGCCCGACGATCAACTGCACGACGACATCGGTGATGAAAGCCAGTGGAGTGAAGGGCGCGCCGGTCAGCAACTGGGCGGTCAGGGTCAGGGTCAGGATGACCGCCATGGGATCATTGAGGCCCGATTCCAGCTCCAGTGTCGCACCGACCCGGCGTCTCAACTGGACCCCCGAGCCACGCAGCGAGGAGAATACCGCGGCGGCGTCGGTCGATGACACGATCGCTCCCAGCAGCAATGCCTCCATCCAGCCCAAGCCCAGTAACCAGGCCACGCAGGCGACCAGTGCCGCGGTCCCGGCCACGGCCACGGTGGCCAGCAGCGAGGCGGGCGCCAGGTGCTGTCGGACCTGGCGGAACGGGGTGTTGAGCCCGCCGTCGAACAGGATCAGGACCAGGCCCATCGTCCCGATGCGAAAGGCGATCTCGAAATCGATGAAATGTTCGGGGAGCCTGGAGCCGACCACCAGCCCGATCAGCAAAAAGACCAGGACGATGGGAATGCCGATGCGTTCCGACGGGCGGCTGAACAGAACGCTGAGCAGCAGCAGGAAGCCGAATGCGGCCAGCAGAAGAGCGGTGGTGGTGGGCTCGGTTTCGAACACGCCCTCGATCCGGTCAGGGAGACCGGATCAATGGTAAATGCAAATCGATCCGCCAGCCATCCCGGCTGGTGGCCGTGAACCGGAGTTTTATGTGGTCAGTCTCTCGGCCTGACGCGCAGCACGACTTCGTGCCCAATGCCGTCGCTGTCGATCAATTCGACATGGATGGTATCGCCGTCCTCGAACTGGCCCTCCGGTTCGAACAGCATCAGGTGGCGCCCCCCCGGCTGAAGTACCACCATTCTTCCGGCGCTCACCACCAGTTCCTCGAGGCGGCGCATGCGCATGACGCCCTCATCCATGGTCATGGTGTGAATCTCGACCCGACCGAACCGCGGGCTGGTCGCATCCACCAGAACGACGTCCTCATCGCCGGGGTTGTGGATGGTCACGAAGCCGGCCATGGTCCTGCCCGGCGGTGCCAGGGGTGACCACGGGTCTTCGAATTGCAGCGGAGAGTCGGCCAGTGCCAGGTTGAGGCCGAGCAGGCAAATGGTGGCAGCGAGAACTTGAAGTCGGGTCATGTTCGGTTTTCCTGGTGAAGGACTGGTCCATTATCCCAGAATCTCCAGTGCAGGCGATGATGCATGTGCCCGGCCGGAGCATCGCGGCGCGCTCCGAACCCGCCGCCGGCGCGAGGCTGGGGCATAATGAGGCCCTGTCCGAAAATCGTGAGGAGCAATATGCTCGAAAAGATCGATCACGCCGGTGGCATCGTGGAGTTGCGCCTGGACCGCCCGCCGGTCAATGCCCTCAATCCAGCCCTGGTCAAGCGTCTGGACGATGCCATTGCCGAAGCCGTTGCCGACGACGCCAGGGCTCTGGTGCTGTCCGGCAGTCCGGGGCTGTTCTCGGCCGGACTGGACGTCCCCGAGCTGCTCGAACTGGACGAATCCGGCATGGCGGAGTTCTGGCACGATTTTTTCGGACTGCTCGGGCGTATCGCCCGATCCGATGTTCCCGTAGCCACCGCATTGACCGGTCACAGTCCGGCAGGCGGCACGGTGATCGCGTTGTTTGCCGATTACCGGATTCAGGCCGAGGGTGATTTCCGCCTCGGACTCAACGAGGTCCAGGTAGGGCTGGTCGTGCCGCCTGTCATTCATCGAGCGCTGGTGCGTCTGATCGGACGCTACCCGGCCGAGCGCCACCTGGTCGCCGGTGAGATGATCCCGGGCACGGAAGCGCTGGAGATCGGCATGGTCGACGAACTCGCACCAGCCGACGAGGTGGTTGATCGGGCCGTGGCCTGGTGTGGCAACCTGCTGCAATTGCCCAGTCACGCCATGCAAGGGACCCGCCGCCTGTGCCGTGCCGATCTGGCTGCCCTGTTCGACGACGGTGATGCGCTGGATATCAGCAGTTTCGTCGACGGCTGGTTTGCCGAGCCGACCCAGGCGACCTTGCGCCTGCTGGTCGAGCGACTCAAGCAGAAGTGAATGGGTGTGTGGTGGTTGCGATCACGGCTTTGACTGCCTATGCTGAAAATCGGGCACCAGAGTTATTCGGTGCGCTCTGGCCTTAAGGGAGTGGAATCAGATGACTGACAGAAAGAAGGAAGAACGTCGTCGTTACCTGCGTTATCCCCCGGACCCGACCGAGATTGTCATGGTCCAGTTCTCCGGGGAGGGCGATCAATTCGCGCCCGAGATCGCGGCGTTACCAAGCGAGGAATCGCGCGGCGGTCTCAGGTTGGTAATGCTCAACCGGAAGCCGGTCGACGGCGTGGAAGCAGGCGGCCGCTGTATCGTCAAGGTCGCCAGCCTGGGCCCCCAACCGGCCGAAGTGCGCTGGATCGATGTGGATGACGGAGAAGTGGTTCGGTTGGGTGTGAAGTTCCTCGACAACTGATCAGCGCTTCCCCAGTTCCCTGACGCTGCCCGGTAACGGGACCGGTTCGCCGGTCTTCTTGTCGATCCAGACCAGTGTGCAGGTGGCATCGGCGAACAGTTCCGATTGCTCGCCATTGCGTCCCGTCCCTCGCACCTCATGCTCCAGCTTGATCGATGAGCGTCCCGGCGATAGCGGCTTCAGGCTGATCTCGATTTCGGCCGGCCAGTGCAGCGGCTGGCGGTAGTTGATGTTGATGTTGGCCACGACCGGCCCGCTTTCCTCACCCTGCCAGTGGCTGGGCACCGACTCCATCCATTGCGCCCGGACTTCTTCCAGGTAACGCAGGAATACGACGTTGGAGACATGGCCGAAAGCGTCCATGTCGCCCCAGCGGACGGGAAGTTTGATGGTGAATTCGGACATTGGGAGCTTCCGGTTGGCGATGGGTCAGATTGTAGCGCTACGGTATGGTCTTGGTTTCCGGTTTCCACACTCCGAACCGGGAACCCGGAAACCGGAATCCGTTTTCTAGGCGCTCTTCTTTCGCTTCCGTTTGATACCCAGCATGTCCGCCAGGTACTCGCCGGTCCAGGAGCCTTCCGTGCGCGCCACCTGCTCGGGCGTGCCGGTGGCAATGATCTGGCCGCCTCGCTCACCGCCCTCGGGTCCGAGATCGACAATCCAGTCGGCGGTCTTGATGACATCGAGATTGTGCTCGATGACGACGACGGTGTTGCCTTCATCACGCAGGCGATGCAGCACCTCGAGCAGGTGCTTGATGTCGTGGAAGTGCAGGCCCGTGGTCGGTTCGTCGAGGATGTAGAGCGTCTGGCCGGTGTCGCGCTTGGACAGTTCGCGTGCCAGCTTGATGCGCTGGGCCTCGCCACCGGACAGCGTGGTTGCGCTCTGCCCCAGTTGAATGTAGCTCAGGCCAACGTCCATCAGGGTCTGAAGCTTGCGCGCCACCGCCGGAACCGGCTGGAAGAACTCCAGCGCGTCTTCGACGGTCATCGCCAGTACCTCGTGAATGCTCTTGCCCTTGTAGGTGACGGTCAGGGTTTCACGGTTGTAGCGCTTGCCCTGGCAGACGTCGCAGGGAACGAAGATGTCGGGCAGGAAGTGCATCTCGACGCGGATCACGCCGTCGCCCTGGCAGGCTTCACAGCGCCCACCCTTGACGTTGAAGGAAAAGCGCCCGGGCTTGTAGCCGCGCGCACGGGCTTCCTGGGTGCCGGCGAACAATTCGCGGATGGGTGTGAACAGGCCGGTGTAGGTGGCCGGGTTGGAGCGTGGCGTGCGTCCGATCGGGCTCTGGTCGATATCGACCACCTTGTCGAACAATTCCAGCCCGGTAAACCCGGTATGGGATGCCGGGGTTTCCGAGGCGCTGTTGAGTTCGCGAGCCAGCAGCTTGTAGAGCGTGTCGTTGATCAGCGTCGACTTGCCCGAACCCGACACTCCGGTTACGCACACGAACAGGCCGGCCGGCAGTTCCAGGTCCACCGACTTCAAGTTGTTGCCGGTAGCCCCCGTCAGCCCGAAAAGGCGTTTCCTGTCGGGCTTGTGGCGCTGCTTGGGAATCGTGATCTCGCGCCGGCCCGACAGGTAGTCGCCGGTCAGCGAGTCGGTGCAATCGATCAACCCCTTCGGTGTGCCGCTGTAGACGATTTTCCCGCCGTGGACACCGGGGCCCGGTCCGATGTCAACCACATGGTCGGCGGTGCGGATGGCGTCTTCGTCGTGCTCGACCACGATCACCGTGTTGCCAAGATCACGCAGTCTGGTCAAGGTTTTGAGCAGGCGGGCGTTGTCACGCTGGTGCAGGCCGATGGAAGGCTCGTCGAGCACGTACATCACCCCGACCAGGCCGGCGCCGATCTGGCTGGCCAGGCGGATGCGCTGGGCCTCACCCCCTGATAGCGTGTCGGCCTGGCGGTCCAGGGTGAGATAGTCGAGACCGACATTGACCAGGAACTGCAGCCTTTCGCGCACCTCCTTGAGGATGCGACCGGCAATTTCACCGCGCCAGCCACCGAGCTCGACGCGTTCGAAGAACTCCAGGCAGCGTTCGACCGACCAGCTGGAGACTTCGGGCAGGGACTTTTCCGCGATGAAAACGTGGCGCGCGGCCCGGCCCAGTCGCTGTCCATGGCACTCGGGACACGAGCGAGTGGATATGTAGCGCGACAGCTCCTCGCGCACGATGCGCGACTCGGTTTCCCGGTAGCGTTTTTCGAGGTTGGGAATGATGCCGACGAAAGGGTGCTTGCGTGTCTGCGAGCCCCGCTCGGACAGGTATCGGAAGGCGATCTTCTCGTCACCGCTGCCGTGCAGGATGATGTCCTGCAGATTCTCCGGCAGTTCACCGAAGGGAGTCTCGATATCGAAGCCGTAATGCTTGGCCAGCGACTGTATGAGCTGGAAATAATAGGCATTGCGCCGGTCCCAGCCACGGATGGCGCCGCCGGCCAGCGAGAGTTCCCGGTTGGCGACCACGCGTTCGGGATCAAAGTACTGCTTCAAGCCCAGTCCGTCGCAAGTCTGGCAGGCACCGTTGGGGTTGTTGAACGAAAACATGCGCGGTTCGAGCTCCGCCAGGCTGTAATCGCAGACCGGGCAGGCGAAGCGAGCCGAGAACAGGGTTTCTTCGATCTCGCTGTCGGCATCCCCCGGATCGGAGTCCCGGGCTGGCATTGGAGCGACCACGGCCAGACCGTCGGCCAGGGCCAGCGCCGTCTCGAAACTCTCGGCCAGGCGCTGGGCGAGGTCCTCGCGGACGCGGAAACGGTCAACCACCGCTTCGATGTCGTGTTTTTTTCGTAATTCCAGCTTCGGCAAGTCATCGTCAAGGTCGATGACGCGGCCATTGACCCGGGCACGTACAAAACCCTGGGCACGCAGTTCCTGGAGGACCTGCAGGTGTTCGCCCTTGCGTGAGCGCACCACCGGCGCCAGCAGCATCAGCTTGCTGCCCTCTGGAAAGTTGAGCACGGTATCGACCATCTCCGAGACGGTCTGCGCGTCGAGCACTTCATCGTGGTCGGGGCAGCGCGGCGTGCCGACGCGGGCATACATCAGGCGCAGGTAATCGTGAATCTCGGTGACTGTGCCGACCGTGGAACGGGGGTTGTGGCTGGCCGCCTTCTGCTCGATGGAAATGGCGGGAGACAGGCCCTCGATGTGGTCCACATCGGGCTTTTGCATCATCGACAGGAACTGCCGCGCATACGACGAGAGCGACTCCACGTAGCGGCGCTGCCCCTCGGCGTAGATGGTGTCGAAGGCCAGCGAGGACTTGCCCGAGCCGGACAGCCCGGTAAACACGATCAGCTTGTCCCGCGGCAATTCGAGATCGACGTTGGCCAGATTGTGGGTGCGGGCACCGCGAACGGAGATCGATTTCATGCGACTGCCGGGAGTGAAAGACAAGCCTGTTAATATAACCTTTAGCGTGTCAGCAGGGCAAAATGCCTGGCCGGCCCGAATCACCTCCCAGCAACAGGAAAGTTGCCATGCCGAAGCATTCCACCCGATTCCCCTCACGATCCTCGGCCATCATGACCATGATGGCATGCGTGTTCCTCGTCGGTTGCCAGGGCGGCGCTTCCGATGCGACGACAGAAACCGCGTCGACGGATAATGATGCGGCGGCTGCACCTCACGAACGGGTTGCCCTGGTAACCGGATCGACCCGGGGGCTGGGCGAGGAGGTGGCGCTTCGACTGGGTGCCATGGACTACCACGTCATCGTGCACGGTCGCAATGTCGAGCGTGGCGAGGGCGTGGTCGCCGCCATCGAATCCGAGGGCGGCAGCGCCGAGTTCCGTCGGGCTGATTTCCTGGAGCTCGACCAGGTACGTGAGCTGGCCGATGGCAT
>SKSJ01000115.1 GCA_007123055.1 Wenzhouxiangella sp. | reverse complement strand
CGGCGGTGCCTGTACCTTCCCCATGTCGCCGGCAGCGGATCGCACCTGCACCGCCAACTCGATCACGTGGCGCGACTCGGACTCGGCGGCGTCGTGATGTGCCCCTGGGTCATCGGCCTCGAGACCGCAGCGACGGCCGCGCGCGAACATGGCCTGATGTGGCTGGCCCATCCCGCGGTGGCCGGCGTCTTTACCGAGGGCGTAAGTCACGGCATTGCCACCCCGGTCCTGCTCGGCACCCTGGTACGCGCCGCCGGCGCCGACATCAGCATTTTTCCAGGCACCGGTGGGCGTATCACTTCCCATCACGCGGATGATGAAGCCGCCACCTGTGCGGCGCTGACCGGGGCACTCGGATCCCTTCGTGCCAGTCTGCCCTGCACCGGCGGAGGGAAAACACTGGAGCAGGCTCCAGAAACCGCCCGACTGCACGGGCCGGACTGCGCGCTGCTTGTTGGTGGCGACCTGATAGGACGCGGGGATGAGCTGGAAAATGCCGTGCGAGAGACGGTCGCCCGGTTGTCCGCGGCGGGCCGGCCGGTCAGTCCAGGCTGACCGGTTTCATGTCATCATCGACCGCCACCATCGCCAGAGTCCCCTCGATCGCCAGTTCCTGCGTGCTGGCCCGGGGATCCTCCTGGAGAATCTTCACGTTGACGGTCATGGAGCTGCGCCCCACGCGCACGATTTCCCCCACGAGCTCGACGATGGCGCCCTCGGGAATGGGTACCTTGAAATCCACACGGTCCATTGACACGGTGACCACCTGGCAGCGGGCGTAACGCGTGGCCGTGAGAAAAGCCACCTCGTCCATCCAGTGCAGTGCCGTACCGCCATACAGCGTACCGATCGGATTGGTGTCTTGCGGAAACACCAACTTGGTGATCCGCGTACGGGATCGCTCGATCCGGGATGTTTGCTCGCTCATGACCTCAAGTATACCGGCCCGATGCGCCAATGGAGAGCCGCGAGCGCGTGAACTTCGTCATCCGGAATTCCAAAAAAAACGGCCCCACAAAAGCGGGGCCAAAAACAGGTTGAGGTTTGGGGCACCTTCAACTGTTGGAGGGCTGAATGAATGAGGTCAGGCGGCAGCCTCGATACCGGCAGCCTGCTCGGCATCCAGGACTGCGGCCACGGCATGAATGACCGACGCGATGCGCACGGCATGCTGGATCGCTTCGGCAGACATGCCGGCCTGCTTGAGCACGCGCTCGTGGCTGTCGATGCACATGCCGCAGCCGTTGATGGCCGAAACCGCCAGCGACATCAGCTCGAAATCCGCCTTGTCGATACCCGGGTTGCCGATGGCGCTCATGCGCAGCCGGGCAGGCAGTTTGCCGTACTCGTCGTTGGACGCCAGGTGGACGAAGCGGTAATAGATGTTGTTCATGCCCATTATCGCCGCTGCAGCGCGTGATGCCTTGAGCCAGGCCTCGTCCAGGTGCCGATTTGCCTCGGCTTCGACCAGGGCAATCAGTTCCGCGTTCCGACTGGCGCGTGCGGTAGCCAGCGCCGTACCGAAAATCTGTTCGGCACTCATGGCCTCGGCACGCTCCGGATCGAGCACGTTCCCGATGTTGATGCGCAGATCCTTGCCGTAGTCTGGAATGCGCTGCTTGATGGTGTCGATGCTCATTGAACCTCCTCGGAAGCTCCTTGATGATTCGGGGTCCCGGCACCGAAGACGGTGCCGGGTCGCTGATCAAACCGACTCGTGCTTCAGGCGGCCTTCAGCACGTCGTCGCCCGGCTGCCAGTTGCAGGGGCACAGTTCATCGGTCTGCAGCGCATCGAGAATGCGCAGCACTTCCTTCGGGTTACGGCCAACGCTCATGTCAGTTACCGAAACGTGACGAATGATGCCCTGCGGATCGACCAGGAAGGTTGCACGGGTGGCCACACCCTCTTCCTGGTGAAGAATTCCAAGCTCGGAACTCAGTTCACGCTTGACGTCGGCCAGCATCGGAATCTTGAGATCCTTGAGGTCATCGTGATGCTGACGCCAGGCCAGGTGCACGAACTCGGTGTCGGTGCTGGCAGCCAGCACCTGGCAGTCACGATCGGCGAATTCGTCGGCCAGATCACTGAAAGCCTTGATCTCGGTCGGGCAGACAAAGGTGAAGTCCTTCGGATAGAAGAACACAAGCTGCCACTTGCCTTCGTAAGTGCCATTCTCGACTTCGGTGAAGGCGGACTCCATATCGGTACTCACTGTGGCTTTCAGCTTGTAGTTGGGGAACTTGTCACCAATCGTCAACATCTTGAAATTTCTCCTGTTTATCGTTTGTGGTAGGCATAAAAATGGACGCACCTCGCGCGTCCGCTGCACAACATATGGGCGAAGGTGGCGTTGTGCAAATTGATTTTCTCCATGGGACCGATACCGTTTCCAAATCGGGCCCGTATACCCTCGAGCAGCACCCGGCAGATAGCTCTTTTCCAAAGTCCAACCACCCAACTGGACATCAATCCGATAGAATTCACCTATGAATATTCGCGCCATCCAATACCTGGTCACGTTGGCCGAGGTCCGTCATTTCTCGCGTGCTGCCGAACGCTGTCACGTCAGCCAACCCACGCTGAGCACACAGATCCGGAAGCTGGAGGAGGAACTGGGCGTGCAGTTGGTCGAGCGCAATCCCCGCCAGGTGATGCTGACCGCTGTCGGTGAGGAAATCGTCGTACGCGCCCGGACCATACTGGGCGAAGTCGATGCCATGCGTGCCATCGCCCGACGTTCGCGGGATCCGCACAGCGGCACGGTGCGTATCGGCATTTTTCCGACACTGGCTCCCTACCTGCTGCCGCATGTCATACCCCGCATTCGCAGTGAGTTTCCACGTCTTACACTGAGACTGTTCGAGGAGAAGACCGAGCAGGTGCTCGAGATGCTCGACCAGGGGCGTCTGGACGCCGGACTGCTGGCCCTGCCCATCAGCCACGAGGGCCTGCATGTTCGGGAGCTTTTCGAGGAGCCCTTCCTGCTGGCGCTGCCGGAACATCATCCGCTTTGCGAACGCCAGGAGATTCACATGTCGGACCTGGAAAACCAGGAGCTGATGCTGCTCGAGGACGGTCACTGCCTGCGCGAGCAGGCGCTGGAAGTCTGCCAGTTGACCGGTGCGCACGAGCAGCTCGATTTCCACGCCACCAGCATGGAGACGCTGCGACAGATGGTAGCCGCCAATACCGGCATCACGCTGATGCCGGCGCTCGCGGTCAAGGCCCCGGTTGCCCACACCGATAACCTGGCCACGCGGTCGTTTGCCCCACCCGGCCCCAGCCGTAAAATCGCCATGGTCTGGCGCAGATCCTCCGCTCTTGGTGAGTTTCTTGAGGAACTGGCCACCCTGTTCGCCGGAGTGGACCCCGAACTGCTCAAGCCCTGAGGCAGGCGACCCGGATCACGGTTACTCAACCTCGGTCAGCAGATCCTCCAACCGACTTGTCATCTCGTCGTAGCGGTTCTCGGGAATGGCGAACTGCCAGGGAGACAGGCGCCCATGCACGGCTGCGGCATCGATGGCCAGTTCCGTGACCTCGTCGTCCGTTTCCTCCTCGGCCAAGGCGGTGGTATCGGCGCTCACGCTGAAAGTGACCCAGCCGCCGTCGTCGTCCTCGAACAGGCTGGCGAGGAAAATGAGACCGTCCACGGTCTGGAACAGTGCACGAACGGCATCTTCAGGTACCGTTTCGTTCGGCCTGACATCGCGCAGGCTCAGCGCGGCCAGTGAGCTGGCCACCGGCCGAATCTCCCAGCTCGATACCGCCTCACGCCCCTCCGGCACATCCAGCAGCACCCAGCGGTCGCTGTCATTGCCAACCGGCCGCAGGCGAACGGTCTCACCGTCAGGATGCCGGATGGTGACCTCGGCCAGCTGGCTGGCCGGTATGTCCATGATGGCGCTCTCCAGCCACTCCAGCATCGAGTCAGGCACCTCCGGGGAGCGGTCGATGAGCCAGCTTCTCTCTTCCCCACGCAGGCGGGCGAATCGACCGATTCCGGCCGGGTCGGCCTGACCGACGATCACTTCCGGCAAACCGGTATCCGGAAAACGCACCAGCATGCCGTCGCTTCCCGGCACACCGGGATCGGCCACACCGAGGCGCGGGTACCAGTCCGGATTGCTGGTCCGTTCATCTCGGCGGCGTGCCTCCGACAGATCTCGCAGCAGGTCGTGGACCAACCGGAAATCAGCCTCGAAACCCGATTTTTCCTGAACCCGCCAGCGCTCTCTTTCACGTCTGAGCGTCACGACGTTTTCTCCCTTGGGCCCCACGATATCGATCGCCGCGATGTCGTTGACCTGCTCATACAGTCCAGGCACCAGCAGCTCGTCGAGTCGCTCTTCCGGCGTCGACAGCTCACGCCCGATCATCAGAGCCAGCGTCAGCATGACCAGGGCCACGATGCCCAGGCCGAGCACGAACTTGGGATTCATGCGCTCGCCTCCGCCGCCACCCTGGCATTGCGTCGCCGACGCCAGGCCATGAACAGCGCCAACACGGTCACCAGCGCCGGCATCAGGGCGATGTTGACTGCCTTGACCCGGGTACCCAGTGCCTCGATGTCACGATCGAGATCGCGCCGCACCTGTCGCAGCTGCCTCCGGATCTCGATGCGTTGTTCCATGAATCGATCAAGTTCGGCCTCCTGCTCCGGTGTCAGCACGCTCAGGTCGGTATCTCCTCTCGCCTGCTGCAACTCGGTCAGTCGACGCTCTGCTTCAGCCAGCTCGGCCTCCAGTCGCTGCTCGGTGGCGAGCAGGTTCTGTTCGGCTTCGCGCCGGAGTGATTCCACCAGCGTGAACGGGCGATTGCCGGTAGCACGGCTGCGCACGCTGATCAGGTCGGCATTGCCGAGAAGGTTGTCGATGGCGTTGATGACGAAATCGCCATTCCCCGCGAACGGATCCAGGATGCTGCTACCGAAGAATCGCTGACGCTGCACCCAGTAACGGTCGGCCAGCAGGTCGGTGTCGGCGACCACGATGGCATTGAGCGGTCCCGACGTCGGACCCGCCGCGTTGTCCATTTCGAACGCACTGCCGACTTCACCGCTCAGCCGCGCCGCCAGCACGTAACGATCGCCGGTCACGGCCACCTCCGCCATCAGTTCACCGGGATCTTCGAGGAAGCGCAAGCGCTCGGCGTCCACGAGCCCTGCGTTGGCACTGGACATCAGCAGGGGTTCGAGCTCCAGAGAACTGCTGTCGGTCAGCTCCAGGTGCCCCGGACTGGCCAGGTTGATTGCGTCGAGCTCGCCGGTGACCACGTCGTCGGGGTTCATGTTGTCGGCGGTCACGCCAATGATGGCGGGATGACGCACCGGGCGCTGCCCGGCCTGCAGGGCCACCTGCAACGCCTGCCCCAGGTCCGCCACGAACACGTCCGTATCGAACTCCACACCCCAGGCCTCGAACAGTCCCTCGAGTGAGGAGGTCCGATCCATGGCCATCGCCGCGGTCGGATCCGGCCCCGGATCAGATTCAGAATATGGATCGACAAAAGCCAGCAACCGACCGCCCTCGAGCACGAAACGGTCGATGTCACGCAGCATGTCAGCGGACAGGTCTCCCGGATGCACCAGCACCAGCACATCGATATCGGCGGGCAAGGCATCGTCAGACGCCTGGATGGGTTCGATCTCGAACATTTCCCCGATCTGTTCACGGACAGCCCAGGGCTCCTGCTGCTGGCCGGTCTGCATGTCGAGTCGCCCGTCCATGGGCAGGCCGCTCAGCAGCCCGACACGCGGTCGTTCAGGTTGGCTGAGTATGTAGATCATCCGGGCCAGCTCATACTCCAGAAAGGCCTCTCGAGCCGGCGAGATGAACGGTAGGACCTCGAGCCCATCGACCATGTTGGTACCGACGATGCCCAGGTACAGGTTCTCGCCGGCCGCCCCCACCGGAACCCCCTCCAGACCGTAGCTGTCTGCCAGGTCCTCCTCCTCGGAGAACGGGCGTGGATCGATGCGTCGGACTCGCAACTGGCCGCCGGAACGCGTGGCCATCTCGTCGAGCAACTCCTGGACGCGGCGGGCGAAGTTGCGCACCATGGGGAGTTCGGCGCTGGTTTCCTCGCTGAAGTAGAATTCCAGCGTAATGGGTTCCTCGATCGCCTGCAGCAGGTTGATGGTTCCTTCGCTCAGCGTGTATAGCTTCTGCTCGGTCAGATCCAGCCTCGCTCCCTTGATGGCAGCCCCGGACAGTATGGTCAGGGCCAGGAAGAGAACGGCGAGGAAGACCAGTGCACTGGCGCTGTAGATGTTCTTCATGTCAATCCGCCTTCCTGATTTCCAGCACGATCCGGTTGGCAACCAGCCAGAACGCGATGACCAACGTGAAGTAGATGATGTTTCGCAAGTCGATCACCCCGCGCGAGATCGAGTCGAAGTGCATCAGGAAACTGAGGTTCGCGACGCCGTCGACCAGCGCTTGCGGCAACCAACCGCGAAACAGGTCGAGCACGATCGGCAGCCCGGACAGCAGGAAGCCGAAACAGACCACCACCGAGAGAATGAAGGCAACCACCTGGTTGCGGGTCGCCGCCGACAGGCAGGCACTGATGGCCAGGAATCCGCCGGCCATCAACCAGCTGCCCACATAACCGGCCAGGATGACCCCGTTGTCCGGGTTGCCCAGCACGTTGACCGTAATCCAGATCGGAAAGGTCAGTGCCAGCGCCAGGCCGACAAACAGCCATGCGGCCACAAACTTGCCGATGACCGCCTCGCTGGCCGTGATCGGCAGGGTCAGCAGCAATTCGATGGTGCCGTACTTGCGCTCTTCGGCCCACAGACGCATGCCCACCGCCGGCACAAGGAACAGGTAAAGCCAGGGATGAAAGCGGAAAAACGGTTGCAGATCGGCAATCTCGCGCTCGAAGAACCCGCCCAGGTGAAAGGTGAAGGCCGCCGACATCAACAGGAAGATCACGATAAACACGTAGGCGACCGGAGTGGCGAAATAGCTCGCCAACTCGCGCCGCATCACGACAAGAACGTTGGCCGTACTCATGCCGCCTCCTTGCGGGTGATGTTGCGAAACACCTCGTCGAGCCGCCCCGACTCCAGCTGGACATGACTCACATGCCACCCCTCCTCGTCGATAACCTTGCCGACGGCTCGGAAGAGATCGCCCTGCCCGGACGGAAATACTGTCAGGCGACCGCGACGGATCTCGACCTCCCGGGCCTCAGGCAACTCGCCCAGGCGCGAGGCGGCGCGATCGAGTTCCTCCAGTTCCAGGCTGACGGCATGGTGATAGCGCGAGCGTTCGAGCAGCCCGCGCGGCGTGTCATCGGCCAGCAAGCGGCCGTGCGCAATAATCATCGCGCGGGTACACAAGGCATCAACTTCTTCCAGGATGTGGGTCGAGATCACGATGATGCGTTCCGGAGACATCTCCCGGATCAGGCTTCTGACCTCGTGTTTCTGGTTGGGATCGAGTCCGTCGGTCGGCTCATCGAGAATGAGGACCGGCGGATCGTGCAGAATGGCCTGGGCCAGGCCGACACGCCGCTTGAAGCCCTTTGACAGGGTCTCGATGGTCTGCCCCATGACGGCTCCCAACTCCAGCCGCTCGACAGCGCGTCGCACCTTACGGTCACGTTCATTGCCTCGAAAACCGCGTGCCTCGGCGGCAAAGGCCAGGAACTGGGCAACGCTCAGTTCTCCGTAAAGCGGGGCGCCCTCGGGTAGATATCCCATCACCCGGCGCGCGGCAACGGAGTCACGGCGAATATCGTGCCCGAGAACTTCCGCGGTACCGGAAGTGGGCGCAAGAAAGCCGGTCAGCATCTTCATTGTCGTCGACTTGCCGGCACCGTTGGGCCCGAGGAAACCGAGCACGGTGCCGGGTTCGACTTCGAACGAGAGCCGGTCGACCGCCAGCAGCGGACCGAAACGGCGAGTCAGTTCTCTGGCTTTGAGCATCCGTTCAGCCTCGTTATCATTGTCCGGATCAAGTGCTCTGAAAAAGCAGCGAATGGGGACAGCCGTCCCGCGATTCAAGCCCGACCAGATAGGGCTTTTCAGCGTAGTCTCGACAGGGTAGTTTATTGTGCCCGCCCTTGCTGGAGAATTTATGCAACCGGTCATGCTTGACCACCTGCCGGACGGATTGCTCGACTGTCCGTCCACGCACCTGCATGACATGCTGCAGGCACCGACCCTGATACACCTGTCCGGACGCAGGCCACAACCGCTGTTTGTCTCGGTGCTGCAGCACGGCAACGAGATCTCCGGCTGGGACGCCGTTCGCCGGCTGCTCAAGGGGCGTTACGGGCGCGATCCATTGCCACGCAGCCTGATACTGTTCATCGCGAATGTGCGCGCTGCCTCGCGTCGCCAGCGCAAGCTCACCGACCAGCCCGACTTTAACCGCTGCTGGCCGGGATCGGATACCGGCGTCACCCCGTGGCACCGGATGTTTGACGACATCACGCGGCATGTACGCCAGCTTCGCCCCATGGCCAGCATCGACATCCACAACAACAGTGGGGAGAACCCACACTACGCCGCCGTCAACTACATCGCCCCGCAATCTTTGCGGCTGGCATCGATGTTCTCGCGGACGGTGATCTACTTCACCCGCCCTCGCGGCGTCCAATCCATGGCATTCGGCCAGTTCTGTCCGGCAGTCACCCTGGAGTGCGGCCCACCCCACCGGCTCGACGGCACCGACCACGCAATGACCTACCTGGACACCATTCTCAACCTGGAGCAGATTCCCGACGAGCTACCATCGCCGGAAAACCTCGAACTCTACGAGATGGTGGCCACCGTCAACGTCGCCCCCGACCGGACTTTCAGTTTCAAGGCGGACGGATCATCGCTGGTTCTGCGCTCCGATCTTGATCGGCTCAACTTCGAGGAAGTCCCGCCAGGCACGCGCCTGGGACGCGTCACTGCCGGCCCCGAACTGCCGCTGGTGGCGATCACGCACGACGGCCGCGACGTGTCCGGGGAGTGGTTTTCGATCCACGATGGCGATATCGTGACCAACCGGCCGCTGATGCCTGCGATGCTG
>SKSJ01000212.1 GCA_007123055.1 Wenzhouxiangella sp. | reverse complement strand
TCGAAAGCGCGGCCGGCGGCAAACTCCAGTGCCTGGCGATTGCCGTAGCGATAATGCTCGAACAGGTCATGGTCGGTGCCCATCACCCGGTAACCGCGATGCATGTCGCCCAGCGCCATCGGGATGGCCCAGGCGACGTCGCTGGTGTTCGCCAGTTCCTGGTAGGATTCCCAAGAGACGTTGTTGGTGGCATCGCCGATGCCGAAGACCGAGTAGAGCAGAAGCTGGATGGGTGCGGTGCGCGCGCCGACGATCAGGTCGGTGCCCGAAACCGAACGGTAGAAACCATCGTGGACTTCCGAGCGCATCTGCTCGACGAGCACCAGCAAGGCGATGGACAGGGCGATGGTGAGCACCGTGAGCACCACGGCGAAACGGCGGTTGAGCAGGGAGCGAAACGCCAGGCCAAACAGGTTCATGCTGCCACCCCGGCCCGGTTGATCTCCGGAAGGCTGACCTCGCGGTCGAAGTCGTGGGCCAGGTCCGGATCGTGGCTGACGAACAGCAAGGCGCTGCCGGCCGCTTCGATTTGTGCAAACAGCAGTTCGATGAAGGCCTGGCGACGATCACTGTCGAGCGCGGAGGTCGGTTCATCGGCCAGCACCAGTTGCGGCTTGCCGATCAGCGCCCGCGCGGCGGCGACACGTTGTTGCTGGCCGACACTGAGTTCATCGGCGCGCTTGCCGCGCTGCTCCGGGGCCAGGTCCATGGCGTCGAGCAACCTCTCGGCGGCAACGCCCACGTCGCCGGCCCTTTTCGCGCGGGTTCGCGAGAAGCGGCAGGGCAGGGTCACGTTGGCGCGCACATCCAGCCACGGCAGCAAATTGAACTGCTGAAAGATCACGCCCAGGTGCTCGGCACGGAAACGATCCCGGGCAGCCGCCGACAGGGAGCCGAGGTCGGTGTTGTCGAAGCGGATGCGTCCGCCATCGGGTTGGATCAGTCCGCCGATGGCCGCCAGCAGGGTGGATTTGCCCGAACCGCTGGGTCCCTTGAGGAAGACCCGCTCGCCACGGGCAATGCTGAATTCGGCGATATCGAGCACCGGCCGTGACTCGCCCGGCCAGGTGTAACGGAGCTTTTCGATGCGCAACAGATCGGACATATGGGGCTTTGTCTAAGCGGCTAGGGGTCAGCGCAGGCGAATACGCGAGTTGGTGGCGGTCAGTCGCACCCGCTCGGCAAGAGTATCGGTGAGGACATCGATTCGCACTTCCTCGTTGGCCGGAAAGGCATCGAACAAATCCAGCGCAATCCATGCCAGGCGGTCGGGCCGGCTGCACTCGACGCCGAGCTCGAGGTGGAACTCGGCGTGTTCATGGTCGTGGTGATCACCGTGGCCGTCATGGTCATGGTCGTGATCGTGGTCGTGCACTCGATCGTCTCCGAAACCGGGCATGGCGAGATCCAGCCGTTCGACGCGACAGTCGCCGCCCGGGTCGAGTTCGAGCCAGGCGCCGGACTCGAGAGCCTGCCTGACGGAGCGCAGACGGGCGCGCTGGGCGTCATCGCGCGGGGCATGCTCGAAGCCCACCAGGTTCATTCCCGGGAATACCAGCGACAGACTTACACGTCCCTCATCGACAGCCAGCGTGCCGTACGCCTGGCCGTGGACGTGGGCCCCATGCTGGCGCTCCAGTGACCCGGCCGGCAAGCCCAAGGCAGGCAGAATCGCAAACAACAGGGTCATCGTAACGAGCGGTGACTTCATGGTGGGTTCTCCGGCAACACGGCTGAATGATACTGGTTCAGGTATTGTTATAATATAACATTATTAATCCCGAGCAATGTCATGCGCATATTCCGCTGGCCCGACCGACTGGGCATGATCATCGCCGTTGGCTGTGGATTGCATTGTGCGGCCATGACCGTCGCTTTCCTGGCCTGGCCGGCCTTGTGGCTCAATCGCAGCCTGTGGGAAAGCGGCATATGGAAGCAGCTCATCGTTCTGGAGTGGTCGCTGCTGGCAATGGCCTGGCTGCTGATTCTGACCACCGCGGTCAACGGCTGGTTCACCCATCACCGCTGGCCGCCGACGGTCATCGGACTGGCCGGGGCCGGCCTGATGACCGTGGCGATCGCCTCCCCCCTGCATACCCTGGGCTACTGGGGCAGTACGCTGGCCCTGATCGGTGGCGTCATGGTGGCCGCGGCCCACTGGCTCAACCTGCACCTGCTGCGCCGCTGCCGTTGTAATTGAATCCCCCGAAACCGGCGGGTTTGCATGGCTCCGGCGCTTGCCGCACAATTGCGCGCTTGAACTACGTGAATTCTCGGGGATAGAACAACAATGCAGACAACTTCCATTCACGGGATGTGGTCCTCGCGCCTGGCCTTCATCCTGGCCGCCACCGGTTCGGCCGTGGGCTTGGGCAACATCTGGCGCTTTCCCTATGTCACCTCCGACAATGGTGGCGGTGCCTTCGTGCTGATCTATCTGGGCTGCATTCTGCTCGTCGGCCTGCCAATCATGTGGACCGAGATTGTCATCGGGCGGCGCGGACGCATGAGTCCGATCAATTCACTCAGGGAGCTTTCCGACGATGCCGGTGCTTCGCGCAAGTGGATGGGGATCGGTTTTCTGGGGGTAATCGCCGGCTTCCTGATACTCTCGTTCTATTCCGTCGTGGCCGGCTGGACCCTGCACTACGGGTTCCTCTATCTCAAGGATCTGTTCGGCGGCGCCACCATCACGGACCCCGACGCTACCTTCGGCAGCCTGCTCGCTCAACCGGGTGAACTGGCGTTCTGGCATGGATTGTTCATGGTGATGACCGTCAGCGTAGTTGCCTTCGGGGTGGAGAAGGGGCTGGAACGAGCGGTCAGCATCCTGATGCCGCTGCTGTTCGTGCTCTTGCTGGTGTTGCTGGGGTACGGCATGAATACCGGCTATTTCCTGGAAGCGGCCGGTTTCCTGTTCAAGCCGGACTGGTCGCAGGTCTCCGGTGCGATGATCGTCACCGCCATGGGCCAGGCCTTCTTCACTCTGAGCCTGGGCATGTGCGCGATCATGACCTACGGTGCCTACCTGCCGTCGGGGGTGAATATTCCGAGAGTCGGGGTCACGGTGGCGGCCACCGATACCGTGGTCGCCCTGGTTGCCGGACTGGCCATATTCCCCATCGTCATTTCTTTCGGCCTCGATCCGGCCGGCGGCGGGCCGGGACTGATTTTCACCTCGCTGCCGCTGGCTTTCGCCGAAATGCCCTTCGGGATCCTCTACGGATTCCTTTTCTTCACCTTGCTGTCGGTGGCCGCCTGGACCAGCGGCATTTCTCTGATGGAGCCGGCCACCGCCTACATCGTCGAGGCCACCAATCTTTCGCGCAAGGCTGCGGCAATCTGCGTGGCCGCCGTGGCCTGGATGATGGGGCTGGCCAGCGTGTTTTCCTTCAATGTCTGGTCCGAAGTCCGGATAGGCGGGCTTGAGGTCATGGATGCCATTGTCTACGTGGCCAATGACGTGATGTTGCCTGTCGGTGGCCTGCTGACAGCGGTATTCGGCGGTTGGGTGTTGTCTAGCCGAATCACCCATGAAGAACTCGACAAGAAGATGCCGGACTGGGCCTACAACGCGTGGCTGTGGGTCACCCGCATTGTCACGCCGGCCCTGATCCTGGTGGTGCTGGCCGGCCTGTTCGGCATTATCTAAACTCGCGGGGCGCGAGGCCAAGGGCTTCGCGCCCGGACGCGTGACGGTTCAGTCTCCGAGTGCCGAGGCCAGCAACTGAGACAGATCGATCTCGGCCTCGGGGGCGTTGACCGTGTTGGTGCACACGATGCGCTCGATCCCGCCCTCGTGCATGACCTCCCGGGCATTCTCCCCGAACAGGCCGTGAACGCCAACGGCCAACGGTGGCCGGAAGCCTGAATCGATCAGGTGGCGCGCGGCCCGGGCCATGGTCGTGCCCGAGGAGATGATGTCGTCGACCAGCACGGGGGTATGGTTCTCCAGTCCGTCCAAGTCGGGGAGCTGCATGCGGACATCGCGATCGCCGTAACGCTTCTTGGTGAATACCCGCCAGGGCAGGTTTTCCAGACCGGCGACTTCGCTGACCCATTGTTCGCTTTCACCGTCCGGGCCGATCAGCACCGGGTCTTCGACTTCCCGCGCGATCCATTCGGCCACGGCCGGTGCGGCCGCAACCACCGTGGAAACCAGCGAATAAACCTCGTCGAGACTGGCGTAGCGGTGCAGGTGCGGGTCGACGGTGACCAGGTCATCGAAGTGGGCCGAAAGCCAGCGCGCGAAGGTGCGAGAGGTCAGCGCCTCTCCCGGGGCAAAACGCTGGTCCTGGCGCATGTAGGCCAGGTACGGACTGACCAGCCCGACCCGACGCGCACCCAGATCGCGTGCCAAGTCGGCGGCGAACAGCAGCGCGGGGATCTTGTCGTCGGGCCGATCCAGGGTGCACACGCACACCACCTCACGCCCGGCCGGATCAGCATGCAGGCGCAGGTAGCTTTCGCCGTCGGGAAAACGGCGAAATTCCAATCGAGCCAGCTCGGCATCCAGTGACTGCGCGAGGCGATCAGCCAGGGTCTCGTTACCGGGCAGGGCGACGATCAGTGTTTCGGTGGTCATGACATTCCCTTTTCAGGCAATCTTGATGATGCCGTTTGTCTCGGCGAATTCGCGAGCATAGTTGAGTTCACCGGCCGTTTCGGCATGGATGGTGTAGAGCACCTTGCCGGCATCGACATGGTCACCGAGCTTGACGTGGATCTCGAGACCGGCGGCTGCGGCGCCGGGCGCACCGGCCAGCTTGGCCACACGGGCCAGACGACGGTTGTCGATGGATACGATCTCCCCGGCATCACTGGCAGCCATCTCGTGCCGACGGGCGGCCAGAGGCGGCTCGCGCAGCCCGCCCTGGGCGGCACAAATGGCCTGGAACTTCGTCCAGGCGCGGCCGTCGGTCAGGGTTGATTCGGCCATTTCCTCGCCGCAACCCTGCTCGGCAGTACCGGTCAGTTCGAGTAGTGCGCCGGCCAGGCGCACGGCACGACGGCGCAGGTCGGCCGGTTGATCGGCATCGTTGCGCAACACGGCCAGCAGATCCCGGGCTTCCAGGGCGGGGCCGATGCCACGACCGACCGGTTCACTGCCGTCGGTGATCAGTATGCGCAACTTCAGGTCGAAGGCTTCGGCCACCGAGTGCAGCCTGCGACTCAGTTCCTCCGCCTCTTCGCTGCTTCTGACCTTGGCTGTGGGACCGACGGGGATATCCAGCACCAGGTGAGTGGCTCCGGCCGCCACCTTTTTCGACAGGACCGAGGCGACCATCTGGCCTTCGGCGTCGAGGTCCATCAGGCGGGCGACGCGAATGAGCATGTCGTCAACCGGGCTCAGTCTCACGGCACCGCCCCAGGCCACGCAACCGCCCTCCTTTTCGATGACCGCGCGCATCTGGTCCAGGTCCAGGTCCACCGGTGCCAGGGTTTCCATGGTGTCGGCGGTTCCGGCCGGCGAGGTGATGGCGCGCGAGGAGGTCTTCGGCATCCACAGCCCGCAGGCGGTGACCATGGCGACCACCAGCGGAGTCGTGCGATTGCCCGGCAGCCCGCCGACACTGTGCTTGTCGGCGATGATATCGCGCGGCCAGCGCAGGCGATCGCCGGCATTGATCATGGCCTCGGTGAGATGGATCAACTCGTCGTCATCCGGCACTCGTGCGGCCATGACGGTCAGGAACATTGAGAGATGGATATCGGCATAGCGACCCGCCGAGATGTCGGCAATGATCTGGTGCATCTCTTCCCGCCCAAGGGATTTGCCGTAGATTCGTCCACGGACCAGGCCGAGTGAGTCCAGCGGTTGCGGGTGAGCGATGTGTACGAGGTCACCCTCGTTGACCTGCAGCCGTTCCCAGGCGGATTCCGACAACGCGATTTCGTCGAGAGCAAGAAGCTCGGAGTCGATCTGGTAAAGCGTTGCGATGATGCGCCGATCACCGGTTTGCAGGCGCACGCGGGCATGGGCCGAGAAACCTTCCGATCGACACACCGGGCTGTCGCGCCGGGTAATGACCACCAACTGGTCATGAGTGTCGAGCGCCACGCGGCGTGCTCGCAGGTTGTTGCCGTTGCTTTCCTCGGGCCGGTCGTGATGCCTCATGCCAATGGATACTCCTGTTCGGGTTCTGGAACCAGGCAGTTCCAGTCCAGTTCTTCCTCGATGCGCCGCCTGAGCGCATCGGAGGCATCGGGTTCACCGTGGACGATGAACGTCTTGCGTGGCGGGTGCTCGAAATGTCGGAGCCATTCGATGATCTCGTCGGCATCGGCATGCGCCGAGAGCATGTCCAGATTCTCGATCTGTGCCTTGGACGCCCAGTACCGGCCATGAATCTTGACTTGCTCGGCACCGTTGACCAGGGCGTCTCCCCGCGTGCCGGGCGCCTGGAATCCGGCAAACAATATGGTATGACGCCGATCGCCAAGGTAGGCCTTCAGGTGATGCAGGACACGTCCACCCGTGGCCATGCCGCTGCCGGCAATAATGATCTTCGGGTGTGGATCACGATCCAGTTGCCTGGACTGGTCCGGGTCGTGAACGTAGTGGGGTAGCGAACAGGCCCGGGCAGCCTCTTGCCGGCTCAGGTGATGATCATCGGGATGATTCTGGAATACGTCGGTGGCGTTGATTGCCAGCGGACTGTCCAGGTAGACGGGCAGTGTCGGGATCCGGTGATCATCGAGCAGGCGGCGGATGTGGTGCAGCAGTAACTGGGTTCGGCCAACGGCAAATGCCGGGATGATGATGGAGCCGCCCCGCTCGACGGTGTCGCCGATGACGCGAGCCAGCGCGACTTCCGGGTCCTCACGATCACGCCGGCGATTGCCATAGGTGGATTCGACCACGAGGTAATCGGCCGATCGCACCGGCTCCGGGGGCGGCATGGTGGCCGAACTGCCGTGCCCCAGGTCACCGGAAAACACCACGCGGCGACCCGCCACGTTCAATTCGGCGATGGCCGCGCCGGGGATATGGCCGGCACGGCGGAAAAGCACCTCGAGTTTTTGCTTGAGCCGATAGGGACTGCCGAAATCCAGCGTTCTGAAAAAAGGCATGACGGCTTCAGCGTCGGCCTGGGTGTAGAGCGGGCGTGCCGGTTGATGGCGAGTCGTGCCGTGGCGGTTGGCGAATTCGGCATCCTTTTCCTGGATGAAGCCGCTGTCGGGCAACAGGTGCCGGCACAGGTCCCGGGTGGCCGGGGTGGCCAGGATCCGGCCCTTGAAGCCGTCACGACAAAGTACCGGCAGCCAGCCCGAATGATCGAGGTGGGCGTGCGTCAGGATGACCGCCTGGAGCTGGTCCGGACGCACCGAAAGCGGACGCCAGTTGCGCTGGCGCAAATGCTTGTAACCCTGGAACAAGCCGCAGTCGACCAGCCAGCGGCTGCGTTTGTAACGAAGCAGGAAACGCGAGCCGGTGACGGTGCCGACGGCGCCGAGGAATTTGATTGAGCGTTCAGGTACCGACGGCATGGCATTCGTGATTCCGGCGACCACAAAGGGCGGCAAAGCGGGTCAATAGTTCATCACCCAGTGGCGCATCGACCACCGCCCGGGCAAGTGCATCGTCGTCGAACCCTTCTGCCCGCAATTCGTTGCGACGCTCGCGAACATAGGCGCGCATGATGTCGGCATCGAACTCGGGATGAAACTGTACTCCCCAGCTCCGGTTTCCGAAATGCAGGGCGTGGTGCGGGTCGCCATCCGCGGAGGCGAGCACTTGTGTACCGGGTGGCGGCTCGAGCACGGCTTCGACATGGGTGGAATGGACGACCATGCCGTCGACGGCGGCCGTCAGCAGCGCGTCATCATCGGTCGAAATGCGCAATGCGTGGGTTCCCATGCGCCGACCGTGCGGGTTGGGGCCGACCCGTCCACCGAGGGCGTGGGCGATCAACTGGTGACCGTAACAAACCCCGAGCAAAGGTCTTGCGTGATCATGCACGGCAGCCAGCCAGGCCGCGGTGCGTTCCGACCAGTCCTGCCGACTCGACACCATGGCCGGCGAACCGGTGACGACGATACCGGCGTAGTGCTCGACGCTCAATGGATCGGGCAGGCCGTGGCCCTGGTCCACGGCGATGATGTCGTAGCGAAACCGGTACTCGCCTAGGCCGCGACGAAACCAGTCGTCGAAATCGCCGTGGCGGGTCCGGATGCGTTCGGGCGCCGAGCCCGTCTTGATAATGAGCAGGGAGGGAGTTTCAGGCATGGAGGACATGATACTGCTTGCGGCCTCGTTCCTGGCACCCGGGTGCCCGCCTGCGGCGTACCTTTCGATCCGCAAGGCCGGGGCGGGTATACTGGTGGGCTTGAGTTTTCAACACCGGCAAACGACGTGAACTTTCAGGATTTCATCCGTACCCTCGACCGCTACTGGTCCGATCAGGGTTGTGTGCTGACCGCCCCGCTCGACCTCGAAGTCGGGGCCGGCACCTTCCACCCCGCCACTTTTCTGCGCTCGATCGGGCCCGAACCCTGGAACTCGGCCTACATCCAGCCGTGCCGCCGGCCCACCGACGGTCGTTATGGCGAGAATCCCAACCGCCTGCAGCATTACTACCAGTACCAGGTGGTGATGAAACCCTCGCCCCTGAACTTCCAGGAGCTCTACCTGGGTTCGCTCGATGCGGTCGGCATTGATCCGAAGGTGCACGACATTCGTTTCGTCGAGGACAACTGGGAGTCCCCGACCCTCGGGGCATGGGGCCTGGGATGGGAAGTCTGGCTCAACGGCATGGAAGTCACCCAGTTCACTTATTTCCAGCAGGCCGGCGGGCTTGCCTGCAAGCCGGTGATGGGTGAGATCACTTACGGTCTGGAGCGGCTGGCCATGTACCTGCAGGGCGTGGAGAGCGTGTTCGACCTGGTCTGGACCGAGGGACCGCACGGCACCGTCACCTACCGCGATGTGTTTCACCAGAACGAGGTCGAGCAGTCCACCTACAATTTCGAACTGGCCGATACCGACAGCCTGTTTGGCTGGTTCGACACCTGTTACGAACAGGCGGTGAAACTGGTCGATGCCGACCTGCCACTGCCGGCCTACGACCAGGTGCTCAAGGCCTCGCATACCTTCAACCTGCTCGATGCCCGACAGGCCATCTCCGTGACCGAACGCCAACGCTACATTCTTCGGGTGCGCGATATCTCGCGGCGCGTGGCCGAAGCCTACTACGCACGGCGCGAAGCACTCGGATTTCCGGGAGTCAAGAATGCGGAGGTCGCGGCATGAGTGACAGTCTGCTGATTGAAATCGGTTGCGAGGAATTGCCGGCCCGCCAGATCGCTCGACAGGTGGAATTGCTGGCCGACGGTCTGGGCAAGCGCCTGGTCGACGCGGGACTGCTCGACACCACCGAAGGCATCGAACGCTTCGGCACCCCGCGCCGACTGGCTATTCGCATTCCGTCGGTGGCCGGACGCCAGCCCGACCGGGTGCTGGAACGCAAGGGCCCGTCGGTGGATGTGGCTTTTGACGACGAGGGTAAACCGACCCGCGCGGCCGAAGGTTTCGCGCGCAGCGTCGGCCAGGCGGTGGAATCACTGGAAACGCTGGACAACGAACAGGGCCGCTGGCTGTTTGCGCGTGTCGAGCAGCCCGGGCAGGCGCTTCACGAGCTGCTGCCGGAGATGTTCGAGGCCACCGTCCGTGACATGGTCGGGGCGCGCTCCATGCGCTGGTCGGACCGTGAAGAACGGTTTCTGCGACCGGTACGCTGGCTGGTGGCCTTGCACGGCAGCGAGGTGCTGGAACTGGACCAGTTCGGTCTCGAAGCCGGGCGGATGACGCGCGGGCATCGAATTCACGCGCCCGGCGATCATGCGCTCAAGGATGCCGGGGATTACGAGACCGTTCTGGAACAGGCGAATGTGCTGGTCGATCCGGCCCGTCGGCGCGATCACATCGAGCAGCAGGCCAGGGCACTGGCCCGGGAGGCCGGTCTGGAAGTGCTGATCGGAAAGGGTTTGCTCGACGAGGTGGCCGGCCTGACCGAGTGGCCGGTCGCGGTGATGGGTCGCTTCGCGCCAGAGTTTCTCGAGGTGCCGGAGGAAGCCCTGGTCTCCTCGATGGAGCAGCACCAGAAGTGCTTTGCGTTGCGCGATGCCAATGGAAAGCTGGCACCTTGTTTCATCGCTGTGGCCAATATCGAAAGCCGGGACCCGGACGCGATGACGACCGGGTTCGAACGCGTGATTCATCCCCGGCTGGCCGACGCCCGCTTTTTCTGGGACCAGGACCGGCGCACCAGCCTGGCCGACAAGCGGCACCGTCTTGACGCGATCCTGTTCCAGGAGAAACTGGGCAGCATCGGTGACAAGGTGCGCCGGGTTGCCGCGCTCAGTGTCGAGATCGCACCTTCGCTGGGTGCCGATGAGGTCGACACGGCACGAGCGGCCGAACTGTGCAAATGCGACCTGGTCACCGAGATGGTCGGTGAGTTTCCTGAATTGCAGGGCGTGATGGGACGTCACTATGCACAGGCCGACGGTGAACCCGTTGCGGTTGCTGAAGCGATCGAGAGCCATTACCTGCCGCGCCATGCCGGAGATCGTTTACCGGAAGACCCCGTCGGTCGAGCGCTGGCCCTGGCCGATCGGCTCGATACGATTGTCGGCGTGTTTGCCGCCGGTCAGAAACCCAAGGGCGGCAAGGACCCGTTCGCGCTGCGCCGCGCCGCGTTGGGCGTCATTCGAATTCTCGATGCATCCGGATGCCGTCGCCCGTTGCGCGAACTGATCGAACAGGCCAGCGAGGGCCTGGGAAAACAGCTTTCACTTCCGAAAACGCTGGTCGGCGAGGTGGAGGAATTCATCATGGAACGCCTGCGGCCATGGGCCGCGGAGGAAGGGGTGGAAACCAACACGGTTCATGCGGTGGCAGCCGGACGCACCGGTTCGATTGCCGATTTCATGGCTCGGGCCCGCGCGGTGCAGCGTTTCGCCGATGATCCGGCGGTCGCCAGCCTGATCGCGGCCAACAAGCGGGCCAGCAACCTGCTCAAGCAGAGTGAAGTAAACACGTTCGAAGACGTAGATATTGAATCGCTGCAGGAAAAGGAAGAAAAGCATCTTTTCAGCGCAATTACCGAAACCGAAGAGCGACTGAACGGACTGCTGGACAACGGGGATTACGCGGCCTGCCTGTCCGAACTGGCCGGGCTGCGCGAACCCGTCGACCGTTTCTTCGACAAGGTCATGGTCATGACCGACGACGAATCGGTACGGAGGAATCGTTTGGCGCTGCTCGAAGCGCTGCGTCGACAGTTTTCCCAGATCGCCGACGTGGCCCGACTGGGGCGTTAGTGAGCCATGAACCGCCGTCCCGTTCCGATCCTGGTCGAACGAAACCTGCTGCTGGCAGGTGACGATCCGGATCCCGGCGCGATCGAGCATCTGGTCCGTTTCCTGCGTGATGGCCACCGGCTGCTGCTGGTCGCACCGCGCCCCAAGAGATGGCGGCCGACCCGCAAGGCGGTCGACCGGGACCTGGCACTGCAGCAGGAGCTACACCAGTTATTCACACGGGCTGGAACCGAACTCGACGGCGTGCTTTACCTCGCTGCCGGACTGTTTTCCAGGCGCGCGGCGATGAGCAGGGAGCTGGACAGCATCGCGCAGAGATATGAACGCAAAGTCGATGAAATTGCCTTGATCGGCAGCAATTCTGCCTTACTCGACGCTTACGGACGAGCCGGTGGTCCGGCACTTTCCGTCAGCGCCGGGCCATCAGGCGAACGCGGGCGGTACCAATCCCTGGACCAGGCCCTGAAAACACTCGGCGCACCGACCACCTGAAGGTCGGCGCCCAGTGGACCACTAGCGGCGCTAAAAGCGATCAGATATCGAGGTTGGTGACCTGCAAGGCGTTGGATTCGATGAACTCTCGGCGCGGTTCCACCTCGTTGCCCATCAGGGTAGAGAAGATGTCGTCGGCCGCGACCGCGTCCTCGATGGTGACCTTGAGCAGGCGACGCGTCTCGGGATTAACGGTGGTGTCCCACAACTGATCCGGATTCATTTCCCCGAGACCCTTGAAGCGCTGGAAACTGCGTCCCTTGCGCGACTCTTCCATCAGCCAGTCGAAAGCTTCGGCGAACCGGGTAATGGAATGGGCCTGGTTGCCGCGCTCCACGCGGGCTCCTTCCTCGAACATGTCGTCGACGGCCTTGCCGACCTTGGCCAGTTGCGCATATTCGGGCGAGTGGAAGAAGGTGGCGTCGAACACGGTATCCTGGACCACCCCCTGGCCGAACCGGGAAATGACGACGCCCCCTCCGGTGAGGGGTTTGAGCTTCCAGCTCACCCCGGCCGGGGTGGCCTGGTCCAGGCGCTTGCGCAATCCCTCCGACCAGGCATCGAAATCGAAGGACTCTTCCATAAAAAATGGTGCAAAATCAATTAGTTGCTCAACAACATCAGCATCGTATCGCAGCTTGAGACGCTCCGCGATCTGGCGCGCTTTCTGGAAGTCCTTGAGCAGCCCCGCCAGCACGCCGGACTCGATGGCCGGTGCATCGGCGCTGGGATAGAGCCGGGCTCCGTCGAGCGCACGCTCCAGCAGGTAGTTGTTCATCTCGGCCTCGTCCTTGAGATACCACTCCTGCTTGCCCTGCTTGATCTTGAACAGCGGCGGCTGCGCGATGTAGACATGCCCGCGCTCGATCAACTCCGGCATCTGGCGATAGAAAAACGTCAGCAGCAACGTGCGGATATGTGATCCGTCGACGTCAGCGTCAGTCATGATGATGATGCGGTGGTAGCGCAGTTTCTCGATATCGAACTCGTCCTTGCCGATTCCGGTGCCCAGGGCCGTGATCAGGGTGCCGACCTCGGCGGAGCCGAGCATCTTGTCGAAACGCGCCTTCTCGACGTTGAGAATCTTGCCCTTCAGCGGCAGAATCGCCTGGTACTTGCGGTTGCGGCCTTGCTTGGCCGAACCGCCGGCGGAATCGCCCTCGACGATGAACAGCTCGGAAAGGGCCGGATCCTTTTCCTGGCAGTCGGCCAGCTTGCCCGGCAGGCCGGCGACATCGAGCACACCCTTGCGCCGGGTCATGTCGCGGGCCTTGCGGGCGGCGTCTCGGGCGCGGGCGGCCTCGAGCACCTTGCCGACAATGACCTTGGCCTCGTTGGGATTCTCAAGCAGGAAGTCGCGCAGGTTCTCGGCCACGGCCGACTCGACCACCGGCTTGACGTCCGACGACACCAGCTTGTCCTTGGTCTGCGACGAAAACTTGGGATCGGGTGCCTTGACCGACAGCACGGCGATCAACCCTTCACGGCAATCGTCGCCGGTCGTCTGGACCTTGGCCTTCTTCGCCAGCCCGGCTTCCTCGATGTAGTGATTGATGGTGCGTGTCAGCGCCGCGCGGAATCCTGCCAGGTGGGTACCGCCGTCGCGCTGCGGAATCGTGTTGGTAAAGCAGAACACGCTTTCCTGGTACGCATCCGTCCATTGCAGGGCAGCCTCGACGGTGATGCCGTCGATTTCCTGCTGGAAGTGCAGGGCGTTGGCATGCAGCGGACTTTTCTTCTCGCTCAGATGCTGGACGAAGGAACGAATCCCGCCCTCGTAGCAGAACCGATCGTGCTTGCCGGAACGCTCGTCGAGCAGCTCGATTTCGATACCCGAGTTGAGAAAGCTCAGTTCGCGCAGGCGCTTGGCCAGGACATCGTAGTGAAATTCGGTATCGGTGAAGGTCTCGCGGCTGGGCAGAAAGCGGATCTCCGTGCCCGTGCGGTCGCTGTCACCGGTCGCGGCCAGTGGGGCCTCCGGCACACCGTGGCGGAAACCCTGATACCAGCGTTTACCCTGGCGATGGATCACGAGCTCGAGGTGATCGGACAGGGCGTTGACCACCGACACGCCGACCCCGTGCAAACCACCGGACACCTTGTAAGAGTCTTCATCGAACTTGCCGCCGGCATGCAGCACGGTCATGATCACTTCGGCGGCCGAACGCCCTTCTTCCTCGTGCTCATCGACCGGAATGCCGCGTCCATTGTCGCTGACGCTGACCGCACCATCACCATGCAGAATCACCCGGATCCGGTCACAATGACCGGCCAGGGCCTCGTCGATGGAGTTATCGACGACCTCGAAGACCATGTGGTGGAGACCGGTGCCGTCATCGGTATCGCCGATGTACATGCCCGGCCGCTTACGAACGGCATCCAGGCCCTTGAGAACCTTGATGCTGGTTGAGCCGTAACTGTCCTGCGCCATTGAATGCGTTTCCTGAAAATCGGTTGTGCGCGAACGGTCCGCCGCAGCGGATGCATATCAGTCAATTATAGCATTGGCCGGACCCGCCCCTGTTCCACGTGGAACATCGCCATTCCGTCGCGCCCTGGCGCCGTCGCAGTAACCCAGCACTGAATCTCCCCGTCCTCCAGCCAATCCAGCAGGCGATCGAGATGACGCTGGTCCAGCTCCGAAACCGGGTCGTCGAGCAGCAGCAAGGGGGCCCATGCTGCATGGCCGGCGAGCAGATCGAGGCCGGCAAGCTGCAGCACGATGGCAAGAAGCTTCTGCTGCCCCCGCGACATTTCGCTGGCGGCAGGGTGACCGGCGCACGTGAGCACCAGTTCTGCACGATGAGGTCCGCAGCGGCTGAAACCACGCTCGCGCTCACGTGCGCGGGATTCCGACACGGCCTGCTGCAACGTCAAATCGGACGGGTGGCCGGGCCGGTAACGAAAACCCAGTTGACCGGGCAGGGCAAACCCCAGGCGGTCCACCAGATCTCCGGCAAGTTGCCCAACCTTTTCTGCCTGGGCGGCACGCAGGCGATTGATGGCCTCACCGGCCTGGACAAACTCGGGCTCCAGGGCATCGAGCACGCGATCATCGGCCCCGGACTTCAATGCGGCATTGCGTTGACGCAGCACTCGTGCGTAGCGCTGCCAGGTCACCAGGTAGGAATGTTCCACGTGGAACAATAGCCAGTCCAGGTACTGTCGACGCTGATCCGGACCGCCGTCGACCAGGCGATGGCTGTCGGGTTCGATCAATACCAAAGGCAGCCGCGCCGCGAACTCGCTGACTCGCTGACAATCCCGGCCGTCGATTCGCCCCCGCCACGATTTCGGCTGCCGTTCAACACCCAAAGTGCAGCCATCGCCGCGTCGGGCAACCACCGACACCGCATCGCAGCCGTGCTGAATCACACCGGAAATGGAAGCGGTACGGAACGAGCGCCCGCGGGCCAGGAGGTAAATCGCCTCCAGCACGCTGGTCTTGCCGGCGCCGTTGGCGCCGTGCAGCCAGTTGATGCCGGACGCGGGGCGAAGCTCCAGGGCTTCGAGGTTGCGCAGCCCGCGAACGCTGAGCCAATCGATACTCAAGGAAAGCGGGCCACGGCGCGGTTCAGAGCTTCAGCGGCATGACCACCTGGCGGACCGCCTCGGTATCGGTGTCGGTCACCAGGCAGGAACTGTTGGCATCCTTCAGGGAGATGGCGACTTTCTCGCCTTCCATGGCGCCGAGCGCGTCGAGCAGGTAGTTGACGTTGAATCCGACCTTGAGCTTGTCGAACACATGCTCGGCCTCGATCTCCTCGGTCGCTTCTTCCTGCTGGGGGTTGTGCGCCACGATGCGCATGGTGTCCGGCAGCATTTCCAGCCGCACGCCTCGGTATTTTTCGTTCGAGAGAATGGCGGCACGCTGCAGGGCATGGGTCAGTTCACCCCGATCTGCCTGCAAGGGCTGCTCGCTCGTCAGCGGAATGACTGCCTCGTAATCGGGGAAGCGTCCGTCGATCAGCTTGGTCGTCATCACCACCCGCTCGCGGTCGACCCGCAGGAATCCCTGGCCCAGCGCCAGTTTCAAAGGCTCATCAATGTCCTCGAGGATCCGGGTCAATTCCAGAACGCCCTTGCGCGGCACGATAACGCTGCGCATTTCCCCGGAAATATCGGCCGGGCATTCGGCCAGCGCCAGGCGATGCCCGTCCGTCGCCACCGCCCGCAACAGGCCTTCACGAAACTCCAGCAACAAACCGTTGAGGTAATGCCGGACATCCTGCTGCGCCATGGCGAAAGCCGTTTTCTCCAGCAGCCAGCGCATGCGGCCCTGATTGACTTCGTACGTTGCCAGGGTTTCGGCCTGATCGCTCGAGGGAAACTCGGTCGCCGGCAAGGTCGACAAAGTGAACCGACTGCGTCCGGCATGCAGCGCCAGCTTGTCGTCGTTGAGCTGCACATTGATCTGCACCCCCTCGGGCAGGGCACGACAGATATCGACCAGCTTGCGCGCCGGTACCGTGATGCTGCCGCCCTGTGCCACCTCGGCGGGCGCACGGGCAACCACCTCGACCTCCATGTCCGTACCGGTGATGCGCAGTCCCTCGTCGACGGCCTCGATCAGGAAGTTGGCCAGCACCGGCAACGTCTGCCGACGCTCCACTACATTGACCACCTGTGAAATCGGTGCCAGCAACGTCTCACGCGGAATCGAGAACTTCATGGTTGCTCCTTCAAAGCCGACAGGGCCCAAGCCCCTGTTATTGTCAGTTGTTTATAAGAAAGAAAAATCAGTAGTAACAGGCCTTGTGCAAACTGTTGAAAACACGATTTTTCTATATTTATCAATATCCTGCAAAACTTCTTGTGGTGTATGAACACCGTGACCTTCTTGTGTACGGATTGTGGATAACCAAGGCGATCCGGGTTATCCACAGCTCATCCACCCATTGTCCGCCACCCTAACTGGATAACTCCCTGGTCAGGCGCGCTCTGTCCTCGCGCAGGCGGCCGTCGGACTCGCACAGGCTCTGGATTTTACGACACGCGTGCAGCACTGTCGTGTGATCCCGCCCGCCGAAAGCGTTGCCGATCTCGGGCAGGGAGTGCTCGGTCAGTTCCTTGGACAGGAACATCGCCATCTGGCGCGGCCGGGCGATCGAGCGGCTGCGACGTCGCGACAGCAGGTCGGCCACGCGCAACTGATAGAAATCCGCCACTGTTTTCTGGATGTTTTCGATCGTGACCAGCCGGTCATGAACGGCGAGTACGTCGCGCAGGATCTCGCGGGTGTAATCCTCGTCGATCGTGCGGCCGGAAAAACGGGCGTTGGCGATCAGGGAGTTGAGCGCCCCCTCGAGGTCACGTACGTGGGATCGAATGCGCTTGGCCACCAGGAACGCCACCGACTCGTCGAGTTCCAGCCCGCGCTCGAGGGCCTTCTTCTGCAGAATCGCCACCCGGGTCTCGAAGTCCGGCGGTTCGATCGATACCGTCAGCCCCCAGCCGAAGCGGGAACGCAGGCGTGCCTCGATGCCGTCGACCTCCTTGGGAAAGCGGTCGCAAGTCAGGATGATTTGCTGGCGCGATTCGAGCAAGGCGTTGAAGGTGTGGAAGAACTCTTCCTGCGTGCGATCCTTGCCGGCGAAGAACTGGATATCGTCAATGAGCAGCGTATCGACCGAACGGTAGCGTCGCTTGAACGCGTCGATGCTGTTGCGCCTGAGTGACTGGATCATTTCGCTGACAAACTTTTCGGAGTGCAGGTACATCACCCGCGCTTCCGGATTGTTGTCGGCGATGTAGCGCCCGGCGGCGTGCAGCAGGTGGGTCTTGCCCAGGCCGGTGCTACCGTAGAGCAGCAGCGGGTTGTAGGCCTTGCCGGGGCTGCTGGCCACCTGCTGGGCGGCGGCGAACGCCAGCTCGTTGGACTTGCCGAGCACGAAGTTGTCGAAATCGTAACGGTCGTCGAGGCCGAAGGCGGCCCCGGTGGGCGGCCCCCCGGGCACCGCCGTCGCTTCACGGCTGGACTGCCCGCCGACGTCGATGACCACCTGGTCGCGCTCGAAACCGTGGTGCGCGAAGAACTCCCGCACCATGTCGAGGTAGTGGGTCCGCACCTGGTCGCGCACCAGGTCGTTGGGAGCGCTCAGGCGCACCTTGTGGCCATTGCCGTTCCCATTCCCGTTGACCAGTTGCAGCGGTCGAATCCAGGTATTGAGTTCCTCCAGGGGCACGTGCCGCTCGAGCCGGTCGAGGCACTGTTGCCACAACGCGGCCATATCCTCTTGTTGCTGCTGCCCGCTCATAAGCCCTCAAGTCTAGTCGCGTTGCTCGCCAAATTCATCCCGCCCGTCTGGCGGTCGCCGCTTTTTCCGACGCCCCTTGGACGACCTCTTGCAGGAGGGGTCATAACATTGACAGGATAGCCTAATCAGCGTTATTCTTGATGTCTTTTGTTAGGGTTTCGCCGGGCGGCCCCGAGGCAAGTCGTCGCCGGCCCATCTTACTCGCCTTCAAGCATTTACGGAATCAGTCATGAAACGCACTTTCCAGCCAAGTCGAATCAAGCGCCTGCGCCGCCACGGTTTCCGTGCCCGCATGGCGACTCGCTCCGGTCGAGCCATCATCAATGCGCGTCGCGCCAAGGGCCGCAAGCGTCTGGCCTCGACTGCCGGCCGATAAGCAGGTCCATGCCCGGTCGGCTCGACCTGCCGCGTCAGGCGCGACTGCTGGCCGGACCCGAGTTTTCCCGGGTCTTCGCGACCCGGAAAGCCCGGAGCAATCGGTATTTCACGATCCATTACGCGCCGGCCGACGAGCCCCGTCTCGGGATGGCCGTTTCGCGTCGGGTTTCCAACAAGGCGGTCGTGCGCAATCGCATCCGCCGCCAGATCAGGGAAAGCTTTCGTCATCAGCGAGCGCACTTGAAGGCCATGGATTTTGTCGTCGTGGCCCGTCCGGCCGCCGCCAAAGTCGACAAGACCGGCCTGCGTGAGGCGCTCGATCAGTTATGGCTGCGGTTTAGCGTCGATCAATGAATACACGCACATTTTTCATCCTCATCCTTCTCCTGCTCGGCTTCCTGATCTACATGGAATGGCAGCGTGATTACGCGCCACCGCGCCAGCCCACCACCGAGCAACCGCCCGCGGACGTCACCGACCCGCTCGATCCGGTCCGTGACGACGTTCCCGAAATGGCCGATGCGCCCGACCTGCCCGATGTCCCCGATTTCGAGGACCGGCGCAGCGACGAACCAGCCGAGCGTCCCGCCCAGCCCGAGATCCGGGCCAGCCGACGAATCGAGATCAACACCGATGTGCTGGTGGTCGATCTCGATGCCAATGGCGGCACGCTGGTGGACCTGCGCCTGAAGGATTACCCGGTCAGCGTCGATCGACCCGACGAGCCGTTCACGTTGCTGGTCGAGGACCTGCCCGAATTGTTCGTCGCCCAGGCCGGTCTGCTCAGCGGCGCCAACCCCGCGCCCAACCATCGCAGTCGCTGGGAATTCGAACGTGACCACTATGAACTCGCCGACGGGCAGGATCACCTGGAAGTCCCGCTGACCTGGCGCGACGACAGCGGCCTGGAAGTGGTTGCGACCTGGATCTTCCACCGTGGTGATTACGTGGTCGATCTCGATATCGAGGTGACCAATCGCAGCGGCGAAGAATGGCGCGGCGCCCGCTATGTTCAGCTCCAGCGCACCCGCCCCGATTTTTCCGATGCCGGCTTTGCGTTCACCAACCCCGAACGTTTCAGTTACAACGGCGCGGCCGTCTACAACCCCGAGGATGCGCTCAAGAAGATCAGTTGGGGCGACATCGAGTCGCGCGCTTTCGAGGGCACCTTCGACGAAGGCTGGGCCGCGATGATCCAGCATTACTTCGTGACGGCCTGGATTCCCCCGGCCGAGCAGCGCCACCGCTACACCACGCGCCAAGTGACCACCGAGCGGCTGCCGCGCTATGTCCTGGCGGCCACCTCGCCCCAGGTCACCGTACCTGATGGCGACAGTTATCGGTTCAACGCCCGCCTGTACGCCGGACCGAAGCTTCAGAACCGTCTCGACGAGATCGCGCCGGGCCTGCGCCTGACCGTGGATTACCGCTGGTTCCGCATCCTGTCGCAACCCCTGTTCTGGGTACTCGACAAGATCCACATGGTCATCCAGCACTGGGGCTGGTCCATCGTCGTGCTGACGCTGCTGATCAAGCTGCTGTTCTACAAGCTCACCGAAGCGCAGTTCCGTTCGATGGGCAAACTGAGAAAGCTGCAGCCGCGTATCCAGCAGCTCAAGGAACGCTATGGCGACGACCGACAGAAGTTCGGCCAGGCCATGATGGAGATTTACAAGAAGGAAAAGGTCAATCCGCTCGGCGGCTGCCTGCCCATCCTGGTGCAGATCCCGATCTTCATTTCGCTCTACTGGGTGCTGCTCGAATCAGTGGAACTGCGCCAGACCTCGTTTTTGTGGGTGCCGGACCTGAGCCGCCCCGATCCGCTGTTCATCCTGCCGATCCTCAACGGCATCTTCATGATCGTCACGCAACGACTCATGCCGACCGGCGGCATGGATCCGATGCAGCGCAAGATCATGATGTATCTACCGGTGGTGTTCGCCTTCCTGTTCGCGCTGTTCCCGGCCGGACTGGTGCTGTACTGGGCCACCAACGCCGGTGTCTCCCTGGCCCAGCAGTGGTACATCCTGCGGCGGCTGGATCTGGAAGAAGCTGCGAAGAAGCGGTAGGCAGCACCGGGTGTTGGAGGGGGCACCGGCCCCGGCACTACCCGGTGCTGAAAGGCTGGGAGGTTCGTCCGCTGGACCGATCGCCTGGCCTGGCGCAAAAAATGGCCATTGCCCACCACGCCACCACCACCCTTTCAAATCAGGCGTGGCACAATCGCCAATCATGACCGTGCCCGTCGATACCATCGTCGCCATTGCCACGCCACCGGGAAGAGGTGGGGTGGGGGTGGTGCGCCTGTCCGGGCCAAGGGCTTTCAGTATTGCCGAGCAGTTGGCGGGTTCCTTGCCGCCGGTTCGCAACGCGGCGCTCCGTCACTTTCGTGATGGCGCCGGCGAGGTCATCGACACCGGCCTGCTGATCTGTTTTGCCGGCCCCCATTCCTTCACCGGCGAAGACGTCGTGGAGATCCAGGCGCATGGTTCGCCCGTGGTCCTTGAAATGATCGTGACCGCCACCGTTGCCGCGGGTGCCCGTCGCGCCGGGCCCGGTGAGTTCAGTCAGCGCGCCTTTGTCAATGATCGAATGGATCTGGCCCAGGCCGAAGCGGTTGCCGACCTCATTGCATCGGCCAGCGAGAAGGCGGCGCGAGCGGCACACCGCAGCCTCGAGGGTGAATTCTCCAAAGCCGTCGATACGATTCACCAGGCCCTGGTGGAGTTGCGGGTCTGGATCGAGGCCGCGCTCGATTTCCCCGACGAGGATGTCGACTTTCTCGCCGACGGGCAGGTTGCCGAGCGGGCAGGCGACCTGCGCTTGCGACTGGACAACCTGCTTCAGCGCGCCGCAACCGGAAGGCTGCTGACCGACGGGGTCCACATCGCCATCATCGGTCCGCCCAATGCCGGCAAGTCCAGTCTGCTCAACGCGCTGGCCGAACGCGACGCGGCCATCGTTACCGACATTCCCGGCACGACAAGAGATGTCCTGCGCGAAACCATCACGCTGGCGGGAATGCCGGTGGTGTTGTCGGATACCGCGGGGTTGCGCGAAACCAGCGACCGCGTGGAGTTCGAAGGCGTGCGCCGCGCCCGGCAGGAAATGCAGACCGCCGACGTGGTGTTTCATGTCGTCGATGCCGCCGATCCGTCCGGCCACGAACTGTCCGGCGTGCCCGAGCGTTTGCCGGTCATTCGTATCGAGAACAAGATCGATCTCAGTGGCGACGCGCCCGGGCGTGATGATCGATGCGTGCGCGTGTCGGCATTGACCGGTGAGGGGTTGGGCGAACTTGAAGACCTGGTGCTGGAAACCCTGGGCGCGAGTGGCTCCGGCGGCGAAGGGGACATTTCCGCACGCCAGCGACATGTCGATGCCCTCAGGCGGGCCCTGGCGCATGTCGAGGCCGGCGAGGCCGAGATTCTTGCCAGCGGTTCAGGTGAATTACTGGCCGAGGAACTGCGTATGGCCGCCGATGAACTCGGCGAAATCACCGGCCGCATGAGCTCGGATCAACTGCTCGGCGAGATCTTTTCGAGTTTTTGCATCGGCAAGTAGACCTCGGTCACACCCTGCCAATTTTCGTTGCCGTGCCCTATACTCGACGAAAAACGACTGCGCAAAAGGACAGGACGACCCATGCACACCATTCGCCAGATACTCGAGAAGAAAGGCGATGCCATCTGGTCGGTCTCGCCCAAGGCCAGTGTCTATGACGCCATTACCCTGATGGCGCGCAAGGGCATCGGCGCCCTGATCGTTCTCAGGGACGGGCAACTCCACGGCATCATTTCCGAGCGCGACTACGCACGCAAGGTTGTGCTGGAGGGACGCTCCTCGCGCGAAACCCGGGTCGAAGACATCTGCAGTTCCCCCGCCATCACCATCGCCCCGCAGGCGATGGCCGAAGAGGGCCTGGCTCTGATGACCCGCAAGCGTATCCGCCATCTCCCGGTGGCTGAACGCGGCGAGTTGCTGGGACTGGTGTCGATCGGCGACCTGGTCGATGCCGTCATCGGCGACCAGCAGAAACTGATCGAACAACTGGAACGCTACGTCAGCGGCTACTGACATGCCGGCTTTCTCCCCGTGAGCATCGACCTCGAACATGGCGCCGCCATCGCTCGAGAGCTCGGGCTGGACGAACACGATCTCAAGGTCGTGTCCGTCAGTGGTGGAGACATCGCCCGCGCGCATGTGCTCAAGGGAGCCGACTATTGGGTGTTCCTGAAGTCGTTGCCGACCGGACAGGGCGGGCTGCTGTCAGCCGAAGCCGACGGGCTTGAAGCCATCGCCGCCACGCATACTGTACGCGTGCCCCGCGTCCTGCGGCGTGGCTTGCAGGACGGTACCGCCTGGCTGGCGCTGGAATACCTCGAATTGGGCGAACGCACTGTGCGCGTCGATGCCGAACTTGGCCGCAAGCTTGCCGAGATGCATCGCAGTGAGGGCGAGAGCTTCGGCTGGCATCGCAACAACTACATCGGGCTGACGCCGCAACACAACCCGGAAACTGAAAGCTGGACCGAGTTCTTTCTCTTTCATCGCCTGGGTTTCCAGTTCGACCGGCTCGTGGCCTCTCACCCGAATGAAGTCTGGGCCGAGCTCAAGCAGGCGGTGTTCGAGCAATGGCACGACAAGCATGCCAGACACCAACCGTCTCCGGCACTGGTTCACGGTGACCTGTGGCGCGGCAACGCCGCCGCCATCGGGCTCGAGGTGCCGGTGGTTTTCGACCCGGCCGTTCATTACGGCGATCGCGAAACCGACCTGGCGATGACTCGCTTGTTCGGCGGGTTTTCCGAGAACTTCTACCGCGCCTACGAGGAGGCCTGGCCCCTGCCTTCCGGCCACGAGCAGCGCTTACCGTTCTACACGCTCTACCACGTGCTCAACCACGCCAACATGTTCGGCGGTGGTTATCTTGATTCCGTCGGCAGGATCTGTCGCCGCATCATCGATGAATGAAGTTCAAGCGCCGGCATCGGCCTTGTTGTTACCATTGCGGATTTGCAATCACTGGAGATCAGGATGGGACTGCTCATCGACGGCGAGTGGCACGACAAGTGGTATGACACCGATTCCACCGGCGGGCGTTTCGAACGCTCGGCTGCGGCCTTTCGCAACTGGATCACCCCCGACGGCTCACCCGGCCCCGACGGCAAGGGCGGCTTCAAGGCCGAACCGAGTCGTTACCATCTCTATGTCGCGCTGGCCTGCCCCTGGGCTCACCGCACGCTGATCTTCCGCAAGCTCAAGGGGTTGGAAGACATGATCGGCCTGTCGATCGTCAATCCCATCATGCGCGAGCACGGCTGGACCTTCCGCGACGGCTACCGGGTGCGCAAGGATCCCATCCACGACGCCGAGTTCATGCACCAGGTCTATACCGCCGCCAAGCCCGACTACTCCGGCCGGGTCACTGTGCCGGTGATCTGGGACAAGCAGGAAAACACCATCGTGTCCAACGAGTCGGCCGATATCATCCGCATGTTCAACTCAGCCTTCGACGGCGTCGGCGCCAAGACCGGGGATTTCTACCCCGAGAATCTTCGTGAGGAGATCGACGCGATCAACGAACTGGTCTACGACAATATCAACAACGGCGTGTACAAATCCGGCTTCGCCACGACACAGGATGCTTACGAGGAAGCGGTCGTGCCGTTGTTCGAGACGCTCGACAAACTCGAGGAGCGGCTGGAAGAGAACCGTTACCTGTGCGGTTCGCGCCTGACCGAGGCCGACTGGCGGCTATTCACCACCCTGGTACGATTCGATGCCGTCTACGTCGGCCATTTCAAGTGCAACCTCCGTCGTATCGACGATTACCACCACCTGTCGAATTACCTTCGCGAACTGTTCCAGATGCCGGGGGTTTCCGAGACGGTGGATCTGCACGCCATCAAGCTGCACTACTACGGCAGCCATGACACCATCAATCCGCACTACATCGTGCCGATGGGTCCGGCGCTGGATTTTCATCGCAAGCACGACCGCGAGCGACTTCCCGCGGCGTGATCGTTCCCTCATCGCGGATTTCGGCCAGGCTCCGGCCGGCCGGGTAATCGGTGGCGCGGCGTGAACCGCCGACCGCCACCGGCAACCGGCGCTTGAGACCCGGGCGCTGGTGCCGTAGCGCCTGGATGAGCAGCGGACCGACGATCAGTGTCGCGCCGAGCCAGAACCAGGCATCCGGCAGTTCGGCAAACAGCAGCCAGCCCAGCATGAAAGCCCACACCAGCCCGGTGTACTCCGCCGCTGTCACCCGGCTGGCATCGACATGCCGATAGGCCAGGATGACGGTCATGTTGTAGCCGAGGATGAACAGTGCCGACCCGAACGCGGCATTGAGTGCCGAGAAGTCCAGTGGTGCACCTTCGATCAATGCCAGCGTCACAGCCGCCGGCAGCGCCAGCAGGTAATTGAGTGCCAGGCTGTGAATCACCGATTGTTCGCGAGGCAGCTTGCGCACGAGTACGGCATTGACGGCCAGCGCCACGGCCAGACCCAGGGCGGCCAGTCCCGCCCAGTTCAGTTCACTCGGACGCAGGATGACCAGCACGCCGACCAGGCCACTGATCACCGTCAGCAGGCTGGAGCGGCGCAGCTTTTCGCCGAACAGCAGCACGCCGAACAGCATCACCAGTACCGGTGCGGCATAGAAGATGGCATTGGCCGTGGCCAGGGGTAACGCCCCCAGTGCGATCACCATGCAGACGATGCCACCCAGGCCTATATGCGCCCGCAACAGGTGAATGCGCGTGCCTTCGAACAGGCGTGTGCGATCGATCATGCCGACGAACGGCAACAGCAAAGCCAGCGTGACCACCAGGCGCAGGGCGATGAACTGAAACAGGGCCACGTCACCGCTGACCCACTTGATGATCACGTCGGAAATGATGGCCAGCAGGTTGCCGATGACCAGCAGCAAGATGGCGCTGTTGACGGTGCGACCCGACATGCTTGTGACCTCCGGGGAAGATGGTGGCGACGACAACGTGGTGAATCCGGCCGGTGGTTCGACCGCCGGCAGACTGATCATGGCTGCGCAGATATATTATGTAAAGTGATCTAAATTGCCCGGATATTATTTTTTCTCATGATGAAGCTGCCGCCGCTCAAGACATTGCCCACGTTCGAGGCGGTCGCGCGACTCAACAGCTTCTCGCGAGCGGCCGAGGAGATGAACCTGACCCAGAGTGCGGTCAGCCACCAGATCCGGGCACTCGAGGACAGTCTGGGCGAGGAGTTGTTCCTGCGCGCCGGCCGCAGCCTGTCCCTGACAGAGGCGGGTGAGCAGTTTCTCGAAGCCGTCGCTCCGGCACTTGCGCAGATCGAGCGTGCCGCCGGCCGGCTGCGCGGCAGCAGCGATGAACGCCTGCGCCTGGCCGTGCCCAGCTCGCTGGCGGTGTGCTGGCTGATTCCAAGGCTGCCGCAGTTCCAGCGCCAGCACCCGGAAGTCGACCTCGACCTGGAAATGCTCTCCGACATGCCGCACATGTCCGATCGCATCGCCGACTGTTTCCTGACCGTGCGCTACCGGCAGCGCGGTTACCAGTCGCGCCGGCTCTACGTCGAACAGCTCTTTGCCATCTGCTCGCGCCACTACTGGCAGCAGATGCAGAAAC
>SKSJ01000165.1 GCA_007123055.1 Wenzhouxiangella sp. | reverse complement strand
TGGCCGATATGGATCGACCCGTTGGCGTAGGGCAGGGCGGCGGTAACCAGAATGCGGCGTGGTTGACTCATGGAATAAATGCGTGGTGTCCGGATTCAGGCCGGAAATTATCGCATGGGGAATTGAGAGGCGGGGGCTTTGATCGCCGTTGGTGGCGGGGAATATCCGATGCGCTTCGATGCGTGGCAAGGCGCGCATCGGATATTCCCCGCCCCGAACGGCTGGCGTGCAGGGTGAGTTCGTCATCCCGGCCGGAGCGCCGGAATCTCGCACGTTCAATGCCGGCACGGTGCTCGTACAGGAACTTCAGCGTGCGGGGTCCCGGATAACCGCTGTGCGGTTTCCGGGACGACCTGGGCAGAGCGGGTGTTACCAGATGCTCACCCGCTCTTCCGGCGGAATGTAGAGTTCGTGGTCCGGGCCGACATCGAAGGCCTCGTACCAGGCGTCCATGTTACGCACCACGCCGTTGACGCGATAGCGCGGCGGGCTGTGGGGGCCGCGGATGAGCTGGGCGCGCAGAGCCTCCTCGCTGGCCCAGAGGTTGCGCCAGACCTGCCCCCAGGCCATGAAGAAGCGTTGGTCGCCGGTGTAGCCGTCGATCACCGGGGCTTCGCCCTCGTGGTGGTCGTCGAGGTATAGCTGGTAGGCATGGTGGGCAATCGACAGACCACCGAGGTCGCCGATGTTCTCGCCCAGCGCGAGTGCACCGTTGACGCTCATGCCGTCGATGGGCTCGAAGGCGTCGTACTGGGCGACCAGGCGGGCGGTACGCTCCTCGAACTGTTCGCGCGAGGTCTCCGTCCACCAGTTTTGCAAGACCCCGTCGGCATCGGAGCGGCTGCCCTGATCGTCGAAGCCGTGTCCCATTTCGTGGCCGATAACGCCGCCGATGGCGCCGAAATTGACCGCCGGGTCGGCGTAGGGGTCGAAAAACGGCGGCTGCAGGATGGCGGCCGGGAAGGCGATCTCGTTGCGCGTGGAGGAGTAGTAGGCATTGACCGTTTGCGGTGTCATGCCCCATTCCCATTCGCGCACCGGCTCGTCGAGTCGGGCCAGGTTGTCCGCCCACTGCCACTCGGCCAGCCGGCGAGAGTTGCCGATCAGGTCATCGGCGGCGATGGTGACGTCGGAATAGTCACGCCACCGGTCCGGGTAGCCGATCTTGGGCAGGAAGGATTCGAGCTTGCGTTCGGCCTCGGCACGGGTCTCGTCATCCATCCACGCCAGCGTTTCCAGGCGTTCGCCGAAGGCGCGCCTGAGGTACTCGACCAGTTCGAGCATCTGCTCGCGGTATTCGGGTGGAAAATGTTGCTGTACGTAGACCTGCCCGACCAGTTCGCCCAGTCGGCCGCTGACGGTGTTGATGGCGCGGCGGTCGCGCGGACGCTGCTCGTCGACACCGCCGAGTCGGCGATCGAACAGTTCGAAATGGGCCAGTTCGAATTCACGCGAGAGCAGCGGCGCGTGGTTGTTGACCCAGTGGAATGCATGCCAGCTGGCCCAGGTGTCGGCCGGCGTGTCGGAAAAGAGGCTGGCATTGGCGATGACGGCCTGGTCGGTGGCGAGGACGAGTTCCTCGATGTCGCCCAGGCCGCGTTTGGCCAGGAAGGCCTGCCAGGGGAAACCAGGGGCGAGTTCGTCGAGTTCCGAACGCTCGATCAAGCGATAGTTGGCCTGACGGTCGCGCTGTTGCACGCGTGTCCAGTGGTTCTCCGCGATTTTCGTTTCCAGGGCGAGGATGGCGTCCGCCCGTTCCTCGGCCTTGTTGATGCCGGCTCGTTCGAAGGTGGCGACGATGTAGTCGCGGTAGGCTTCGCGGTGCGCGGGAAAAGGCGGTTCATCGCGCAGGTAGTAGTCCCGGTCAGGCAGGCCCAGCCCGGACTGACGCACGTGCGTGACGTAGCGCTGCGGGTCACCCATGTCCAGCGTGACGTAGGCGGCGGCCAGCGAACTGGTACCGTGCGCGCTCATCCAGCGGGCTGCCTGTTCGTGGTTTTCGATGGCCAGCAACTCGTCGAGCGTGGATCGGATCGGATCCAGGCCGATTTCATCCAGGCGTTCGGTGTCCAGGTAACTGGCGAACAGATCGCCGATCTGCTGTCCGGGCGTGCCGGCATCGGCATTTCTCTCCCGTGACTGAAGAATGATCTCTTCGACACGATCTTCCGACAGCAGGCGCAACTCGGAGAATGCGCCGAAGCGCGAGAAGCCGGCCGGTATCTCGGTCGACTCCAGCCAACCCTCGTTGACCCAGGTGAAGAAGTCATCGCCCGGGGCGACGGCAGTGCTGATGTGTCGTGTTTCGATCCCCCACTGGCCCAGGGTGGGGCCGGCGTTCTCGGTGCCGGCGACTGCATCGTCGCCCTGTGCGGTATGGATGCCGAGCAGCGATGCGAGGGCGCCGATGGCGCAGGCACTCAGTATTTTCATGCTTGACCTTTTCGTTCGATTTTTTGAAGTGGATAGACCCGCCTGGACGGGTGCCCGGGTGATTGACAACGTTCCTCGGGAGCGGTTCACCGGTCCGGTTGCCGAAGTTGGTGCCAATGCTGGCATAATGACGCAGGGATTAGCTGATTCGTGCCAATGACTTCAAGCAAGGGACAGCCACCGGAATCCATGTGGCAGCGCGAGATGATCGTCCACCCTTCCGACCTGGAAGTGGGCAACTATGTGCTGCGGCTCGATATTCCGTGGATCGACACACCATTCCCGCTTCAGGGAGTGCTCATCGATTCGGAGGAAACCCTTGCCTGGTTCGTGGAACACTGCGAGTGGGTGGTCATCGATTTCGAGCGTTCGAGCGTGCCGCCGCGCCAGCGGCGCCCCGCGCGTGAATCGAAAGCCAAGCAGGATGTGCCGGCGCCGGCGAGTACCGATCCGGACCATCCCGTCAACGCGTTGCGTGGGCAGCGGTTGGATAAGGACAGTGTCGGCGTTGCGCTGCGAGCGTATGGTTTGCTCGATCACCAGGCGCGGCACCTGATTCGTGGTTTTGCCCAGCAAGGCACGATCGAGATCAAGACCGCCGAACGGGTGGTGGCGGAACTGGCTGGATATCTCCAGCAGAACCTGGCGGCGATGGTGTGGCTGACCCGCATCAAGGATCGCGACGACTATACCGCCCAGCACTCCATCAATTCCGCCATTCTCGCGCTGGGTCTGGCGCACGCCCTGGAGTGGACACCCGACCAGATCGAGTTGTCCGGCATGGCGGCCCTGTTGCACGACGTCGGCAACGTCGAGATCGACCAGGAGATCCTGCAGAAGCCCGACCTGCTCACCGAGGAGGAGTATCGGGAGATCAAGACGCATACCACCCGCGGCTACGACTTGTTGTCCCGGCGCGACGAGGTCGACCCGGTCGTGGCCCTGGCGGCCCTGGAACACCACGAGCGCTGTGACGGCAGAGGCTATCCCTACGGCAAGGGCGCGACAGACCTGCACGCGATATCCAAGCTGGTGGCCATCGTGGACGTCTACGACGCCGTCACTTCACAGCGCAGCTACCGGGCTGCCCGTTCCCACCACGATGCCCTCGGCATTTTGTGGCGCGGGCGCGATCACAAGTTCGACCGCGCCATGGTCGAGACCTTTATTCAGTTCATGGGCTGGGTGGCGCCGGGTACGCTGGTGCGGCTTTCCAACGGTGACCTGGCCGTGGTCGAGGAGACCAACATCGTGCACGGCTTCTATCCGATTGTCCGCCGCCTTGAGCACGGCGGAGCAGGCTATCGCGCCGGTGAGCGCATGGACCTGGCCGCACTCAAGGACTCCGATGACAATCACCTGATTCATATCGAGGAGGTGCTGCCCGACGGTGCCCATGGCGTCAACGTCAAGGCGTTGCTCGTGGCTGTTCTCGATTGATCATGCCTGTCGCCCCGGGTTCATCGCTTATCGGCGGCCTGACCAATCCGAATTCCGAGAAGCCTGTCACTGAATGTCGGACGAATCGGCCGTTCATTTTTGCGTTGCCGACTGGGTTGCCGGATAATTCCGGTTTGGAAGGGAGTCCGACCGGGAGGAAATCGAATGGGCCAGCTTGACCGCTTCCGTCGTCTGCTGGGAATGAGTCAGCCCGATGACCGGCGTAGCAAGAAGCGTTTGCACGCTCGTCGCGGAACACGTGTGCTGATCATCGATGATTCGCGCACCATCAGCGCCGCACTCAGCCACATGCTGCGGCAGAACGGGTACGAGACCTTCACGACCGAGGATGCCGAGTCGGCCCTGGAGCTCGTGGTCAAGACACCGCCGGAACTGATTTTCCTCGATATCGTGTTGCCGGGGATGAGTGGCTTTACCGCACTGCGCAGGTTCCGGCGCCTGTCGCAGACCAGGGAAGTGCCCATCATCATGATCAGCGGCAATCCGCAGGCGGTCGAGCAGTACTACCTGAAGAAGATCGGTGCCGACGATTTCATGAAAAAGCCTTTTGGCCGGGCCGAGGTCTTCGCCCGCATCGAGAAGTTTGTCGGCAACGGCATGCTCGAGGGGCGCGGACCCGTGGTCGAAGCGCCCGGGCAATCCGGGGAGGATGATGCCCCTCAAGCAGAAGTGGCGGGCTCATCGCCGGGCGAGCCTGGCGAGGAAAAGTGATCGACGTCAAAGTCCAGTTCCTGCTTTCGTGCCACGCTGAACTCCGATAACTGACATTTGGAGTACAGCGATATGAATCGCGAGGAACTGGTTCGCAAGCGCCAGGAATTGACGGATCGACTGGCTGCCATTCGCCGCGATCTCGGTGGTGGCCTGGCGCGTGACCTTGAAGACCAGGCCCAGCAACTCGAGAACCAGGACACCCTGATGGAGATCGCGCGAGTAACCGAGCAGGAGCTCGAACGCGTCGAGCGGGAGCTCAGTGCCCTTGATCGGGGCGATGCCCCCTGACCATGGGCGGTAAGATCATCGTGTCGCGTTACGAGACTACAGCCTTTGTCGTCGCTCGGGATCGATATCGGGAATTTGCGTGGAAAGCTCGATTTCCTGCTTTTCGCCTTCGTGCCAGAAACGAATCGTCGTCATGCCTTCGGCGGTTGCCGCGCTGATCCTTTCGAGAAACGCCATCGGACTGGAAACGGCTTCACCGTCGACTTCCATGATTAGAGCGCCCGCCCGCAAGCCGGCCTGTTCAGCATGGGCCCGGGTGCCGGTCACCACCACGCCGGGTTCGTCCGGCAGTCCAAGCGCCTGGCGAATTTCCTCGGTGGGTGCCATGACGGTGATGCCGATTGCGGTCACGACATCCTCATCGTCATCGAGTCCGCGAAACGGAATGTCTTCGCCGGCCTCCAGAATCGCCGGTGCGACGAGAATGGCCGCACCGGTGCGCACGGCCAGTGCCAGTCCGTCACTCGGGCGGGAGTCGATGCGAACGGTTTCACCGTCCTTGATGAGCTCCAGTGCGCCGAGGTAAGTGCCGTTGCGCAACTCGTCGACGATGACACGCTCGAGGGTGGCGCCCAGCGACTCGATGAGCGTCGTGGCCAGGTCATGGGTCATTGGCCGTTCCGGCTCGATGCCGCGCTGGGCCATCAAAATCGCTCGGGCTTCGTTGGGCCCGATAAAGATCGGAACGATGCGACCGTCTTCGGGCTCGCGCAACAGCACCACTGGCGATCCGGTCATGGGTTCGATGGCCACACTGGCCAGTTCGGCGGGCACCAGATCTTCGAACTCGACGGCCAGTTCACGAGCGGTTGCCGTGCCCGCCGTGCTGACCACGAGCATAACCGGCAAGAGGATTGAGACAATGGCTTTCATGAACGGGCCTCCGATGCAGCATTTGTTGATCAGGGTACAGGTTATGGTCCGTCGTTGCGTGATGGCGGCGGGGATTGTGGCCGCCGGGTCACTTTGCGGGGGTGCTTCCGGCTGGGCCGGTGAGACAGGCTGGGCGACAGGCGGCGACCTGCGCGGCGGGTTCTATGCCAGTGAACGCACCACCCGTGAGCACGGTGAACAGCAAGACAGCTCCGGCCGGTTGCGGCTGCGTGCCTGGTTGCAGCATGATCCTGCAGACAAGTGGCGTCTGCGCACCCGCGTGGCGGGGCAGTTCTCCACCGACGACAACGATTGGGGCTTACGCCTGGATCGGTACCGGGCCACGCCGACCGGCACCCGGGCTGGTGAAGTGCACTTCGACGAGTTCTATCTTCGCTACCAGGCGAGTGATGGTGCCTCGCAATGGCGCGCGGGCCGTTTCCAGACTGCTTTCAACCTGCCGGTCGTGCCGGGCAAGAGCCTCGACCGCAACGACTCGTCCAACGTGGGGATCGGCTGGACCGACGGCATCCACTGGCAGAAACGATTGACCGATGACTGGGCCGCGCACGTCATCGCCCAGGTCAATCACCGGCGCGGCGCCGGCAACACGGTGCGGCCTCCGCTGAGTTTCTCCGACAGCGACAGTCGCCTGGGTGGCTATCTCGCCCTGGAGGCCAGGAATCATCCCGGTCCGCTGGTGATGCGAATGCTCAGCCTGAACTGGGTTCCCGACGCGCTTGCCAGCGACGGTGTGGCCGGGGATCGACGCGAGGATTACGTGACGGCCGCGGCCAAGGTGGCGGCAGCCTGGCCGATGGGCAACGGTGGCATGCGCCTGGTGCTCGCCGGCGAACTGGGCCATGCCTTCAATCGGCCGCGGCGCAGCGTGCTGTCACTACCGGGCAACGGCGAGGTTTCCGGCGATGCCTACCAGCTCAGTGCCAACCTGTTCGACATCCGGCCCGGCCACCACCTCGGTGCCGTCTACGGTCGCGCCCAGGCCGGCTGGCTGACCTCCAACGACTACCGCAGCAACGATGAGTTGTTCGAGGTCCGCTACCAGCGTCGCTTTACCCCCGACCTGTCGGTCGAGCTTCGTTACCGCTGGCGTCGCGAGCTTGCGCGGCGTATCGGGGCGGGGCGGCTGCAGGTCGACGAGGATGTCTACGCCAGGCTGACCTGGCGCATTCGCTGAACCCATCCCGGCAGGGGGCATTCGGCCCCGGGTGCTGCTACACTCGGGCGCCATGGTCGCGACAACACTCGTCATCTATCTCGTCGTGCTGCTGGGCATCGGTATCTGGGCCCAGCGGCGGATCGGCAACACCGAAGACTTTCATCTGGCCGGCCGACGCATGGGTCCGCTGGTGGCCGCACTCAGTGCCTCGGCCAGTTCGTCTTCGGCGTGGACGCTACTGGGCATGTCGGGGGCTGCCTATGCCTGGGGACTGCAGGCGGTCTGGCTGATTCCCGCCGTCGTTTCGGGCTTCTTCATCAACTGGGTTTTCATCGCGCCCCGCCTGCAGCCGGCCAGCCATGCCAACCAGGCCCTGACGCTGGTGGAATTTCTTTCGAACGGTACCGATGCCCCGACCGAACGTCGTCTCAGGGTGCTCGGTGCCCTGATCATCCTGTTTTGCTTCACGTTCTACGTGGCCTCTCAGTTCCAGGCCGCCGGAGCGGCCATCAGTACGGCGCTGCCGGTTTCCGCGACGATTGCCATGATTGTCGGGGCGGTGATCGTGATTGCCTATGTCTTTCTCGGCGGGTTCTGGGCCGCCAGCGTGACCGACGCGCTGCAGGGGCTGATGATGCTCGTCGTCGCCCTGATTCTTCCCGCCGTGGCGCTGGTGGCCGTTGGCGGGCCGGTGGCGCTCTGGGAGGGCCTCAACGCACTTGGCGATCCGTCGCTGGTGCGGCTGGTCGATCAGCCCGGGCTGCTGCTGGCCATGGTGTTCGTGGCCGGGCTATTCGGGATCGGTCTTGGCTACCCGGGGCAGCCGCACGTGGTCAACCGTTTCATGGCCCTGGAATCGGCCGACCAGGTGCCCTTTGCGCGTAACGTGGCGCTGACCTGGGCGGTGCTCATTTATATCGGCATGGTCGTGCTGGGTTGGTCGGGCCGGGTGTTGCTGCCCGAACTGGCCGACGGCGAATCGGTACTGCTGCAGCTGGCGGTGGATCTGTTGCCGGCCGTGCTGGGTGGGCTGATTACCGGTGGTGTGCTGGCCGCCATCATGTCGACGTCCGACAGCCAGCTGCTGGTGGCCGGTTCCGCGGTCAGTCATGATCTGCGGCGCGGTCGCATTTCGCTGGCCATGGATCGGCTGGTGATCGTCCTGCTCGGAATCGCGGCCGTGCTGCTGGCCCTGTTCTTCCCCGCTTCAATCTTCGATCGCGTGCTGTTCGCCTGGCAGGCGCTGGGCAATGCCTTCGGTCCGCTGCTGATCGTGCTGCTGTTTTTCGGCCGGGTGGCCCCCGGCTATCGCCTGGCCGCCATGGCAACGGGGTTCGCCCTGACGGTCGCGATCAGCTATTTTCCGCAGGCGCCAGGTAATGCCGTCGAGCGCCTGGTGCCGTTCTTCATTGCTCTTGCGATTGCATTTGCCGGTTATCGCATCGCGCGAAGACCCGCTTGACCTGGGTCAATTCGGATTCAGGCTTGCTGCCGGAACATACGCCGCCATGAGTCAATCTGTGCTGATCGCGCTACTGTTCGTCTTCCTGGTTCACCTGGGGGTGTTCTCGATGCTGTGGGTCCGTCGCCGGCAGGGTTATTACGTGGCACTGGTCGTGACGTTCACCCTGTTGAGCGCGGCGATCGGTTTGCGCCTGGTCGCACCCGGGATCGAGGGCGGGCATGGCCTGTACCTGCATGAACTGCTGCGCTACGGCGCCTGGATGGCCGCCGCGGTCTCGATCAGCTGGACAATCGCCAGGGGGCTGCGGCGGGTTCGTCAGCGCGGCCGGCAGAACTGCTCGTAGAGCACCGCCATGACCGCATGGACTTCTTCGCTGGCGAGCGAGTAGTAGATGGTCTGCTGTTCGCGCCGTGTTTTCACGAGGCCGCTGTTTCTGAGCAGCGCCAGGTGCTGCGACAGGGCCGACTGGCTCAGTGGCAAATGCTCGTTGAGCTCGCTGACCGACAGTTCCGCATCCAGCAGATGGCACAGGATCATGAGCCGGTTGGGATTGGCCATGAGCTTGAGGAAACGGGCCGCCGTTTCGGCCTGGCGCGACATTTCCTCCGGCCTTGGGCGAGGCAGGGACTCGGTGTGCTGACTGACTGCGGACTGATTCATAGCCCGCCCATTATCCAATAAAGTGCGCCCAATTGCATCAATATCGATGCATGAATTTCA
>SKSJ01000027.1 GCA_007123055.1 Wenzhouxiangella sp. | reverse complement strand
GCCTGCTGGCCGGCAAATTTCTCGGTCATGCCGCCATGCTCGCACTGTCGACGGCGCTGGGATTCGGCATCGCCGCGGCGGTGATCGGCCTGGTGGCCGAGGAGGCCGCCTTCGCCGACCTCCTCGGCCCCTTCAGCCTGTTCATCGCCAGTGCCATCCTGCTGGGCTGGGCTTTCCTGGGCCTGGCTTACCTCATCAGCACGATCACGCGCGAGAAAGCACGTGCCGCCGGCCTGGCCCTGCTGGCCTGGTTCTTGTTCGTACTGATCTACGATCTGGCCTTGCTGGGGGTGCTGGTCGGCACCGAGGGCCGCGTCGACCAGGGTCTGTTCCGCGTCCTGCTGCTCGCCAATCCCACCGACGTGTTCCGGCTGGTCAACCTGACCGGATTCGAGGAAGCCGCCGCGGCATCCGGCATGCTGTCGGTGGTGGCCGAACAGGAACTCTCGGTCGGGCGGCTGATGGGCATCCTCGCAGCCTGGACCCTGGGACCACTGGCCCTGGCAGCCGCGCTTTTCGCTGTACGCCGGACCTGAATCGACATGACATGATCGACCCGACGGAGATGAATGCATGACCACACGACGACGGATTCTTCAAGGGATGGCCCTGGTGCCGATCGTCGGCCTGATCGGCTGCGGAGGGCACGAGGAGATTGGCCACGACCACTGCCATGTGCTGGCGCTGACCGACGAACACGACTGCACCCTGTGCGGCATGACCATCGTCCGACACCCCGGGCCCAAGGGCCAGGCCTGCCTGCGAGACGGCGAGATGCTGCCGTTCTGTTCCACCGGCGACCTGATCTCCTGGGCCTGGCAACCGGAGTCGGCCCCGTCCATCTCGGCACTTTACGTGCACGACCTGTCATTGACCGGCTGGGACAATCCCTCCGACGAACACTGGATCCGGGCATCGGAAGCCTGGTTCGTGGCCGGCCACGATCAACGTGGCGCCATGGGGCATGCCCCTGCCCCGTTCTCTGTCGAGTTCGATGCCGTGCAGTTTGCGGACAATCACGGCGGCCGGGTGTTTACCTGGGACGAACTGGACTGGGACATCATTCGTGGCAACATCGACTGACCTGAAACGGAGATAGACATCATGGGAATCGGAAACATCGGTATCTGGCAGCTACTCGTGGTGCTGCTCATCGTCCTGCTGATCTTCGGCAGCGGCAAGATCAAGAACCTGGGCAAGGACCTCGGCGGCGCCTTCAAGGGCTTTCGAAGCGCCATGAACGAGATCGAGGAAACGGATCGGGAGATCCGCAAGCCCGATGGCAAGGACTCGGGCACCCCCAGCTGACAGGCCTGCCGGTTGCAGCCTGCCTATGCGGTGGGCGATGCCGCCGAATACCGTTCGATCAGCTCAGCTACCGGCATGGGCCGGCCAAAGTAATAGCCCTGCAACAGGTGACAGCCCATGCCGGACAGCGTCCGCGCCTGGTCTTCGGTCTCCACCCCCTCGGCCACCACCTCCAGCCCCAATGCCTGGGCCATGGTCACCAGCGCCTCGATCAGTGCGTATTGCGCGGTATCAACAAGCATGTCGGCCACGAAGGTACCGTCGACCTTGATCTGCGAGACGGGGAACTGCCTGAGATAGGTGACCGATGAATAGCCGGTGCCAAAGTCGTCGATCGACAGCCGGACCCCGCCCACATGCAGGTCACGCAAGAGCTGGTGCTGGCGTTCCCGGTTCGGCATCAGCAGCGACTCGGTCAGCTCCACGGTCACCCGGTCGGGAGTCAGCCCCTCCTGCTCGATCGTTTCCAGCCAGCGCTGCACCATCTTGCGATCATTGAATTCCCGTGGCGAACGATTGACCGACAGTGTGACATCCAGGCCCGCACGCAGCATTCGTCGGCAATCGGCACAACCCTGCCGCAAGACCTGTTCGCCCAGGTCGCGTATGACGCCGGTGCGCTCGGCCACCGGGATGAAGTCGGCAGGAGTGAGCAGACCCTGCTCGGGATGGTTCCAGCGAATCAGCGCTTCCACCGCCCGGATCTCTCCACTGCCGGCATCGACCATTGGCTGGTAATACACCTCGAACTGTCCCTGGGCCAGGCCCAGTTGAATCTCGCGATGCAGCTTCAGGTGCATCTCCGACTGATGGCGCAACGACTCGTTGTAGAAGTACGATGTTCCCCGGCCCGCCGACTTGGCCGCGTACATCGCCAGGTCGGCGTGTTTGAGCAGGTCGCCGGTTTCGGCACCGTCATCGGGGTGGACGGCGATACCGATCGACCCGCCGATACTGACTTCGTGTCCCGCGATCACAAGCGGCGACTGCAGCGCGTCAAGCACTCTCTCGGCCACATGCTCTGCATCGACGGGATCGGACAGGTCACTGACCAGGATGACGAACTCGTCACCGCCAAAGCGCGCCACTACACCCTCGGCACGAACCGCGTCGAGGACACGCTGGCTGATCACGCGCAGGAGATCGTCACCGGCCTCGTGTCCAAGCGAATCGTTGATCTCCTTGAAATGATCCAGGTCGAGAAACATCAGCGCGAATCGGCGCTGGTTGCGGCGGCAACGAGTGATATGCGCCTCGAGATGCTGGCTGAAGAAGCGGCGGTTGGGCAATCCGGTCAGCCCGTCGAACCGAGCCTGGTGGCTGATGGTCGAGAGCGCGCGTTGCAGGCGCATGCGACTGCTCAAGAGTCCGTAGATCAAGAGGGAAGCGGTCAACGCAAGCGCGCCACCGAGAAACCACAGGCCCGAGTAGGAAGCCAGCGGCCGTTCCCATGACAGGGAAGCCGGCATGGCCGCGAGTTGCCATTGCCCAACCGGAAGATCGATTGGCACCATGACCGGATCACGCTGCCAGAGATGATCCGACCCGACAATGACCTCGCCATCCATTCCGGTACCGTCCACGCCCCTGAGGCCAATGGACCAGGTCTCGTCATCGAAAAGTCCGGAATCGGCAAACAGGCGTTCATGATCGATGACCTGGGAAATCACGCCCCATAGATCGTCAGTGCGATGAAGGTAGACAGGCACCCTGGCGATCAGGGCCCGACCGCCCTGGACCAGGTCGACCGGGCCGCTGATGAGGATATCGCCTGCGGCCAGCGCGGCCTCGATGGTTACCAGTTGTTGTGGGCGGTCACGGTAATCCAGGCCGACCGCGGCCTCGTTGCCGGTGAGTGGATAGACAAAACTGATCACCAGATCGGGTGCCAGCGCCACGTGACGGGTATGGAGTTCGTCGGTCAGCACCTCGTCGGCCAACCGTTGGAATCGGTCGGGCTCGATGACCGGATTGAGCGCGATCTCGGCACGCAGGGTGCGAATGGCCACCAGGTTGGCGTTGAGATGGCCCTCGATACGCGCGCGCATCGTCGCCAGATCCTGCAGCGCGAAGAAACGCTGCAACTCGGCGTCACCGTCCTGTCGGGATTCGATGAATCGTGCCGCGAAGAACAGGCAAAACGCGAAGACCAGCAAAGCGAGCAGTACGTTCCCGGCTGCTCTCAACTGTCTCTACTCCGCGCTGTCGATTCCATCGGATATCACCCCTGTTCTGTCGGCCCCATCGTCTTCGGCCGGCGTTTCAGCATCCTACACCAGGACGGCCGGAATCGTTGTCGACGGCTTGGGAGCCTTAGAACGGCCCCAGGCCTCGCACGCTCTCGACCAGGGCGGATCGGTCGGCTTCGGGGATCATCCTGTTCCAGCGCACGATCAGGTGCGGGTGACCGGCGATGCGGCGGTAACCGCAGCGCTCGAGAATCGACCATGAACGCTCGTCGCCGCAATAGCCGAACGTTGCCACCGAGACATCGGCAAAGCGGGCCTCGCTGTAGCGCACGGTCTGCAGCATCAAGCCGCCGGCATCGGTCAGCGCCGCCTGCCGTTGTGAACTGAGTCGGCGCAGGATCTCGCCGTCGGTGGCCGCGCCACCGATCAGCATGGCATTGCGATGTGGAAGATAGTTGACGTAGAAGGCCGGCATCCAGCAACCCGACTCTCCGGCCACGAACGCCAGAACATGGCGGCCGTGCGGCGGCACCGCCATGTCGTACTTGCGACGAAGCACGGCCGCGGCCAGGTGACTGGCGTCAGCAACCTCGGTAATCGTCACGAACTCGGCCAGGCGCGGGTCGAGCTGAAAAGACTCGGACATGAACAATGCGTCACGGTAACGGGAGTGAGATTCTAACCCGCCGGACCATGCCCAATGGCACTGTCCCCAATTGCCTGCATGCCGTATTCTGTCATCCATCGAGATTGTGGAGGGAATCGACCCATGACCATCGCCTTCTGGTGTGTCCTGATCGCCGCGCTGTTTCCCATCGTCCTGGCCGGCATCGCCAAGGCCGGCGACCGGAGCTTCAATAATCGCCGACCGCGCGAGTGGTACGAAACCGTCACTGGATACCGCAAACGCGCCTGGTGGGCGCAGCAGAACAGCTTCGAGGCCTTTCCGCTATTCGCCGCCGCCGTCATCATCGCCCACCTCGCCGGCGCCGCGCAGGCCACGATCGACATGATCGCCCTGGTTTTCATCGCCGCTCGCATCATCTACGCTGGCTGCTACCTGGCCGATGTGCACCTGGCCCGGTCACTGGCCTGGCTGGTCGGCCTGGGTGCCTGCATCGCCCTGTTCATCACCTCTGCATAGTCTGCTGGCCAGCGGATGGAACCATTGACGCGACCCCTGCCGACATCTACGCTATGCCTTTTGATGCCTGCCGTTTACCGATAAAGCCAAGGAACATTCCATGAGTCTGCGCATTACGCTTGAATTCACAGAAAAGGATCTCGAACGCTTCCGCTCCATGGCGCGCACGGCCATGGAAAACACCGAGGAGCAAAAGCGCGAGGTCATCATCGACAATGCCCGCCAGTTGCTCAAGCAGGTCGACGAGGAAGTCGGGTCCGACTACATCCGCGATCGCCTGGGGCAACTGCAGATCCTCATCGACATGCTCGAGGATGACGGCTGGGGCATGAAGGAAGTCGGTCAGCGCCGCGTTCTCGCCGCCCTGGCCTATTTCAACAATCCCGAGGACCTGATTCCCGACCACCTGCCCGGCATCGGATTCCTCGACGACGCCATCATGGTCGAGCTGCTTTGTCGCGAGTTGACGCCGGAAATCGAAGCCTACCGTGATTTCGTGGATTACCGCGAGCATGAGGCCAAACGACGCGGCATGGATCCCGATGAACTGCACCGCGGCGACTTCCTCAAGGCGCGCGAGCAGGCACTGCTGGCCCGCATGCGCAGGCGGCGGCGCGGCGGTCGCGGCGGTCGCCGCAAGTCACCGTTCTCGCTATTCTGAACTTGCCGGCCTGAGCATCTCGAGGTGCGGAATCCCGTCCTCGGGATAGGGCCCGTGGACGGTTTCGAACCCAAGACTGTGGTAGAAAGCCTCCAGGTACTGCTGCGCGGAGATTCTCAGCGCCTGGCCGGGAAACTTGTCCGCGCTCACCTCCAGGCACTTTTCCATCAGTGCTCGCCCCAGGCCGGTGCCACGCGCCGGCATGGTCGTCAGTACGCGGCCAATGGACGGTTCCGGAAAGCGCGTGGACGGTGGCAGGATACGAGCGTAGGCAAGCACTCCGCCATCGCCATCGCGCGCGGTTACATGCACGGCGTCGAAATCCTGCCCATCGATATCCTGGTAGGGGCAATCCTGTTCAACCACGAAGACCGCGACCCGGGCGGCCAGAATGGAATAGAAATGACGCGAGGGAATCTCCTCGAAGCGCTGCACCGTCCAGCGCACCTCATGATCAGTCAAGCCGGCAACTCCATACCCAGATGAACCAGACATTGCATCATATCCGCATCGCAGTCGGGCTGGAAATCGAATCCATCGACCCATCGAACCGCACACTCGACCGCGACCAGGCCAGCGAGCTGGCCGGGCACCTGGCTACCGACCTGGCACGCGTGCTGCCTTCGGCCGACCAGACCCTGCTGACCATAGGGGCCGGCCTGTTCGAAGCCAACGAGTTGCTGCGCCCCGGCCTGCCGGCATGGCAGGCGCTGGAGGAGCTGGCCGACAATCTCGTCGGTCAATCGGGATTTCGTCCACAGGTCGTCGCCTTCGGCGCGCGCGCCGGCCGCATGCCGCACACCGACCTTCAGCCGCCCGAATCCCCACCGATGGGGCAGTTCATCGTCCTGCCGATGCTGCTCTCCTGCCCTGCCGAACTGGCCGGTTCCATCGAGTCGACGCTCGAAAACGAGTTGTTCGAAACCGGCTCGATCGACCCGCCCGCGCGCGCGTTATTGCAGGAGTCCGTGGGTCTCGTTTCGGTCCACGGGCAGTTGCTGACCGCCAACGATCTGCTCGCGCTGCAACACGTGCAGCTCGACAGTGCCGGGCTCGGAGGCTTCTGGCCGGTGATCGAACAACTGCTGCTGCAAGACGACAGCGACCTCAGCTTCGAGGAACTGCCGGCAGGACTGAAAGCGAATTGGAACGCCACGCAGAGACGAATCGACATCGAGTTCCTAGGCCACGACCAGGCCCTCGCCAAAGATCTCGACTACGTCTTGTGGACCCGCGCATTCCGCACGCTCGCCGCCATGCTCGATGCACACGCCGTGCCCTGGCAGGCGAGGGGCGATGATCGGCTGACCTTCGACCCGGCCCAGCAGATGATGATCGAGATCGCCGGGGCAACCGACCGGCCCGACAGCCTGACCGTGCACCAGCACAAGGACCTCGGACTGGTTGCCTGGACACTGGTCGAGGACAGACGGGTCATGCACCTCTATCCATTGCATCCCGAAGCGGCCGGCCGTATCGAGCATGACCTCACGGCCCGCCGTTCCGCTCCCGTCGTCCGCGGCAATTCCATCACCACCGATCCCGAAACGGGAAAACTGTCACCGGCACCACAACAATGAACAAGAAACGATTTGACGACAATCCACGCGCCTGCGTCCGGAAATCTTCCATCCATGGCCGTGGTCTGTTCGCGCGCCAGGACATCACGCAGGATGACTACATTGGCACCTACGAGGGCCCGCCGACCCAGGACGATGGCATGCACGTGCTGTGGCTGTGGAACGAGGAAACCGAGCGCTGGGAGGGCATCGACGGCGACAACGAGATGCGCTTCCTCAACCACTCCTCCGATCCCAATGCCGACTGGTGGGGCACCGAACTCTACGCCATTCGCGACATCGCAGCCGACGAGGAAATCACTTTCGATTACGGCTGGGACGAGGAGGAATGAGTCCCGCGGTGCTTCAGGCCGGGCTGAGACCGGATTCGCCGCCGACGCCGCCCTTGTCCACGATCACATACCGATCGCGCCCGCCCCGCTTGGCCTCGTAGAGTCCCTGATCGGCACGTAACCGCAAGTCAGACAGGGAATCGCCGGGTTGCAGCCGGGCCACGCCGAAACTGAGCGTGAACCGGGGATCCCTGGATCGACCCGATTCCTGCCCTTGCTGTCGGAATCGCTCGATGGCATCGACGACATCATCGATTCTCCCGGTCTGCATCATGACGCCGAATTCCTCGCCGCCGACTCGCCCGATCAGGGCGTCTTCGCCAAAGGCCTCGCGCAGCCGGCGTGCTGTCTGCCCGATCACGCCGTCGCCAACCAGGTGGCCATGTAAATCATTGATACGCTTGAAGTTGTCGATATCGGCCAGGACCAGGCAGGTATCCTTGTTGGACTGACGGGCTCTTGCGAGCATGGCTTCGGCCCGTTGCAGGAACCAGCCCTGGTTGGCGAGACCGCTGAGCGGGTCATGGCGAGAGAGATAACGAAAGTGACGACGGCCACGCAAGGCTCCCAGCAACATGACCACCAGCAGCACCAGCAGCGCGGAGGACAACACCAGGATCGCGGTGCGGGACCGCTGCTCCTGCTCGGCCGCCAGCTGCTCGACCCGTGCCACCCGCGCCGACTCCGCCAGCAACTCGATCTGCTGATCCTTCAGGCGTGAGTCGAACTGGACCTGCAGATAAGCGAGCTGCATGGCGCGATCGCGGCCGAGAAAGTGTTCGCGGGCATCCAGATACTGATGCAGATGCGCCAGCGCCTGTTGTGGGCTCCCGTCAGACTCGGCGCGGGCAGAGAACAGCGCCTCCAGACGGGCAAGCTGGTCCCATAGCTCGCCCTCGCGAAAATATCGCGACAGGTCGTCCAGGTCCTGTTCGGCCCATGCTTCCTCGTCGCCGAGTTCATGCAACACCTCGGCCAGCACCAACCGGGCCTCGTACTCTCCCAGGGGAAAGTTGGAATCCTCGAGAAGCTTGATGGATCCCAGTGCCAGCTCACGAGCTTCCTCGAGACGGCCGAGCTTTCGTAGCTGGTCGGCCAGCCCATGCTTGAGCACGCCGACGAACAGCATGTTCCCGATCTGCTCACAGACTTCGATACCGCGCCGATACTCGCTTTCGGCACGCTGCTCCATCCCTGCCCATTTGTAGACGGGCGCCAGGCGCTGGCGGGCCACGCATTGCCGGTTCCGATCACCGAGTTCCAGCGCCAGGCCGACGGCACGTTCCCCGTAGACCGCGGCCCGCTCGTGTTCACCGACCCGACCGAACATGTAACCGGCCATGTTGTAGGTATCGATCACGGCCCCCGGGTCGTCCACGTCGGCTTCCACCGCGAGCGCATCGAGCAGGTGTTCGAAGGCCGTCTCGTATTCCCGAAGCAACACGGCCACGTTGGCGGCAAACTGCAGGGTGCGCAGGCGCTGATCGTCATCGAGCGGAAGGTCGAGCAACTCACCGGCCCGCGACAGGGCCTCGCGACTGCGATCATCGAGGGTCAGATGGCGCGCCTCGAGCAAGTGGTATTCGACCTGCTGGCGAGGGGGAAAACCTTCCACCTCCCCGGCGATCTCGTCGAGCATCGCCTGCGCCTCGTGCCAGTGGCGCGTATAGCTGATCTCGCGGATCTCCTCGAGCAGGCGGGCCGGATCATCCGCCCCGGCATTGGCAGTCAATGCGACCAACAAGGCGCCACACAGGCTCGAGGCCAGTCGAATCATCCGTCACCCCCCACCGGATGAGCCTGGTTCATCGTCGTTTTCCCTTGCCTCGTTCCATGGGATCAGCCGGCCGCTCATTGGTTCAAGTTGTTCTAATACTAAACGCTACCGCATCATCATGCACACCTCGTCAATGGATGAGCGGGCGCCAGCCGGCGAGGTTTCCGGTCCCTGGGGCCTGGGTGGCCCGGAACGATCGCAGTTTGACCCACGCTGCGATGCGCGTTTATGTTCAGGGCACCAACCAGAAGGGATCAGCGATGAGCGACACCAAGTTTGCCCAGCAGGGCATGAGTTTCCGCGAAAGCGTCGAGCGCATGGTCGACCATGCCATCGAGATCATGGAACTCG
>SKSJ01000064.1 GCA_007123055.1 Wenzhouxiangella sp. | reverse complement strand
GCGACGGGGGTCCTCACAGCTGCCACTACGTATGCATTGCTCATGTCAATAATCCTTTGCCTGTTTCTTGGCTAAATTGTTAACACGAAGGCCACGAAGGAGGGCACGAAGAACACGAAGAAAAACAAGTGTTCATGTCGTTCCATTGCTCTTTCAATCCTTGCCTTTCTCATTCTTTCCTTCGTGCCTTCTTCGTGCTCTTCGTGTTAGAGCCTTTGGGTACTTCCAGGGCCCAGCGTCAGTTTCTCAATGGCTTGCCGGTCTTGAGCATGTGCCCAATGCGCTCCTGGGTCTTTTCCATCGCACACAGCTCGAGGAAGTGCTCGCGCTCGAGGTGGTGCAGCCAGTCCTCGTTGATCGGGGTGCCGCGGTCGATTTCGCCGCCGGAGATTACCGTGGCGATGCGCTCGCCGATCTCGAAGTCGTGCTCGGAGATGAAGTGGCCTTCGAGCATGTTGACCAGCAGCATCTTGAGCGTGGCAATGCCGACATCGCCGGCCGCCGGGAAGTTGGCGGGATGCTCGGGACGGTAGCCGGCAGCAGCCAGTGCGCGTACCTGGTGGTGGGCGGCGTGCAGCAGTTCGTGCTCGTGCATCACGACCAGGTCTTGAGGCCGCAGATAGCCCATTTCCCTGGCTTCCATGGCCGAACCGGCCACCTGGCCCATGGCCACCTGCTTGTAACGCTTCTCCAGCAGCGGCCAGGTATCGCCGGCGGCCGTGTCGGCGTTGATCTGCAAGGCCAGTGTGGCCAGGCCGCCGCCGGCCGGAAGCAGGCCGACACCGGCCTCGACCAGCCCCATGTAGCTTTCCAGGTGAGCCACTCGACGGCTGGCGTGCATGGCCAGTTCCAGTCCTCCACCCAGGGTAAGGCCGCGAACGGCGGCGACCGAGGGTGCCGTGGAGTAACGCATGCGCAGGTTGACGGCCTGGAAGCCCTCGATCAGGGTGCGGACGCTGTCGAAGTCGCCTTTCTGTATGGCCTCGGCGGCGGCCTTGAGATTGGCGCCGGCCGAGAAGGGGCCATTCGGCTGCCAGATCACCAGGCCCTCGAAATCGCGCTCGGCCCGGTCCAGCGCCTTGTTCAGGCCGTCGACCACACCGTTGTCGATCACGCCCATCTTGGTTTTCAGGCTGGCGATGAGGACATCGTCGTGCAGCGTCCACAGGCGAATGGCATCGGTTTCTTCCACCGTCTGGCCATCATGGCGCGCTTCGCCGAGCAGGCGGATCGGCTGGTACTGGCGCTTGTAGACCGGCAGGTCCGGGCGCGGGCTGTACCCGGCGGCCGTCGGCGACCACGAGCCTCCGGGGCCATGGGCGCCCTCGACCTCGGCCACCCACTTGGGCAGGCCGGCCTCGACACCGGTCTTGCCGGCACGAATGTCGCGGTCGATGAGCTCGGCCACCTGCTGCCAGCCGGCTGCCTGCCATTGCTCGAACGGGCCGCTGTTCCAGCCGTAGCCCCAGCGCATGGCCAGGTCCACCTCGCGCGCACTTTCGGCGATTTCGGCCAGGTGGTAGGCGCAGTAATGGAACAGGTCGCGGTGGATGGCCCACAGGAATTCCGTTTCCGGATACTCGCATTTCGCCAGTGCGGCCAGCTTTTCGCCCGGATCCTTGATGGCCAGGATCTGCTTGACTTCGTCGCGCACGCTGTAATCGGTGGCGCGGTAATCGCCGGAGGCCGGGTCAAAGACCTTGATCTCCTTGCCGTCCTTGCGGAACACGCCGGCCCCGGCCTTCTGGCCGAGTGCCCCAGCGTCGATAAGCTTCTGCAGCCAATCCGGTGCCTGGAACCAGGCATGCCAGGGGTCATCTTCGAGCTTGGCGTCCATGGTGCGGATGACGTTGGCCATGGTGTCCAGCCCGACGACGTCGGCCAGGCGGAAGGTCGCGCTCTTGGGCCGGCCGATGGCCGGGCCGGTCAGGGCATCGACGGTATCGAAGGGCAGGCCGAGGCGCTCGGCATGATGCATGGTCGACCACATGGTGAACACGCCGACGCGGTTGGCGATGAAGTTGGCCGTGTCGCGGCAGCGCACCACGCCCTTGCCCAGGCTGCGGGTGAGAAAATCCTCGAGCAGGTCGAGAATGCGGTCTTCGGTCCCGGCATGCGGAATCAGCTCGACCAGATGCATGTAGCGCGGCGGGTTGAAAAAGTGCACGCCGCAGAATCGAGACTTCAGTGCCTCGGGCACCACGCCGGTCAGCTCGGTGATCGACAAGCCCGAGGTGTTGGTCACGAACAGGGCATCGGCGCCGATATGCGGCCCGATCTTCTCGTAAAGATCCTGCTTGATATCCATGCGCTCGACGATGGCCTCGATGATGAAGTCGCAGTGGGCCAGTTGCTCGAGGTCGTCTTCGAAGTTGCGCGGGGTGATGAACTCGGCCAGATCCTTGCGGGCCAGGGGCGCCGGCTTCTGCTTGGCCAGTTTCTTGCGCGCCTCGTCGGCGATGCGGCTACGCTTGCCCTCGTCGGAAGGCAGGTCGTAAAGATCCACGGGAATGCCGGCGGCGGTCAGATGGGCGGCAATCTGCGCCCCCATCACACCGGCACCCAGCACCGCGGCGCGTCGAACGGTGAGCTTGTGATCAGTCATTGATAATCCTTTAGCTGAGCAGTTTCTTGAAAATATTCTCACCACAGAGGCACAGAGCTCACGGAGAAAAACTGGAAATTCGAATCTTTTCAGTTCTCTGTGCGCTCTGTGTCTCCGTGGTGAACATCTTTACCCGGCGGCGGCCTGTGGTGGTTCCAGGCTCTGCTGGCCGCCGCTTTCTTCCGGGGTGAATTCGTCGACGGCGATGACCCTGGCGCTCAGTTCCTGGGCGCGCTTGAGATCGGCGGCCTGTTCTTCGCTGATCACGCCGGCTTCGACAGCTTTCGCGGCCAGTCTTTCCACGTTCAGTGGGTTGGGCACGGCCTTGAGCGCATTGCGTATCGCCATTTCCGCCGGCGCGGCCTTGAGTACTGCATCGAAAGCCTGAAGTACCAGGCCGGCACCGTCGTCGGCTTTGGACTGAAAGGCACCGTCGATCAGGCGCTTGCGGGTGCCCGAATTCTCCAGCAACAGGCGGGCGATACGGTGGCCGTTACGGTCGTCGCTCTGGTGATGGCGACGGCCCCAGGGAAAGGCCAGTACACGCAGCACGGGACCGAGCGCGGGCACGGGGAAATTGCGCAACACGCCGTAGAGCGCTTCCTCGACCTGGTGCAGGCTGTCCTCGACCGCCCAGCGAACCACCGGCAGGTCTTCGTCGGGTCGGCCGTCGTCCTCGAACCGCCGGAGCGTGGCCGAGGCCATGTAGAGGTGGGCCAGCGCATCGGCCAGCCGACCGGACAGTTTTTCCTTGAATTTGAACTTGCCGCCCAGGATCAGCAGGCACAGGTCGGCGATCAGGGTGAAGGCGGCACTGAGCCGGTTGATGCGGCGGTAGTAACGTGCCGTTGCTCCCGACACCGGGCTGGCGCTAAGCCGGCCGCCGGTCAAGCCCAGCACCGGGGTGCGCAGAGCGTTGGAGATCAGGAACCCGACATGCGCCCACAGCGCGCGGTCAAAGGCGGTCGCATCGTCGTCGGCGGCCGCTTCCATCTCCTTGAGGAGATAGGGATGGCAACGAATGGCGCCCTGGCCGAACACGATCATGGAGCGGGTCAGGATGTTGGCGCCCTCGACCGTGATCGCCACGGGGATGGCCTGGAAGGGAATGGCCAGGTAATTGCCGGGTCCCTCGACTACGGCCTTGCCGCCATGCACGTCCATGGCGTCGTTGAGTACCCGGCGATTGGCCTCGGTCAGGTAGGCCTTGAGGATGGCCGAGAGCACGACCGGCTTCTCGCCATTGTCAAGCGCGCTCAGCGTGATCTTGTGCGCGGCCTCCATGCGGTAGGTCTCGCCGCCGATGCGCGCCAGTGGCTCCTCGATCCCCTCGAAATGGCCGATGGGTTGCTTGAACTGGTAGCGGACGCGGGCATAGGCGCCGGTGGTCATGCTGGTCAGCTTGCCGTTGGCGACACTCTGGGCCGGCAGCGAGATGGCGCGTCCGGCCGCAAGGCAGTGCATGAGCATGCGCCAGCCCTGGCCGACACGCTCGGCGCCGCCGATCACCCAGTCCAGGGGGATGAACACGTCCTGGCCGCGTGTCGGGCCGTTCATGAAGGTGGCGCCGCCGGGCTGGTGGCGGTTGCCGATTTCCACGCCCGGCGTGTCGGTCGGGATCAGCGCACAGGTGATGCCCAAGTGTTCCTTGCCGCCGAGCAGGCCTTCGGGATCACGCGCCTTGAAGGCCAGCCCGAGTACGGTGGCCACCGGTGCCAGCGTGATGTAGCGCTTGTCCCAGCTCACTTTCAGACCGATTACTTCCTCGCCGTTGTAAGTGCCCTTGCAGACAATGCCCTCGTCGGGCATGGAAGCGGCGTCGGACCCGGCCAGCGGCGAGGTCAGCGCGAAGCAGGGGATTTCTTCGCCAGAGGCCAGGCGTGGCAGGTAGTGATCCTTCTGCTCGTCGGTGCCGAAGTGCATCAGCAGCTCGCCGGGGCCCAGCGAGTTGGGCACCATCACGGTGACTGCTGCCGACAGGCTGCGGCTGGCGATCTTGGTCACCACCGCGCCGTTGCCCTGGGCGGAAAAGTCCAGGCCGCCATATTCCTGCGGGATGATCATGCTCAGGAATTTCTTCTCGCGGATGAACTGCCAGACTTCCGGGGGCAGGTCGTTCAACTCGTGATTGACCTGCCAGTCGTCGATCATGGCGCAAAGCGCTTCGACCTCGTTGTCCATGAAGGCCTGCTCGCGTTCACTCAATCCCGGCTTTTTCATGTCGAACAGCGTCTTCCAGCGAGGGCGGCCGGAGAACAGTTCCGCATCCCACCAAACGGTGCCGGCGTCCAGCGCTTCGCGCTCCGTGGCCGACATCGGTGGCAGCACCGACTTGAACCAGCCGAACAGACGATTGGATATCAGCGCTTGCCGGATCGGCGGCAGCCCCAGAGGCACCAGCATGAGTGTCGCGATGGCGCCAACCACGACCGCCGGCCAGCCGGCCGGCGTGGTGACGGCAGCGACCAGCGCACCGACGGCGGCCAGTGCGCCCAGCCATCCGGGAGCACGGAACCAGGCCAGCACGGCCAGGACCAGTAACAGCAGAACAACGAGAGAAAGCGTCATGATCTAGCCTCCATGGGAAAGCGGGCCGCGCTCTGGGCTTCAGCGGGCACCGAAGCGCGCAACCCGGCAGCGGCGAAGCGAACCAGTTCGCCGGCGATGATGCGAGTGTCCTTGAGAGCGGATTCTGCCATCGTCAGAGTCAGCGCCCCGACAATGAAATCCAGTTGTTGCCTGAGTCTTTCGGTGTCGGCATCGGGCAGGGCGCGGCCGATAGCATCGGCAAAGCGCCGCATGACGTGCGCGTACTCCTGGCGCATGGCCTGGTGCAGGTCGGTGTCGCGGTCGGCGAAGGCACGCAGCAGAAGCTGCATGAAGCGCTGGCCTTCGGCGTCGCCGCCGCGAGTGAACGCCAGCGCCGGCTGCACGAAGGCATCGAGTACGTCTTCGAGTTCCGGCGAGTCCGCTTTGAGGGCGCCTTCGAGTTGTTCCATGCGTGCGGCGTTGAGGGCATCGAGCCGGCGCTTGAAGATGGCACGCATCAGCGCCTGCTTGGAGCCAAAGTGGTAGTTCACGGCGGCCAGGTTGACACCGGCTTCCTGCGTGATTTGCCGGAGTGTGGCGACATGGAAGCCCTGCTCGGCGAACAGCCGTTCAGCGGTATCAAGAATACGGTCGCGCGTTGAAACGCCCAATTGAAACACCTGATTCAAACAAGTGTTTCAATCTTACATCAGGTGTTTGACGGGAAGCAAGAACACAAGGCAGAGGCGCCGCTTCGAAATCTGTCGCCCGCCGCCCTCTCCCCCTCTCCCTCTCTCCCCCTCTTCCCCTTCACACTTCACACTCCCCCTCATCAACATCCCGCGTCGCCCGGATTCGCCCCGGGTTGGAGACGATCACCGCCCGCGGGCTGGCCTGTTTGCTGACATCGCAGACACGGATGGTCAGGTTGGTACCGTAAGCCCCGCCGTGGCCCTGGAAACGCACGCGGAAGCGGCCGGCACTGTGCATGAGGACGCGCTCGTCGGGACCCACCACTCGCAGAATGTCTTCGGGGTGATCAGGCTGTCGATTGTTCTGTGGATCGACGTAGATGATGAATCCCTCGTCCCAGCGGTTGCCGCCGGTACATTGCTCGCCGTCGATGCTGGGGCAGGCGGCGACATAGACGTTGCGAAAGACCGCTTCGTGGCGGGCGTACTGCAAGTGGCTGACCAGGTGATTGGTGGTCGCGGTGATGCGGTTTTCCTGGATGAAGCGACCGAAGGCCGGCACCGCTGAAGTCAGGATCACGGCGGCCACGGCCAGCGCGATCATCAGTTCAATCAGTGTCAGTCCTCTCTGACTTGAAGACATGCAGGCTCTCCCGATGGTGGTGACCGGGGAGAGATTTTCCGGGCCGTGGTGTTCCGGCAGAAGCGGAGATGTCAGATACGGCGTGTAGGAAAACGGCGTATCGGGATGTCAGTCACACGGGTCTGTGCCCGTGTGACATCTTGCAGAGGCCGGCTGTCGCGCGCCTACAGGACTTTCGAGATGCGTTCAACGGCCTGCTCCAGGGTCTCCATGGCGCAGGCAAACGACAGTCGGAGATGCCCCGGGGTGCCAAAAGCCGTACCGGGCACGCTGGCCACCAGCGCTTTTTCCAACAGCATCTCGGCCAGTTCCAGGTCGTCCTTGAGTCCCAGTTTCTCGATGGCGCCGCTGAAGTCGGCGAAGGCGTAGAAGGAGCCTTCGCCGGGACTGCAGCTCACGCCCGGCAGTTCATTGAGTGCCGGTACCAGCCAGTCGTGGCGCTGCTTGAAGGCGGCACACATCTCGCTCACGCAGGTCTGGTCGCCGTTGAGGGCGGCGGTGGCGGCCGCCTGGCTGACCGAGCAGGGGTTGGAGGTGCTTTGACCCTGGATCTTTTTCATCTGTTTGATGATTTCGGCGGGCCCGCCGGCATAACCGATGCGCCAGCCGGTCATGGCATAGGCCTTGGACACACCGTTGATGGTGATGGTGCGGTCCTTCAGGCCGGGAACGGCCTGGGCCAGGGTGGAGAACGGCTCCTCGGCCCACCAGATATGTTCGTAGATATCGTCGACGCAGATCACGATCCGTGGGTGCTCGAGCAGTACTTCACCAAGCTCGGCCAGTTGCCGGCGTGTATAGGCGCGGCCCGAGGGGTTGCTTGGCGAGTTGAGGACCAGCATTCTGGTGTGCTCGTTGATCGAGGCGGTCAATTGCGACGGCGTGATCCTGAAATCATTGCTTGCCGTGGTGTTGAGTGTCATCGGAGCCCCGCCGGCCAGACGCACCATGTCGGGGTAGGACACCCAGTAGGGTGCCGGGATCAGCACTTCGTCGTCTTCACCGATCAGGGACTGCATCAGGTTGTACAGACTCTGTTTGGCACCGGTCGAGACCAGGATCTCGTCGGGCTCGTAGGTCAGTTCGTTGTCGCGCTGGAATTTCGTGATGATGGCCTGTTTCAACTCCGGCGTGCCGTCGACCGGGGTGTAGCGGGTCTGGCCCGATTCGATGGCTTCAACGGCAGCCTTGCGGATGTGCGCAGGCGTGTCGAAATCAGGTTCACCCATGCTCAGCGAGATGACGTCCTTGCCGGCGGCCTTGAGTTCGGCGGCCTTGGCGGACATGGCGATGGTGGCGGACGGCTTGACCTGGGCGACGCGCTGTGCGAAGCGGATGGACACGGTGCTACTCCCTACTGAGGTGTGAGTGGTTGACTGTACAGCGTGGACGGTTGATGGTCACGCGAGCCTTATAATTATAGGTTGGTTGTCGACAGGATGCAGACGGACATGGGCAAGCGCTTCCGCATGGCGTCAAGCTACGAGCCGGCCGGGGACCAGCCGGAGGCCATCGGTAAGCTGGTCAAAGGGCTGGGAGCCGGGCATTCGCACCTGACGCTGCTCGGCGTGACCGGCTCGGGCAAGACCTTCACCATGGCCAATGTCATCGAGCGCGTCCAGCGCCCGGCCCTGGTGATGGCACCCAACAAGACCTTGGCCGCCCAGCTCTACGGGGAGTTCAAGGCCTTCTTCCCCGACAACGCGGTCGAGTATTTCGTCAGCTACTACGACTACTACCAGCCCGAGGCCTACGTCCCCTCGTCGGACACGTTCATCGAAAAGGATGCCTCGATCAACGAGCATATCGAGCAGATGCGCCTGTCGGCCACCAAGGCCCTGCTCGAAAGGCCCGATGCCTTGATCGTGGCGACGGTATCGTCGATCTACGGTCTGGGTGATCCAAGCTCGTTTCTGAAGATGACCCTGCCGCTGAGAGTCGGTGAGCGCATGGACCAGCGCGAAATTCTCAGGCGCCTGGCTGAAATGCAGTACTCCCGCAACGATTTCGAGCTCAGGCGCGGCACCTACCGGGTGCGCGGCGAGGTCATCGACCTGTTTCCGGGCGACTCGGAGATGGAAGCGGTGCGCGTGGAACTGTTCGACGACGAGATCGAGCGCATCAGCCACTTCGATCCGCTCACCGGCGAAATGCACGAAAAAGTCGACGAGCTCACGATCTTCCCCAAGACGCATTACGTCACCCCGCGCCAGGTGGTGCTCGATGCGGTCGACGCCATCAAGGCCGAACTCAAGGAACGACTGGAGCAACTGGAATCGGCCGGCAAGCTGCTCGAGGCCCAGCGCCTGCAGCAGCGCACCCAGTTCGACATCGAGATGATGCTGGAGCTCGGCTACTGCCAGGGCATCGAGAACTACTCGCGCCACCTCACCGGCCGCCAGCCCGGCGACCCGCCGCCGACCCTGTTCGACTACCTGCCCAAGGACGCTATGCTGATCGTCGACGAGTCGCACGTCACCATTCCGCAGATCGGCGGCATGTACCGTGGCGACCGCGCGCGCAAGGAAACCCTGGTGGAGTACGGGTTCCGCCTGCCCTCGGCGCTGGACAACCGGCCGCTGCGCTTCGAGGAGTTCGAGGAGCGAGCGCCGCAGATGATCCTGGTCTCGGCCACACCGAGGAAATGGGAGTTCGACCACTCGCAGATCGTCGCCGAACAGGTGGTGCGCCCGACCGGGCTGGTCGACCCGGAGGTCGAAGTGCGCCCGGTTGGCAGCCAGGTCGACGACCTGCTCTCCGAGATCGGCAAGCGAGTGGGGCAGGGCGATCGCGTGCTGGTCACCACGCTGACCAAGCGCATGGCCGAAAATCTCACTGAGTACCTGGCCGAGCATGATGTCAGGGTGCGCTACCTTCACTCCGACATCGACACCGTCGAGCGCGTCGAGATCAT
>SKSJ01000100.1 GCA_007123055.1 Wenzhouxiangella sp. | reverse complement strand
TGCTGGTCTTCCACGAGCTTGCCGTCTGGCTTCAGGAACTGGAAATAGTCCACCTTGAAGGCGGCGACAGTCTGCGCCATGTTGACTCCTCAAAATTGAATGATTCTTGTCGGACCCGGCGCCGGGTGGTTTCCCGGACGCGTCGAGGCGGGGCGTATTATACGCGCCCGGGACGCCGGGGTTAAGGCGCCGGGTGGGCGGTTTTCCCGGGGGTGACGGGGATGGATGGCATCTGTGCAATAATCAGGGTTCTCGCCAAAATCGGGGTTCAACAATGAAAAAGCTCTCTTTACTTCTCGGCAGCGTGCTGCTGGCCGGCTCTCTTCAGGCCCAGCAACTGCCAGGTCTGTCCGACTCGGTCACCGTTTACACCGACGCCAACGGCATTCCGACGATCGTCGGCGAAACCGAGCGCGACGTGAATTACGTCAGGGGCTTCCTGCATGCGCGCGACCGCATGTTCCAGATGGACTACCTCCGACGGGTCGCTTCCGGCACTTTGGGGGAGCTGCTCGGACCGGCGGCCCTCAGTAGCGATGTCCAGTTGCGCACCCTGGGCTTGCGTCGCGGTGCCCTGCAGACCTGGCTGAGGCTCTCGCAGGACGAGAAGGACTGGGTCAAGGCTTACACCGACGGCGTCAACGCTTTCATCGCCGCCGGGCAATTGCCGCCGGAGTATGGCGTGCTGGAACTGGAATCGGTCGAGCCCTGGTCGCCGGTCGACTCGCTGGTGGTCGGCAAGCTGGTGGCCTTCCAGCTGTCGTTCGATTCCGGCGTCGTCGACCGCACCATTCGCCTGGGAACCTACCAGGGCGTCGGCGATGCGGTGGGCTTCGACGGACTGGCACTGTACTTCGAGGACATCATCCGCAGCCAGCCTTCCGACGACCGTCTCACTGTTCCCGACTTCTTCGAGACCGCGGGCATCATTCCGGTGCCGGCGGGCGAGGGCGCCAGCCTGCAGTCCGAGACCCCTTCCGCCAAGTCGTCGCCAGCGCGCTGGAACAACCTCCCCCAGGTCAACGACGGGGTGATCGACGGCCTGCGTTCCTATCTCGAACGGGTGCGCGAGATTCCGCTCCTGGGCAACACCATCGGCAATGCCGAGAACCGCGCGGCCAGCAACTGGTGGGTCGTTTCCGGTGAGCACACGGCCAGCGGCCACCCGATCATGGCCAACGACCCGCACCTTGGGCTCGATATGCCGCCGGTCATGGTCAACGAGAACATCGTGGTTCGCGATGAGGGCCGCGTCGTCAGCGGGGTAAGTCTCCCGGGCACGCCGCTGACCCTGCTCGGCTGCAACCTGAACCTGTGCTGGGGACTGACCAATCACAATGTCGATGTCACCGACTGGTACCAGGAGGACCTGCTGGTCAACGCCTACGGTCTGCCCACGCACACTCTTTACAACGGCCAGGCCGAGCCGCTGATCTACGGCTTCCAGAGCTACTTCGTCAACAATATCGGCAACGGCGAAACGGACTCGGTCACGCGCGCCAACGTCGGCTACGATGCCGGCGGCATCACCTTCATCGTGCCGCGCCGCAACAACGGACCGATCGTGGCTCAGCCCGAAGCGGGTACCGGCATCTCCGTGCAGTACGCCGGCTGGGGAGCGACCTTCGAATTGTCCACGCTGCGCGGCTTCGAGCGCGCCAGCAACATGGAAGAGTTCCAGGCCGCCATTCCCAACTGGACATTCGGCTCCCAGAACGTGGTTTATGCCGACGTCGAGGGAAATATCGCCTATTTCACGACCGGCGGAGTGCCGTTGCGTGCCGACCTGCAGGACATGCGTGTGGACGGCGAGGTTCCGCCGTTCCTGTTGCGCGACGGCAGCGGTGCACTTGATCACGAGTGGCTCCCGGCCAACGAGCACTCGCCACGTGGCTTCCGTTACGCCACGCTGCCGCGTGAGGAGATGCCGCACCTCATCAACCCGGCGCGAGGCTACATCGCCAATGCCAATAATGATCCGGTTGGCGTGACGCTCGACAACAATCCGCTCAGCCAGCTGCGCCCCGGTGCCAACGGCATCTATTATCTCAATCCCGGCTACTCCTCGCTGCGCATGGCGCGCGTTGATCGCGTGCTGCAGGACCTGATCGAGTCCGGGCCGATTACGGTCGAGCAAATGAAGGCGTTGCAGGCCAACAACCAGATGTTCGATGCCGAACTGGTCGTGCCGCACGTGCTGGCCGCGTTCGAGAATGCGACCGATGAGGAAGCATGGCCGGGACTGGCCCAGTTCGCCCTGGATCCGCGGGTTCAGGAAGCGATTGCTCGCCTGGCCGAGTGGGACTTTTCCACGCCGACCGGGCTGGCTGATGGTTTTGATCCCGGCGGCAACCCGATGGGAGGTACCCAGCCTACGCCGGAAGAGGTGGCCAACTCCATCGCCGCGACCATCTACTCGGTCTGGCGGGGGCAGGCCATCGGCAACACCATCGATGCCACCCTGAGCGCAATCGCCCTGGAAGACCAGCTCCCGGGATCGCGTGATGCCTTCCGCGCCTTCTACAACCTGCTCGCCAGTTTCCCCGAGCGCGGTGGTGTCGGTGTTTCGGGTATTCCGTTCTTCAATGTCGAGGGTGCACCGGACATGGCCACTGCCCGCGACACGGTGCTGCTGGCCAGCCTGGCCGGAACCCTCGATCTGCTCGCCAGCGACGAGTTCGCGCCGGCATTCGGCAACTCCACGGATCAGAACGATTACCGCTGGGGACGCCTGCATCGCGTCGTGTTTCGTCACCCCCTGGGGGCCGATCCCTTCAATGTTCCCAACGGCGGCGGCTTGAGTGATCTTGACGAAGGCTTGCCAGGCGTGGCGCGCGCCGGTGGTTTCGAGGTCGTTGACGCTTCCGGACACAGTTCACGCGCCGACAGTGCCAACGGCTTCATGTTCTCCGCCGGTGCCGCGCGGCGCACGGTGGCCGAAATGACGCCGGGCAAACCCAGCGTCAGTGAGGTCATTCCGGGCGGTCGCAGTGGCGTCATGGTCAGTCCGTTCTACACCAACCAGCTTCGCCTGTGGCTGGTCAACGATTACCTCGAGCTGGGCTTTGGTGAAGGCGATGCCCAGTCCGGGGCCATCGACGTGCAGACCTTCTCGCCCTGACGAGCGACAACCGCCAAGTCGCAAGAGAACGCCCGCCACCGTGCGGGCGTTTTCATTCCCACGACATGTCGCGACCGGTGCGGGCCATACATGCATCGCGGGCGGGTTGAAACCATGGCCGGCCATGACCATTGAATAGTCTTCCGAAGCTTTTGGATCGACCGATGACGAATCTGCTGGACCATTTCGCCCTGGCACACACGCAGTTGACCCGGCTGAATGCCGACCTGACCGAAATCGTGACCCAGGGGCAGAACTTCAATGCCAAGGTAGAGTTGAAGCTGACGCCTCGGGAGATGCCGGCCGAGGGGGAGTTGCCGCAGTACCAGGTGACCGCCCGGCTGCTTTGCCGCGGCAACCGCGAGGCGGAGAACCCGGATCAGCCACTGTTCACCATCGAGTTGGTGCTGCAGGCCGTCTACCGGCAGATTCACGGCGAGGCGGTCGACTTCGAAACGTTTTCACAACATCACGGCAGCCTGACCCGACAGCTTTACCCACTGATTCATCACCAGTTGCAGCCCGTGCTCAAGCAATTTGGCCTCGACCAGGTCAAGCTGCCTTACGACCTGGCCAGCACCGGTGGTCAGGACAAGCCCAGTCGCCAGGTGCACTGACCGGCCAGATTGACCATCCCCGCGGTGCATGAAAGAATCGCAGGCACCGTCGCCCCAGGGAGAGTACCGGTGAGTAGCGCCCAGCGCGAACCCATTTCCAACGTCGATTTGGCCTGGCTGCGCATGGAGCAGCCGGGCAACCTGATGATGATCACCGGTGTGATCGTGCTTGATGCACCGGTGGAGTTCGAACGTTTTCGCGAGATCATTCTCAATCGCTTTCTGGCGTTTCGGCGATTCCGGCAGAAGGCCGTCGAGCATGCTCGCGGATGCTGTTGGGAAAATGACGAACTGTTCGAACCCACGGCCCACGTGATCCGGACGGCACTGCCGGGAGAGGCCGGAAAAGTCGAGCTCGAGGAGCTGACTTCGCAACTCGCCTCCACCCCGCTGGACAAGACCAAGCCACTGTGGCAGTTCCACCTCGTCGAAAACTACTCCGAGGGACCGGCGGTCATTGCGCGTATTCATCATTGTTACGCCGACGGCATTGCCCTGGTGCAGGTTCTGCTGTCGTTGACAGAGAACAATGCGGCCGACTCTTTCAGGCTGGTGCAACCTGAGCACTGGAAACGTCGCCAGGCTGAACAGTCAGGTATCTTCCGCCGCCTCACGGCACCCGCCCGGGAGGGTATCGACGCGCTACAGCACATCGGTCACAAGGTTCTCGACGAGGCGGCACACCTGCTGCGCGAACCACACGTGGCGACCGACTACATGGGCGGTGCGACCGAGGTGCTGGGAGAGCTGGTCAATGTGCTGCTGCTTTCAGACGACCCGCCATCGCGATTCAAGGGCGACATCGGCGTGCGCAAGCGCACTTCCTGGACCAGCCCGATACCGCTCGAGGAGGTCAAGGCGGTCGGCAAGGCGCTGGGTTGCACAGTCAACGACGTGCTGATTTCGGTGATGACCGGCGCGCTGCATCGCTACCTGGTCCAGTACGGTGACGATCCTTCAGCCGTGCGTATGCGTGCCACCGTGCCGGTCAACCTGCGGCCGCTCGAGCATGCCCGCGAACTTGGAAATCACTTCGGGCTGGTGTTCCTGGAATTGCCGGTGGCCGAGTCCAATCCGCTTGCGCGCCTCTACCAGGTCGCCGACTACATGCACGATCTCAAGCACTCCAAGCAGGCGATGATGTCATTGGGCTTGCTTGCATTGTTGGGTATGGGGCCGGCGGCGGTGCAGAAGCCGGCACTGGAGTTGTTCAGCCGCAAGGCATCTACCGTACTGACCAACGTGCCGGGTCCACAACAGCCGCTTTACCTGGCCGGTGCCGAAATCAAGGAGTTGATGTGCTGGGTGCCTCAGACCGGCTCGGTTGGCATGGGAATCAGCATCATCAGCTACAACGGTCAGGTCTACTGTGGCCTGATCACCGATAACCGGCTGGTTCCGGATCCGGAAGCGGTCATGGAGAACTTCCAGACCGAATTCCGCAACCTGCTTCACCTGACCTTGCTGATCGGTCCGCAGCATGGGCCGGTTGATCCGTCAATCGCCGATTTGATGCACGAGTGGATTGACGGGGAAGAGGATGAGGAAAAGGTGAAAGGTAAAAGGTAAAAGGTGAAAGGGGAAAGGTGAAAGGTGGGGAAGAGTCCCACGCGAAGGGGTTTGCGTGTTTTTGACAAACTGATCAGCCGGTGCCGATCAGGAGCAGGCTCGAAAAACAGGACTTACTATCCCTGTTTCCCTTTCTCCTTTTACCTTTATCCTTTCACCTTTCATTTCAAATCGACGCCTTCGCGAACTCCACGTCCAGCTTCTGCATCGCATCGATCGGCTCGATGGCGGCGGCTTTTTCATAGGCTGCGTTCGACTCGTCCAGTCGCTTGTCGCCGAACAGCAGGTACAGCCCGTTACCGTATTCGATGTGGGCGATTGGCGCGTCGGGGCTCAGTTCCAGTGCCCGCTCGAACTGTTTCATGGCTTCGTCGGCGCTTGCGCCGTAGGTCATGGCGCCGATCATCTTGCCGATCTTGTCGATGATCTCGGCATGGTACAGACCCATGGCGGTGTGAGCCTCGGCGTGTTCCGGGGCCAGTTCCAGCGCGGTGTCCAGTGATTCCCGAATTTTCCCGCCTACGCCCTGGGAGAGTGCCTTGGTGATGGAGATGCACTGACTGTAGCGGCCCAGCAGGAAGGCATGGAAGTAATGGGCGTTGGCATCGTCGGGAAATTGCCCGATGGCCTCCTCGGCGCGCGCAATGCCCGCTTCGTAGATGGCGAGCTTGGTGTCGTCGTCTTCCTCGAGATAGTCGGCGTAGATGCCCGAGGCCTTGTTGGCCACCGCGTGGGCGGCGATTCCGATCTCTCCAGCCAGGTCGACGGCACCGGCAAAATCGCCGGCATGGTAGCGGCGCCATGCCTCCAGCAACTGTTTGTCGTCTGGCAGGGGTTCACAGTCGCCACGGTGCAGTTGCGGCCAGGCGTCGGCCAAGGCCTGTCCTTCGTAGGTGTACGGGGATGTGTCGTATGGGAAGTCAGCCCAGTCTTTTGTGTTCATTTTAGTGTGACCACTCTAGAAACTACCTGTAGCTTAACGCTTAACGGTATTTCAGACACAATCCGCAGCCCGCGGAAAGGAGAGCAGGACCATGGCCAAGAAGACCGCAAAGAAGAAGGTTGCCAAGAAGAAGGTAACCAAGAAGACCGCGACCCGCAAGACGGCTGCCCGCAAGACGGCGACCACTCAGGCTCAGGATTACGCCCACGAGATCTGGCTGGCGGGCCTGGGTGCTTTCGCGCTGGCGCAGGACGAAGGTGGCAAGATTTTCAAGCAGGGTCAGAAGACCATCGACGAGACCAGCCGCAAGGTACTCGGCGAGAGCACCAAGCTGTTTGATCGCCTGGTCAAGGAAGGCTCCAAGCTCGAGAACAAGGGTCGCAAATCGGTCACCGATACGGTCAGCGGCGTGCGCGGCGACGTCGAAAGCCGCGTCGGCAAGGTGCGCGAGAGCGCCCAGACCAACTGGGACAAGCTCGAGAAAGTGTTCGAGCAGCGTGTTGCCCGTGCCCTGTCACGTCTGGGCGTGCCGACCTCCGAAGAGATCAGCAAGCTCAGCGATCGCGTGGCTGAACTGAACAAGCGCGTCCGCGAGCTCTCCGAGCAGCAAAAGCAGTCGGCTTCGGCCACCGCCAAGCCGGCGCCGAAGGGTTCCGGCAACAGCTGAACGATGTTTGTGTAGTCGACTCCTCCCTGACTACCCCGAAGCAGCCTGGGTTACCTCCCTCGACCCAGCACAGCTGCAACCCCTTGACCCGGACTCCGTCCGGGTCTTTTTTTGCCCGGGAAACGGGTAGACAGCAGCCGCAGTGCGGGCTGGAACGATGCAGCCAACGGCCCGATCACTGGCGGTAGGCGGAGGCAAGGGCTTTCATTTCATCGCGGGCCGGTCCGACAAGGTAGGGGCTGACCAGGCTCATGACCTGCCAGGCTGCCCGAACAGGGTGGGGTTGGGCGTCGTGTTCAAGTACCTGGTCGAAGGCGATCCAGTAGGTGCTGACCAGTACGATGTTGCGCACAAGCGCATCCATCTCGTCGCGACTGGCTTTCAGCTGGCCGCTGTCGGCCATGCCCTGACAGAGCCCGCGGGCAGTATCCATCGAAAGGCGGAGAATCCCCTGAAAGCGATAGTGCAGCCCCCGGTTGCGTGCGCACAGGTCGGTCAGGTCTCGGTAGAGAAAACGGTATTCACCGATGGCCTCGAATGCCAGGTGCAGGAACAGCCAGATATCCTCGATATGAGGTTCGCGCTCTTCCGGGGTGGCCAGCACCGAGAGCATCCGCTGCTCGAAACGGCCAAAAAGCACCTCGATCAGATCCTGCTTGGTTCGAAAGTGGTAGTGAAGGTTGCCCGGGCTGATGTCCAGCTCGTCGGCGATCCGGTTGGTGGTGACATGCGGCTCGCCGTCGCTGTTGAACAGGGTAAGTGCGGTCTCGAGAATACGCTCCCGGGTGCGACTGGCCATCGCTTGCGAAGGGCGCTCAACCCTTCAGTGACTCCACGAGGTCGACGTACTTCTGCATGGCTTCTTCCCGGGGCATGCCCTGTATCTTTTCCCAGGCCTCCCACTTGGCAACGCCGACGAAATCGAAGAACCCCGGCTTCTCTCCGGATACGTCGCCTTCCGAGCCCTGTTTGTAGAGCGCATAGAGCTTGAGCAAGGTATCGTTGTCGGGGCGTTCCGGCAGTTTCTGGGCGTCGGCTGCTGCCTGCGTGAAGCGGGTTTCGAGATCGTTCATGAGAATCGGTCCGGGCTTTTCCATCTGGTATAAGAGACATTTCTAGCATGCCCGTCTGACACGGTCAATGAATACCGCCCTGGTGGCAACGCGATGCCGCGCTGCGGGTTGGCACAAAGCGACTGGAAGCGGTATCTTTGCAGACCTGTCAGCCATCAACGCCACAGTCGGAGGGACTTCATGGCCTACTTCATTACCGGTGGAACCGGATTCATTGGACGTAATCTGGTCGATCAACTGGTCAAGCGCAAGGGTACGATATACGTGCTGGTCCGGCGCGGATCCAAGAAGAAGTTCAATGACCTGGTGGCCGAGCGCTGGGCTGACCACAAGCGTCGAATCGTGGCCATCTCCGGTGATCTCACCCGACCGTCGCTGGGCGTGAGCAAGGCCGATACCGAGAAGCTGTCGGGGAAGATCAGGCACTTCTTCCATCTGGCGGCGATCTACGATCTGAGTGCCGATGATGGTGCCAACGAGAAAGCCAATATCGACGGTACCCGGCACGCCATTGAACTAGCCGAGAAGATCAGCGCCGGACGCTTCCATCACACCTCCTCGATCGCCGCGGCCGGTCTCTACCATGGCACCTTCCGTGAGGACATGTTCGAGGAAGCGACCGGTCTCAGTCACCCATATTTCCGAACCAAGCATGACTCCGAGGGGCTGGTCAGGCGGCAGTGCAGCATCCCTTGGCGAGTCTATCGTCCGGGCATCGTGGTCGGGCATTCCAAGACCGGCGAAATCGACAAGATCGATGGTCCTTACTATTTCTTCAAGCTGATCCAGAAGATGCGGCGGATGCTGCCGCCCTGGGTGCCGACCCTGGGGCTGGAAGGAAGCCGTATCAACATCGTGCCGGTCGATTATGTCGCCCAGGCAATGGACCATATTGCCCACAAGCCCAAGCTCGATGGCCAGTGCTTCCACCTGACCGACCCAAACCCGAAGCGCATCGGCGAGGTGATGAACCTGTTCGCCGACGCCGCCCACGCGCCGTTGATGTCGATGCGGATCGATGCGCGCCTGTTTTCCTTCATCCCGGCACCGGTCAAGCAGGGTTTTGCCATGCTGCCGCCGGTCAAGCGCATCATCAACCAGGTGCTGGAGGATCTTGGCATCCCGAAGGATATGCTCGGGTTCTTCAGCTATCCGACGCAGTTCGATAATCGGGATGCCGAGAAGGCACTCAAGGGCTCGGGAATCAAGGTCCCGCCGCTCGAAGACTACGCCTGGGTGCTCTGGGACTATTGGGAGCGCCACCTCGACCCCGAGCTGTTCATCGACCGCTCGCTGTCGGGCCAGGTCCGCGACAAGGTGGTGGTGATTACCGGGGCTTCATCGGGCATCGGCAAGGCCGCCGCCATGATGATGGGGGAGGCCGGTGCCAAGGTCGTGATCGTTGCCCGTGGGGAGGAAAAGCTGCTGGAAACCAAGGCAGAGATCGAGGCCGCGGGCGGGCAGGCTTTTCCCTACACCTG